>DATAZF010000059.1:0-11104 GCA_036272235.1 Bryobacteraceae bacterium | reverse complement strand
GCGACTCCGGCGCGCGCATTCAGACGCGCCGTTTCATTCGGCGGCTCGGCGGCGGCAGCGAGGAAAGCGGAGAATCCCGGCACCATGTACATCGGAGCGAAATACATCGCCCGTCCTGCGCCATGCCAGAAATATTCCGACGCCGGCCCATCCATCAGTACAAGCCGGTTGTAAACGAGGTCCACCAGTTGGGTATATCGACTCCAGACGACGAACCCCAGGGCTTCGAGTGCGGCGCCTTTATGCTCGACACGGGCATTTGCATCGACAAGATCGAGGAATGACTTCAGCGCATCGTCGATCTCCGCTCGCGTACTCAGAGGCGTAAGTCTTGCTACGAAGGTTTTGGCGAAGCAGGCGCCCATGCCGGCATGCATCATGGGCATGGTTTTTTCCGGCAGCTCCAGACTCCGGCCAGAGGAGAGCAAGTCCGTCAGGGGCCGGGCGTTCATCGAGGACTCGGCCAGCCATCCATCCGCATAACGTTCGCCTGCCTGTTCGAGAAGCCAGGGGGCCGCGTAATCCCCGCGCGCGTAACAGCCTTCAATCGCTTCATCGAGCGGATAGTGCCCGTCCCGGAAAAACTCCCACGGCGAAGGCGCTTCACCATGGAATGCGGTCACGTCGCGCAGGTTGCGAAACTCGTCCTGAAGCAATTGCCGGGAAAATGGCGTCGCGACGGCGGTCAGCGCGGCGGTTGATCCATCGATCATGTTCGAGACGGCCCGGCGCACATAGCCGGGCGTGAAAGCCTTGAAGGTCGAGGCGTCCCTTGCGAAATCGATCAGAGCTGTCTGTGCCCGATCCGCCAGTTGAAACGCTGCGTAGAGGAAAGTATCGTTGCGGAACTCGCGGCTGGCCAAATCCCCTGCTTTATAGAGATTGGTTCTGGCCATACGGCTGGCCTCGGTATCGCGGAAGGGCAATATATCCAGCAACCGCTGCGCGCCAAAACTTGAAGCCGCAATCGGAAACTGCAAAGCCGTTGCGAGATTGAGCACAGATCACCTCCAGGTGAAAAGGGCTGCAATTCGCAGGCCACACTATCTTGCCTTTATTTAGCAAGCGCGCTCAGGCTTTTGTAGACGGGCGTGACGAAGTTGTCCGAAGCGTATTCAACCACAGAGCACCTTTCTCGTGGGTGCCACCTCGAATTTAACGTGGACGCGGTAATCTTTTACCCGACCGTTCTCGCCCAACTCCTGACTCTCGATACAGGCACAGATCGCATAAGCACCGCGCCGAAACCTTCAGATTCTCCAACCAGGCCGATCGTTTTAGGTTCAAATAGTAATTGGGTGATATGTTCGCAGGAGGACGGATGGGCCGACGCCGGGCTGACGTGTGTCCGGCGGCAATAACCGCCCTCCGATCTTCTCCAATCCCACTCATTTTTGTTCTTGTGATGTTTCTGCGGCCACTGTCCGCCCAGACACAACCCTCGGCCGCGCTCACTGTCACGACCCGCACCCTTCAGGGGCAAGCCGTCGCCAAAGCGGAAATAACGGTGCAAACGGTGCCGGGCAATCCCTCTTCTCCCGCCATTTCGCCACACACGACCGAGACCAGCGCCTCCGGTGAAGCAAAAATAACCGGACTTGCGCCCGGCCGCTATCGCGTCACGATCGCGGCGAAGAGTTTCGACGAACTGACGACCGATATCGATATCGAACCGCCTTCGGCGGACGCACCAGCCACCGCCATCGACGCCATTCTCACTACAGGTGGCGCTCATAAGGACAGCATTACCGTCCAGGGAGTTATCGAGACTCCGCTCGAAGAAGCCAACACGCCCACGGTGCTCGAGCGTCAGCAGGTCAGGAATCTGCCGGACCGGCCGCGCACCGTCGGCGATGCCCTTCCTCTGGCGCCGGGGATCGTGCGGCTGCCCAATGGCCAGCTGCGCCTCTCGGGGGGCGGCGAACACCGCAGCGCGCTCCTCGTGAATTCCGCCAACGCTACCGATCCGGCAACCGGCCAGTTCGGAGCCACAGTGCCGATCGACAGCGTCCGGACGATGAATGTGCTCACGAGTCCTTTCCTCGCTGAATATGGCGGCTTTACCGCAGACGTGGTTGCTGTCGAGACACGCAAGGGCGGCGACAAGTGGACCTTCGAACTGAACGATCCCCTTCCCGAATTCCGCTGGCGCAGCTGGCACATGGTCGGGTTGCGTTCCTCCACGCCGCGCGTCAGCTTCGGCGGCCCGCTTAAAGCGAATCGGTTGTTCGTGCTCGAATCCATTCAGTATGAGATGCGCGAAAATCCGGTCATCACGCTTCCCTTCCCGAATAACGAATTTCGACGCGAAGGCTACAATTCGCTGACCGCATTCGATTACACACTCAACAATTCGAACCTCGTCACGGCGACATTCCACCTCGCCGACCAGCATGTACGCTTCAACAACCTGGATTTTTTCAATCCGCAGCCGGTGAGCCCGACCACGGCGGATTCGACTGCGGCTGCCGATGTTACCGAGCACGCAGCTTTTCACGGCACACTACTTGACAGCGGTATCTCGGCCAGCACGTACCGCGATGGAGTCTGGCCGCAAGGCGACCTCGCCATGATTCTGACGCCCTCGCGGAATGCCGGGAATTACTTCAGCCGTCAGACGCGAACCTCATCGCGCGTGGACTGGCGGGAGACCTGGTCGTTCTCGAAGCAGTTCCTCGGGACCCACAATCTGAAGTTCGGCTCCCTGCTCGGCGGAAGCACCGAGCACGCGCAAGTCGAGGAACACCCCGTCAACATCTACGATGCGGCGGGCGCGCTGATCGAAAACATCGCATTCACCCCCGGGCTGCCGATTTCACGCTCTGACGTCGAATCTGCTTTCTTCGGGCAGGACCAGTGGGTGTTCAACTCGCGCGTCTCCATCAACCTCGGACTTCGCGCCGGGCAGCAGGAAGTCACCGACGTCTTCCGGCTTGGCCCGCGCGCCGGACTCGTGCTCACACCCTTCGCCAACGGTCATACGATCATCCGCGCCGGGGCGGGCGTCTTCTACGATCGCGTGCCTCTGAACGTTTACGGCTTCGCGTTTTATCCCGACCAGATCATCACGCAATACAATTCCGACGGAAGTATTCTCAGTGGTCCCTTTCGCTATTTCAACCTGACTGAACCGGCCGCTCCCCACCATTCGCCGTTGATATACCGCTCGAACAACGTGCCGGGGAATTTCGCGCCGTACAGCATCAATTCCAATCTTCAGATCGAGCAGATTCTGTCACCGCGCCTGCGCATCCGCGCGAACTACCTGTTGAGCCATTCCGAGGAGTTGATCGTGGTTGCTCCGCGCATCGACAACACGGCGCACGCGTTTGTACTGAACGGCAGCGGCAACTCGCGCTTCCGTCAGGTCGAATTCACAGCCGCCGCCACCGCCGGGAAAGAGAGCCAGATTTATCTGACTTATACGCGCAGCTACAGCGTGGGAAACCTGAATGAATTCAACACCTATCTGGCGAGTTTCCCGCCGGCGGTGATCCTGCCTGACGCTCACACCTTCCTGCCGGGCAATGCGCCAGACCGGTTCCTTGCCTGGGGAACACTGGCCTTTCCGATGAAGTTGCGGCTGATGCCCAAGGTGGAATACCGCTCCGGTTTCCCGTGGTCGCCGCTGACTCCGGCCCAGGAATATGTCGGGGTCCCCAATCAATCCAGCTTCCCCGGTTCGTTTTCCGTCGATGCCCGCGTTACCAAAGATTTCAAAGTCACCGATAAATACTCGTTCCGGTTCGGCGTTTCCGGCTCCAATCTGACCAACCACTTCAACCCCATCAGCGTCCACGCCAATACCGGCGACCCCGATTATGGCGTCTTCTTCGGTGAGTACCGCAGGCGTTATACAGCCGATTTCGACGTGCTGTTTTAGCGGAGACTTCCGCTTCCCTGCCGCAACCGTAAAGGAACGATAACGAAATGGGCAAGGGGATGTCTGAAAAACCGGCGCGTACCCGCATCGGTAGCCGCCGCACACCTCGCCTTCGCCTTCCTTTGCCGCCGCGCAATCGGTGGTGTCAAAATAGATCCATTCGGGTTCAACGTATGAAGCGATGCGGCGCGTTGCCGCTGTCCGGGAGAACACGTTAGTGAAGAAGACGCTCTTTCTTAGTCCGCCCTCGTTCGATGGATTCGACGGGGGAGCCGGTGCGCGCTATCAGGCCAAGCGCGAGATCACATCCTATTGGTTTCCGACCTGGCTTGCCCAGCCGGCCGCCATGGTTCCCGGCAGCAAGTTGATGGACGCGGCCCCGCACCAGCAGACCATGGACGACGTGCTGGCGATTGCCAACGACTACGAGCTCTTCATCCTCCACACCAGCACCCCGTCACTCAAGAATGACGTCCAGTGCGCGGAAGCCATTAAGGCGAAGAATCCGCACGCGGAGATTGGGCTCATCGGCGCGCATGTGGCGATCCTCCCCGGCGAGACGCTCAAGGGTGCTCCGGTCATCGATTTCGTCTGCCGCAATGAATTCGACTACACCTGCGTCGAAGTCGCGCAGAACAAACCGCGGGCGGATATCAAAGGGCTGAGCTGGCGCGACGCCGCGGGCAACATCCACCACAATCCGGAGCGCGATCTGATCCACGACTGGGATTCGATGCCGAGCGTGCTCCCCGTTTATCATCGGGATCTCGATATCGAAAAGTATTTCATCGGATATCTTCAGCACCCCTATATTTCCTTCTATACGGGCCGAGGATGCCCGGCGAAGTGCACCTTCTGTCTGTGGCCGCAAACGATCGGCGGCCACGCCTATCGCACGAAATCCCCGGCGGCCGTCATCAAGGAGATGGAAGCCGGCAAAGAGCTCTTCGGCAGTCGGGTGCGCGAGTGGATGTTCGACGACGATACGTTCACCATCGATAAGCCCCGCGCGATCGAAATCGCCAGGGGCATGAAGAAGCTGAAGCTGACGTGGTCCTGCAATGCGCGCGCGCATCTGGATTACGAAACTCTCCGCCAGCTGCGCGACAACGGGCTGCGCCTGCTGCTCGTCGGCTTCGAATCCGGCAATCAGGCGATTCTCAACCGGACGAAGAAGGGCCTCGTGCTCGACACCGCCCGTGAGTTCATGCGCAATTGCCGCAAGCTCGGCATTCGCGTCCACGGGACGTTCATGATCGGTCTGCCCATCGAAACGCAGGAGACCATCGAAGAGACCATTCGCTTCGCCGAGGAGATCGACCCGTTTTCGATTCAGGTCTCGATCGCCGCGCCTTATCCCGGCACTGAGTTATACAAACAAGCTACCGCCAACGGCTGGATCGACTCTAACGCCCTGCAGCTTTCCGGCAACGGGATTCAGGTCTCGACACTGCGCTACGACCACCTTTCGCCCGACGAGATCGAGGACGCGGTCGAACGCATGTACCGCCGCTTCTACTTCCGCCATCGCCCCATTTTGCGGTTCCTGCGGGAGATGGCGACCGATCGCCAGATGCTGGTTCGCCGGCTGCGCGAAGGCGGCGAATTCTTCAGCTATCTGAAAGAGCGCAAGCAGATCGTGCGCTCGCGGCAGGAACAGGTCCAGCTGCAAGGCGCGATCCAGTAGTACCGGCCATTTCCTCGTTCTGCCTACGCCGGGTCGGCGCTCGTCTCCTCGACGAAGCGGGCCACGTGCACCTGATAGAGGGCCGGCTTGCCGTGCCTGTCGCTGACAAACACGATGCTCTGGCTGTCGGGAGTGAAGACGGGCTCGACCATGGCCGGATCCGAGGCGTGATGCTCGCACAGCGTCAGCTCGCGCCGGACCACCCTGAGCAAAATCAGAACGTAGGCTGAAGCCTTGCTGCGGCTGGCCCCCGTAAACACGGATGCGTCGGCATTGGGCGAGACGGAGATGAACTGGCTCGTCTTCGCCAGCAGCTTGTCGCTTCCGTCGTCGGGCGCGTGCTCACGCAGTGTGACCAGCTCTTTCGGATTTTCCGGGATGTGCAGATAGATCAAAGTGCGGCCCGAGGGAATCCAGATCGCTCCCGCCGTTTCGCCTGGTTCAATTTTGAGCTGACGCTTGCCGGAGCCGTCGCCGTTCACCAGCCAAAGCTGGCCACCGGTCCGGTAGAGAACCTGCGGATGGCGTGGCCGGACCATTAATTCGTCGATCTCCTGATCCGTCTCGACGATGCGGCGCGATACCTGACGGAGCACGCTGATGATGCGCGTGCGCCCCTTTTCGCGTTCGCTGAACAGGATCGAGCCATCCGCCGCAACCGCCAGACCCTTGCGTACGGCGCCGTCGGGCACTCGATGAATCTCACGAGCGTGCGTCGCGGTCAACAGGGTTTCATTGAGCGACGGCCCGTCGAAGAAGAGAAGACTCCGCTCGTCGAGAGACAGCGACAGGCTGGAGAAATCGAGTGCAGCGGCGTCGGTCAACTGCCGCGATCCGCCCTGCTTGAGGTCCAGAAGGAAGGCCTGCCGGGCACCCGCGGAGCCGCTGGCGGCGCGTTCACTCCAGTACAAAAGGAATTCGCTGCGGCGGGTGAACTGGCGCAGATGCGGAGCGCTCATTCCGCTCGTGAAAGCAGGATCGGTGAGCCGGATTACATCGAGCTCCGTCGCAGGGTCCGCGTAGCGGGTCCATTCCGGCGGGAAGATCCGGCCCGCAGCTGCCATGGCGAGGAATTGGCGTCGCGAGAAGGGGTACAAGCCCTATTTTACGCCGGGGGTGTCAGAAGGGGAATTCCCGCTGCGCGGATGCCGGGTGTACCGCCGATGAGCGCGCGAGGAATCGATAGGGATTCACGGGAGACGAGCCGATACGGACTTCGTAATGAAGGTGCGCGCCGGTCGACCGGCCGGTCGTTCCCACGGCCCCGATGACATCACCCTGGCGAATTTCCTGGCCTTCGATGACATCCATCCGCGAAAGGTGCGCGTACCATGTCTGATAGTTGTTGCCGTGGTCGACGATTATGCAGCGGCCATAGCCGCCATTCCATCCGGCGTGCAGCACGATCCCGTCCGCGGCCACATGCACCGGGGTGCCCTGCGGAGCGGAGATATCGACGCCGGTGTGCATCGCGCCTTCGCCCGAGAACGGATCGCTGCGCTCACCGAAGCCGCCCATGAGGCGGCCATTCACTGGCCAGATACCGGGCAGGACATTTACATTGTCCCGCGCGAAAATATTGCGCTGGCGCCGCGCCAGGTTGGTCGTACGCAGATAGCTGTATTCGGCGAGAGTCTCTCGCATGGTCGGAACGAGGGAGTCGCCGGGCGCTTCCGCGACCAGATCCGGCGAACCGGCCAACTGCTTCCGTACCCCATAGGCGGTCGTCACTTCATCGGCGAGCATCTGGAGGCTGGCAAGCTGCTCATCCTTCTGCTTCACCTTCCGCTGGAGGTTGTCGTAGCGGGTGCGCAAAACCTGCGCTTCCTGCTGCAGCGAGTTGTAGTTCGCTACCTTCCACACCATGCGGGCATAACTGCCGACCACGCCGAGAAGCATCAGGCTGGCCAGACCAAGCCCGCCGAGAGCGGCGTAGATGAACCGGTGCGGGATGTGAATACGCTGCAGTCGCCCATGAAGCGAATGCGCCAGCACCACGATGAAATAGTTTTGCTTCAATCCTTATCCTCTTGGCGCGCGCTTCGGAGGGCGCGAGCCCCAAGCGTTTGGACTGTCGTCCAGCCAGATTTTCAAACTTCAGGCACCTTTTTCGAACTTCAGGCACCTTTTTCGAACTTCAGGCACCTAATAGGCCAAGGCAAGACGGAACCGGCTAAAGTCGAGAAACTCAGAGGTTAACATCCTTTAAGGTTGCAAGTCAACCTTGTTCGCTGCTAAGCTTCCCGCTTGCCGAAACGCATTCCCGGAACTCATTTCGCACGCAACCTCATCGAACGCAGGACATTGATAATACAACTGGTTAAGCGCGATTTTCAGCAGCGCTATATCGGTTCGGCGGCGGGCTGGATTTGGGGCCTTGTTCACCCTTTGGTATTGCTCGGAAGCTACGTCTTTGTATTCGGCATCATCCTTCAGACAAAGCTTGGGGCGACCGAAGTCACCCAAAACTATCCCATGTGGCTGTTCGCGGGGATGCTGCCATGGCTGCTCTTCAGCGAGACGGTGCAACGCTCAGCGGGGTGCCTGATCGAACAGTCCAATTTAATAACGAAGACGGTGTTTCCAGCGGAGATCGTACCGGTTTCGATCTTCCTGTCGTCGCTCATCAGTCACCTGCTCGCGGTTTCGATCGTGGTCGTGGGTGCGGCGCTATTCCTGCACCGGATCAGCCCTCTGCTGGTGATGCTGCCGGTCGTCATGCTCCTGATCGGACTACTGGCCGTAGGCGTCGGCTGGGTTGCAGCCGCCCTGCAGGTCTATCTGCGGGATACGGCCCAGGTGCTTGCGGTAATTTTGACGCTCTGGTTCTGGGCGACGCCGATCCTGGTGCCGAAGGACAAGTTTCCGCCATGGGCGACCGCGGTGCTCCATGCCAACCCGCTGAGCTACGTTGTCGACACCTACCGCGACCTGCTGCTCGGGCACTCAGTGTCGGCGGGAGACCTGGGAAGCACCGCTGCATTTGCGATTGTGGCGTTCGTGTGCGGCGGGTTGATTTTCAGGTATATGAAACGCGGGTTCGCCGACGTGCTTTAGGTGTGCGAACCTGCTCCAAAAACCAACTGTCCGGCAAGAGTACTGGAAATCGGTAAGCTGCCGGACAGCGGTCCATTCGTCAGCGGGCCTTTTCGGAAACCCGCACCTTCGCTCCTTCGAGTTTCTTCGTCACCTTTGCGAGTTCCACGGGATCCTGATCGCTGGGCGCAGCGACTTTCCATTCGGAAACCGATGACTCCCACTGCTGAATGGCTTCACGGATCCTGCCCTGCTTCAGGTATACGTCGCCGAGGTGATCGTGAACCGTCGGGTCCTTGCCGACTTTGTCGATCGCCATGCGAAGCTCGTCGGCGGCCTGATCGAGTTTGTTGAGGCGATAGTAAACCCAGCCGAGGCTGTCCTCAAAGGCGCCGTTATCGGGCTCGAGATCGAGGGCCTTCGAGATCAGTTGCTGGGCCTCATCCAGACGAACGTTGCGGTCGGCAAACATATACCCCAGATAGTTCATGGCGCCGGCGTTCTGCGGGTCCGCGTCGAGCACGTTGCGGAAGGCTTTCTCGGCCGCATCGAAGTTCTTTTCGCGCTCATACATCGCGCCGCGCATGAACTCGACTGTCTGTTTATCCTGCGGGCTGGCCGACTGCGCCTCGGCGTTGTCAAGCGTCTTCCGTTCGTCCTCGAAGCGCCGCGCTTTATCCTGCACCTGCGCGAGGGTGATCAGGATGTCACGATCCTTCGAGCCGCCGGGAAGAGCCTTCAGCTCGTTGACGGCCTGATCGGTCTGAGCGAGATCGGCGAGCAACAGAGCATGCTCGAAAACCAGAGGACGTTCGCCGGGGAATTTTTTCAGCGCCGCGTCCGCCGCCTGCCGCGCCGTTTTGTAATCTTTGGCGGACTTCCAGGCTTCAATAATCTTGCCTTCGACGCTGGCGGCGAGCGACGAGTCGATTTCCGCTATCTGCCGATAGGCCGCCACCGCGTCTGCTGTCTTGCCTGCATCCTCCTGCATGCCGCCGAGGACGTAAAGATACTTCGTGCGGTCTTTCTTCTCCGGATCGGCGTACTTGTCCTTCTTCGTATCGTTCAACAGAGACTGCATGGCCGCGATCGCCTGCGGAGTCTTTCCCTGCACGCGGAGAAGTTCTTCTTCCGCGAAACGGATATCGGCGACGTTGTCTTTGGTCTCGACCGTGTGAGCCTTGGCGAGAACCGCGGCGGCGCCGGTGTAGTCCTTCTTGCGCTCGAGAATTTCCGCGATCTGAATCTCGAACAGTACGTTCTTCGGATAGTCGTTGGACAGTTCCTGAAACGTGCCCAGCGCCTCGTCGAAACGGGCGGCACGCAGCAGGTCGACGCCGACTCTTGTCCGTACCTGAAGGTTGTCGTTGGTGAGGGCCAGCGCCTGCTTGAGGGTATCGGCGGCTTTGCTGAACTCGCCGATCTGCTCATAAAAATCGCCGAGCATAAGGACGTTGCGCTGGTCCGGATTCTTGTCGACCGCCTGCTGCAGCATGGTGATCGCATTCGGAACGTCGCCCCGATCGACATAGATCATGGCAAGGCCATTGAGAGCTTCATCGTCGTTGGGATCGAGCTGGAGAACCTGGCGATACGCCTTCTCGGCCTCGACATCGTTCTTGGCAACACGATAAAGCCGGGCCAGCATGGAGAGGCTCTCGGAATCCTTCGGATCCTCCTGCGTGATCTTCTGGTATTGTTCGGTCGCGTTCTTCAGCATCGCCTGGTCGACGCGGCCCTGATCCGGGTCGCCGATCTGCCGGCTGTAAATGCGCGCCAGAATCTTGCGGGCGTTGTTGTTGGCCGGGTCTGCCTTGAGAAGATCGTTCGCCTCCTGCATGGCCCGATCGAGCTGACCGGTCTGAACGTAGAACTCGGACAGTTCCTCGGCGATGTAAGTGGCGGCGGGATCGGCCTTCATCGCCTGCCGGTAAAGGTCTATCGCTTTGTTGACGTATTCGCCGCGGTTGCCGTAGGCGCTCGCCAATTCAGCGTAAAGATGCGCCATGGCGAAATCGTAATAGGCCGCGGAGTGGTCACCTGCCTGGGGCGCAGCCGCGGTCTGCGGCGGTGGCGTCTGGGAAAACCCCGGCGCCGGAGCCAGAACACAGGCCAGACCGAAGGACAAAAGCGCGGTAACGAAAGCTCTCACTGGAGGCAGAGAAGCTATCGGAGCGCTGGGCGCTCGAAGGTGTCCGATCATTTTCCAACTTTCTCGTGTCGCTGGCGGCAACTTACGAGCGGCCGCGAGGAACACAACCCATTCGTCATCATTGTATAACGCAGACTCGACGACATCATGACGCAAGATCAGAGGACGCTGGTGAAGAATAGCCCGTTGCGAAAGAATCGAAATCTGATCGCGATCGCCGGCCCGACCGGATGTGGAAAGAGCGAGCTGGCGCTGCAGATCGCCGAACAATTTCAGGGCGAAGTCGTCAACTGCGACTCGGTGCAGATTTACCGTTACTTCGACATTGGGACAGCCAAACTGCCGC
>DATAZF010000058.1:0-13509 GCA_036272235.1 Bryobacteraceae bacterium | reverse complement strand
GGAGCACGTAGAGGCCGAGACCGATCCCGCACCATAAGTGAAGCTGGAAAATCGCTTTGCGCAGCCAGACGGTCTGCGGTTGCCGGATCCATCGTTGCCAATACGTCACAGGTGGCTCGCGACGAGGCACGGGGGGATGGTCAAGAGCGAGGATTTGAGACTGGCTCCCTTACAGTCCTGGCTCATAAATGCGTGCTCGTTGCCATGGACGAGAAGGTATCACGGAAACGCTGGCTGCGGTTTACGCACATCAATTTCCGGAAGGCCTCTCGATGTGATCGAGAACGAGCAGTTCGACTGGTCCTTTACCTGAATTCAATTTGAGCCCGAGCTGCTCCTGAATGGCCGTGAAGATCGTGGTCGCATTCGGATCGGGCGGCGTGGCGCCTGGTCCGGATGGCGGGAGCTGTCCTCCGAGCGCTCCATTGGGCGAGCTTTGGTCCGGCGTCCAGCGGAGCTCGAAATCGTATTTGCCCGTTAGCCCGGTCTGGTTCAATACCGGGCGGCCGAGTATCTGCGAGAGAGTCCGGGCGAAGAAAGGAATGCCTGTTCTTGTGCCGGCGAGAAAGCCTCTTCCCGGCTGAAGCCCTCCAGAGGTATCCGCGGAGTCTTCGATGGTTTTGAGTTTCGGTCCGCCCTTTGCCACCGCCAACACATAGACGGGGAGTTGTTTCGTCTCGCGATGTACTTTGAGGGCAAACCGATCCGCCAACAGCGATTGCAGCGTTGCGCGCAAGCGCTCCGAACTGGCTTTTCGCTCTGCGTCCGTGCGCTCGGCCACGTCTTTTTCGGCGCCGAGGTCGCGGGCCGCCGAACGGGTTATTTTCGCAGCGATGTCGTACTGTGCGGTTGCCAGCCATGACGGGCTTCTCGCGATCTGGAAATCCCGGACGTCGTATCCGAGCTGGATCATGTATTTCACGGTCACGCAGGTCATGGTAATGCTGTCCGCGTGGCCATCAACAAGCGGGTAGGGCTTGCAGAGCGCCGGATCACTGGGTTTGATGGAGGCCACTTCGAGGATCGGAGCTGTGGTCTGAGCCAGGATAAGGGGAGCGCGCAGGATTTCGACTGCGAGCAGGGTCAGACCTGCGGCGAAGGTTGCTTTCCGGAAGCGGGCGCGTCTGGAAAAATGCTGCATACGAAGACTTTAATACGAATATATTCGTATTGGCAAGAGCCGCCAGGCCATTTGCCTGTTCAGCGTGAGAAATGCGGGAGTCAGGGCGGCGGTATCCCAAACACAAGTGGTCGGAGAAGCCGCTGTGGTCTGTACCGCCGGCACCAGGATCGTTCAACGGTATCTTCAGCGGCGGCGGACTTCGTATTTTTCCAGAATTTCCTGCCAGAAGCCCCAGGCCTCGAGTATCAACTCGACCACCTCGCGCACGGCGCCATTACCGCCACTCGCCTCTGTCACATAGTGGGCTTCGCGCTTCACCTCAGGCCGCGCATTGGCGACGGCGATGGGAAAGCCGACGCGCCGCATGACTACGAGATCGGTCAGATCGTCGCCCATATATGCCACTTCTTCGGGAAGGAGCTCCGCATCGGTCATGATCTTCTCGAGAATCGGCACTTTCTCGATGTGGCCCTGATACACGTGATTCATCTTCAACTGGCGAGCGCGTTCCGCCGTGCCGAGAGATTCACGTCCACTGATCACGCCGGTTTGCAGGCCTTTCCATTGCATCCATTGCAGCGCGATGCCATCCTGCGAATCGAAGCCTTTGGTCTCGATCATGTTCCCTTCTTTGTCGGGGAAATGATAGAGCTTGCCGTTGGTCATGACGCCGTCTACATCCATCAGCAGCAGTTTGATTTTCGCGGCGCGAATGCGCAAGTGTGGTGTCACTCAGTCTCCACTTTTTATAGTCGGGCACAACGGATTGACGCCTGTGCGCTATTCAAACAATTTCCCATACAGGCCGCGCTGGCGTGCGAGAGCGGCGATACAGGCTTCGCTGTTTTTCGCGATCGGCTCGATCAGGGCGCCATAGTGGGCGGCGGGATCCACCGTTATGCCGAGGCCTTCGAGCGCCATCAAAGCCGCGCCGCGCGAAGTCGCTTCGGGCTCCAGACACTGGATCACACCGTGCGCCAGCGCGTCGGCCATCATCTGCATCCAGACTGGCGAGTGGAGCAGCGCGCTGCCGGAGCCCACTACGTCGCGCGGTGTCCCGAGCGCCGACTGCATGAGTTCATAGACGCCGCGGAAACGGAGCGCGACCGACTCCATCGCGGCCTGCAGAATCTCGATCGGCGAAGTATGAGCGCCGAGGCCGATGATGGCCGCGCGGGCGTCGGCACGCCATCCGGTGGAACGCTCGCCCGCGAAGAGCGGCAGAATCGTGAGCCCGTGCTGCATCGGCGGCAGCGCGGCGAGATGGGCTTCGATGGCGTCGTTGGCATCGGGCAGGCGCAGGGTGCGCTTCATCCAGGCGAACACTTCGCCGCCGTTCGATAAGGCGCCGCCCAGCACGAAGCGTTTCGGATCGAGCCGGTAGCAGAAGAGGCCGTCGGGAATTTCGATGCGGTCGGCCGCGACAATAGCGCGTATGGCTCCGCTGGTGCCAACCATCAAAGCGAAGCGGTCGCGGGTGACGCAGCCGCTGCCGAGATTGTCACAGGCGCCGTCGCCGAGTGTGGGGAGCCAGGGGATGCCGGAAAGTTCGGGCCATTGGCAAGCGGCGGTAACGGGCTTGTCGAGCTCAGCCGGCGGCGCGAATTGATCGCGTGAGACGGGAAGAGCCGCGAGAATTTCCGGATCGTAGTCGTTTCGATTCTGGTCCCAGAGTCCGGTGGCCGAGACCATCGAGGTGGAAGCGGCCGCTTTGCCGACGAGCTTCAGAAAGAGAAACTCCCCGGCGCTCATCCAGTGCTTCGTCTTGCGGAATGCGTCGGGTTGGGTTTCCGAAAGCCAGAGCAATTTGGCTGGAGGATAGCTCGGATGAATCACGCATCCTGTACGCGCGTGTTGCGCGCGATTGTCGACGCGCTGCCGGAGTTGTTTTACGGCGGCGGCGCTGCGGGAGTCGAAGGGGTGCAGAATCGAGGTGGTGGGATTGCCCTCTGCGCCGACGCCGACGATACTGTGCCAGAAGGTGTCGACGGCGACAGCGGAGGGCTGGATGGATTTCGCGCGCATCTGGCCGCAGATGGTGTCGATCGCGCTGGTGACGATGCCGGTCAGTTGGGTAGCGTCGATTTCCCATCCTCCGTCAACGGTGGTGGTGGCGCGGTATTCGACCTGGGAACCGAAATCCTTGATTTGTCTGCCTGTGAAATCGAAGAGAAGCGTGCGGGCCGAAGAGCTCCCGACGTCGACGGTGAGGACGCAATCCACCTGTTCGTTGTAGCACGCAGGGGATAGGGGCTTTATAACCGCGGGCAACCTTTACCCTCATCCGGCCAAATGCGAATAATCGGACAATGCGGCAGCAGCCGGGCCGCCGTATTGGACAGTCAGAGTCGGATCGGGTCCTGCCATGCTCCGGATAAAATCGCGGTTTCTTACACAGTATTCGTGACGGCCGACAGCCAGGCGCACTACAACACAGCCGGCGCCGCAGGTTCGCGAAGGCCAGCAGGCCTCGACAAGACGGAAATACCCTTCCGAGCCGTTACAATCAGGCATGACCGAGCGCGTCGCGCGAACCATCGAGCGCTATGGCATGGCGGCTCATCACAAGCGCATCGGTGTGGCCGTCTCCGGCGGCGCCGATTCCGTTTTTCTGCTACACGCCCTTCGTGAGCTCGGGCTGGCCGCCGCCGTTCTCCATATCAACCACAGCCTGCGCGGCGCAGAATCCGATTTCGACGAGGAATTTGTCCGCGAGCTCGCAGCCCGTTTCAGCCTGCCGATCTACGTCGCGAAGAGCCCTCTTGTGACCGGGAATATCGAGCAGGAGGCGCGCCGGGCGCGTTACGAATTCTTCACCGCACAGATTACCTCCGGTGTTTGCGATGGCGTTGCGACAGGTCACACCCTCGACGACCAGTCCGAGACGGTTCTGTACCGGTTCGCGCGAGGCGCGGGAACGGCGGGCCTTAGTGGGATCCATCCGGTGACCCCGGCCGGAATCATCCGTCCGCTGATCGAATTGCGGCGAAAGGACATTCGGGCCTGGCTTGTCGAGCGCGGCATCGACTGGCGGGAAGATACCTCGAATGAGAATCCGGACTTCGCGCGCAACCGCATCCGGAAGCGGCACCTGCCGGAGCTTGCGGCCAGTCTGAACCCGGCGCTGCCGGAAGTTCTGGCGTCCACCGCGGCCTGGGCGCGCGGTGAAGAAGAGTACTGGGTGGGCGAGCTCGACCGTCTCGAACCACTCTATGTTGTTGAAAGCAAGGAATCGGCTCTTCTTGCCACTGGGCGGTTTCTGGAGTTGCCGACAGCCGTTCAGCGCCGGCTGCTGCGCCGGGCGATCCTTCGCGTGCGGGGTTCGCTGCGGTCGATCGATTTCAGGCATATTGAGGGAATCCGCGCCATGATGACGACGCGCGAAGGCAGCGGCCGGGTCCAGCTTCCCGGACTCGATGTTTACCGCTCCTTCGACTGGCTGCGGCTCGCCCCCATCGGACTCGACTCGCGGCTCGAGCGGGACTTCGAGGCGCCGCTCAGTGTGCCGGGGCGTACCGAAGTAACTGAACGACAGTTAACCATTGAGATGGAACTGGTTAACAACGCAAGCGTATATAATGATGGGGTGCAGGCTTTGGACTGGGAGCGGTGCGCCGGTTCGCTGTCGCCGGGAAACTGGAGGCTGCGGAACTGGAGACCAGGGGATCAGTACCAGCCGGTTGGCCGGGCGGCGAAACAGAAAATCAAAACACTCTTTCAGGATGGCCGCGTACCTCTGTGGGAGCGCAGGAACTGGCCTGTCGTTGTGGGTAGTGCCGTGAGAAGTGCCGTGCGGGAAGATGGATCGCGGGATGGAACCATTCTGTGGAGCCGGAGATTCGGAGTGGCCAGCGATTTCGCAGCAAATCCGCGGAGCCGGAAAGTGCTCGTGATCCGGGAAATGGGTATGAAGTGATGGAATCGAAGCCCCGATTTGTTGCGTCTATGTTACTGAAGCGCGTTTGCAGCGCCCGCACTGTGAGCCGGGAGCGCGCAGCCGTTGTGCGCCGCGTAAGCGAAGGGATCCTGTGAATTCAAACGTTAAAACCGTAATTTTCTGGGCAGTGCTGATCTGCGTCGCCATCCTGTTATGGGCGGTCGTCAAGAACGGTCACACTAAACCGGACCGCGCGCTCAACTTCACCGAATTTCTCAATGAGGTCGAGGCCGGCAATATCAAGTCCGTCAGCATCAACCAGAGCACCGTGAAAGGCGACTTCGTCACCGGGAACACTTCGTTCCACACCGAAGTGCCGTCGAACTATCCGAAACTCTACGACATGTTGAGCGACAAGAAAGTCCAAATGACTTTCGAATCGAGCAATTCGAACGGCTGGGTTTCGATTCTCGTCAACGCCTCGCCATTCCTGCTGCTCATCGGATTCTGGATCTTCATGATGCGCCAGATGCAGAGCGGGGGCAACAAAGCTCTCAGCTTCGGCAAGAGCCGCGCGCGTCTGCATTCAACACAGCAGCGCAAAGTCACCTTCAAGGACGTCGCGGGCGTCGAAGAAGCCAAGGAAGAGCTGCAGGAGATCATCGAGTTTCTACGCGAGCCGGCCAAGTTCCAGAAGCTCGGCGGACGCATTCCCAAAGGCGTGCTGCTGATCGGACCTCCGGGCACCGGCAAAACGCTTCTGGCACGCGCGATCGCGGGCGAAGCCAACGTCCCGTTCTTCTCGATCTCAGGCTCCGACTTTGTCGAAATGTTCGTCGGCGTGGGCGCGAGCCGTGTCCGCGATTTGTTCGAACAGGGCAAGAAAAACGCGCCGTGCATCATCTTCATCGATGAAATCGATGCGGTCGGCCGTCACCGCGGCGCAGGTCTCGGCGGCGGACACGACGAGCGCGAACAGACCCTGAACCAGCTCCTGGTGGAAATGGATGGTTTCGAGTCCAACGAAGGTGTCATCCTGGTTGCGGCGACCAACCGTCCCGATGTTCTCGACCCGGCGCTTCTCCGCCCCGGCCGCTTCGACCGCCGCGTGGTTGTCGGACGTCCGGATGTCAACGGCCGCGAAGCCATTCTCAAAGTTCACACGAAGAAGGTGCCGCTGGGCGACGATGTCGATCTTTCGGTACTTGGCCGCGGAACGCCGGGCCTTGCCGGGGCCGACCTCGCGAACCTCGTGAACGAAGCGGCGCTCAACGCTGCACGCCAGAACCGCAAGCTCGTCATGATGATCGATTTCGAGCTGGCCAAGGACAAGATCCTGATGGGCGCGGAACGGAAATCGATGATCCTCAGCGATTCCGAAAAGCGCACGACAGCTTATCACGAAGCCGGGCACGCGGTGGTGGCGGTGGTTATCCCGAATGCGGATCCGCTCCACAAAGTCTCGATCATCCCGCGCGGCATGGCGCTGGGCGTCACGATGCAGCTGCCGATCGACGACAAACACAATTACAGTAAGGTCTACTGCGAAGACCAGCTCGCGATCATGATGGGCGGGCGCATCGCGGAAGAGATCTATCTCAACCAGATGACGACCGGCGCCGGCAACGATATTGAGCGGGCCACTGAGATGGCGCGCAAGATGGTCTGCGAGTGGGGCATGAGCGAGCTCGGTCCACTGAGCTTCGGCAAGAAGGAAGAGCAGATCTTCCTCGGGCGCGAAATCTCGCAGCATCGCGATTACAGCGAGGAGACGGCGATCCGCATCGATGAGGAAGTAAAGCGGATTATCTCGACCGCCTACAGCCGGGCTCGCGCCATCATCGAGCAGCATTCGAACGCCATGGTTCGCGTGGCCGAGGAGTTGCTTGAGCGCGAAGTTCTCGACGGCGGGGAGGTGAAGACGTTGATCGATGGCGGCGATCTTCCGCCAATGACATCGTCCAGGCCCCCGAAAGATACGGCCGATCATACGCAGCAGGTCATTCGCCCGGAATCGGGTGGAAGGCGTTTACCTGGTTTGTCCGAAGGGGAGCGGCCGGCGCCTGCCTGATCGCTCTATTCCTCCGTTCAAAGTTTATATTTTCGATGTAGACGGCACTTTGCTGGACTCAGCGCAAGATATCTGCGCGGCAGTCCAGCATGTGCTTTCTGCGCACGTTTCCGAACCCCTGCCGTTCGATTACCTCAAGAGCTTCGTCGGATTCCATCTGGATGAAGTGTTTCTGGATGTCGTGCCGAACGCCACTCGCGATCAACTCGACCGGCTGATCGAGTTGTACAAGGCTGATTATCTCGGGCGGAAGCATGCCTCGACACGTCCGTTTGCCGGTGTCGTCGAGGCTCTCGCCAGCCTCGGTGGACGTAAGACCACCGCCACCACCAAAGGCACGCCGACAACTCGGGCCGTACTCGAACAATTCGGACTCATTTCATATTTCGACCATGTGCAGGGGACCGACGGATTTCCCTGCAAGCCCGCGCCGGACGTGCTGATGCGGGCGATTGCGGCGCTCGAGGCCAGTCCGGAAGACTGCTTGTTCATCGGAGACTCGGAAGCGGATATGGAAGCCGGCCGGCGGGCGGGCGTGCGAATTTGCGCGGTCGATTACGGCTACGGCAAGGCCGAGGGTTTGGCGAAGTGGGAGCCGGACTTTCGGATTTCAGACCTGCGCGAACTCAATGGTAACTGAGAGCCGCGCCAACCGAATCAAAAATCACATTCACGAGCTCACGCGCTTTGCCACCAGTCTCCGCCCAGGGTTAACGTGTTGAGGAGGAAAAAACACAATGAGATTTATTTCCGGACTTGTAATGGGAGTCATCCTGAGCGCCGGCAGCTTCACGCTGATGGCGCAGAATGAGCGGGCGATGCATCCGCGCATCGCGGCCGCGATCGCGGCACTACGCGACGCCCGTGATTACCTGCAGAAAGCTCCCCATGACTTCGGCGGACACCGGGTGGAAGCCATTCGCGCCAGTGACGATGCCATTCGCCAGCTGAATCTGGCACTTGGTTATCGCGGACGCGAAGACCGCCGCTAAGGTCGCGGCTGCGACTCAGCCCGGGCCAGCCCAGTAGCGATCGCGCGACTGCACCACCATCCCCGGACGATCCACAGTCAACTGAATCTTGCGGAACTCCGACACCTGCGTCGGCTTGTCCGAGACAAAGCCGATGCTGTACTGATTGCGCATGTCTTCTTCTATCAACGCGAAAACCTGATTGATCGGAAGCCTCTTCGAGACTTCGAAATACCCGCCGCCGGTATTTTTCGCCAGACTCTGCATTACACCCTTGTTGTTGCCGTAGCTGCCGTCGGAATAGAGGATCGTGTAGATCAGGGTCTCGGCCCGCAGCGCGGCCTCCACCGCATCCGTCAAAGTCGCGTCGCTGCCGTTTTCACCGCCGTCGGACATAACGATCAACGCCTTGCGGCCTTGCTGCTTCTTCATGACGTCCTGCGAGGCATCGACCAGCGCATCGAAAAGCAGCGTGCCGCCGCCATACTGGCTGCGCAATTGATTGCGCGTGGGCGTATCCACGAAGGGGAGCGACTCGGCCAGGTCGCGGCGCGAAGAGGTCAGCGGCTGGCGCGTCTGCACCGCGAGGTCGAACTGCATGATGAACACGTGGTCTTTGTTCTCGCGCAGCACCTGATCGAGAAAGCGCATACTCGCGCCGCGCTCGGCGTCGAGCACATGGGTCTGGCTCAGGCTGGTGTCGATCATCAGCCCGATGGTGAGGGGCAGGTCGGATTCCCGTGTGAAATAACGGATCGTCTGCGGGCGGCCGTTCTCCAGAACAGTGAAATCGGCTTTGGTCAGATCGCGGAGGATGGCGTTCTTTTTGTCGCGTACCGTGGCCAAAAGATTGACCACCTGAACGCCTGACGAAAAGGTCGGCTCTTCCTGCGCATGAGCTTTGTGAAGGAAGAGCGACGCCAAAGAAACGAAGTAATCGCGGCGGGACAGACGTAACATCCGAGCCTATTATCCCGCTGTGGAGCTCGCCCCGGCTACTTCCCCGCGGCGGTACGCAGTTCGGCCATGGTTACCTTGCGGTTGTCGTTGGGAAGGTGAATCGGAATGATGCGATCCACATCCAGCTTGAGGCGCTCAATGTTGGCCAGCAGGTTCGTGTGATACGGATTGATGCTCGCCGGTGTCGGGGCGCCGGCCTGTCCGACATTGAACTCGTCCGCTTCGATCAGGATCTTCAGCTTCGGGAGGTACGCGATGAGCGTTCCCTCCGCGTGGGTACTCCCCTCGAGATGGTAGAGATCGATGATGTGATCGGCGTCCGTCAGCACTTTGAAATCGCCGACCGTCTCGACTTTCAACTTCGGCTGCGGGTTCTTCTGTGAAAGCGTATCCGGCACCAGGGTGTGCGGATCCTTGAAGATCTTCTCGTAATAAGACTTGTTGTCTTTGTGGGTAATGATCGTCGCACCCTCGGCGACGAACGCGCGCAAACCGCCGCTGTGGTCGAAATGCGTGTGGGTGTTGATCACATATTTAATCGGCTTGTTGGGGACCAGCCGCTTCGCTTCTGTGATGATCTGATTGGCGCGCATGTCATTCTGCGGTCCTTCAATCACAACGATGTAATCCCTGAAGTTCGCGATGACCGCGCCGTAGCCGCCGGTTACGAGCCAGAAACCACCTCCGAGATCTTCGGACATCGGTCCGGCGGGTTCACCTCTGCCGGGACCACGGCCTCCGGCACCACGCCCGCCGGCGGCTCCGCCGCGCCCGCCCCGTCCCTGCGGTTGCGTCAGATCAACCGGGGCATTCGGCTTCACGTCCGAGACATTCAGCTCGAAGAACACCGGCGTTCCCTGATGCTGCAGGATGTGGGCCGGAAATTTCACGCCCCCGAAGTCTTTCCAGTCGCTGTATTCGGCATCCCAGACGATATCTCCGAGCACGTTGTTATCGATCTTCGTCTCGACGCGGTCCACGTAACCCTGCTCGTCGATGTAGCCCTTCACCGGCGCCTTGTCGCCCATAAACGAAAGCACGGTGTACTTCTTGCCCTTCATTTTTTCGGTGCCGACAGTGGCGTTCTTCTCGGTGGCCGTTTGCAGAAAACCCACGGGCAGCAGGATGTATTCCGTCCGGGTATTCCACGGCGAGTTCGCGTTCAGCGTCGTCACCTGATTCTGGGTCTGGTCGGCGATCGGCCCGGCTCCGCAGCCGCCGCGTCCCGGGTTCTCGCCTTCGCCGCGCACGCGTTGCAGCCGCCACCCCTTCGCCTCAAAATCGATGGAGCGCACGTAGTTCCTGTTGGAGAATTTCCGCCAATCAGGCGAATTCGGATCGTAATTCTGGCCGACGCAGCCGTCCCAGCCCTCGCCGGAGATGACGACGGTCTTCAAGCTCTCGGCCCCCATAGCCTTCATCGATTTGTCGACCACGGATTTCAAGTCGGGGGGCGCATCAGCTGCCCATGCGGGAAACGCAAGTGCGGCAGTGACGATAACAACCGGGAGAAAACGTCTGGAGGTTGGGCTGAACATTGCGGCGCTGAACATTGCGGTGCTGAACATTGGGGGACTCCGAATCGTTTGACATTCTATACCAGCCAAACTTCGGAGGTGCGCAGACCGCGCAGGGTCACTCTTCGCTCAATGTGAGATACATCAACTTGCCGTCGCGCTCAATTTGCAGCACCAGAGGATCGGCGGTCTTCAGCCCGTCCACCGCCTGGCGCAATGAATCCAGTGTCGAGACCGGCGTCGCGTTGACGCTGTAAATCACATCCCCCAGCTTAAGGCCGCCCTGTCCCGAATACTCCGCTTCGCTCGTGCGCGCTGCGACGATAACGCCATACGACTTGCGCGTGTCCGGCAGCAGCTTCGCAATTTCCTGCGTGATCGCCACCCCGATGATCCCCAGTTTTGAAACGCGATTTTGCTCCGGCTTGACGAGGTCCACAAACCGGAACGGATCGTCGTCGCGCTCCGCCACCTTGACGCGGGCTGAGATCTTCTGCGTGCCGCGGAGGGCTTCTACGGCAACCGTCTCATTCAACGGAATGCGGTAGAGAGCTGTTTCGAATTCACGCGCGCTGTCTAGCTGCCGGCCGTTCAGCGAATAGACGATATCTCCGGCCTGCAAACCCGCCTTATCCGCCGGGCCACCCGGGGTCACATCGCCCAGAATCACCCCTGTGTCCTGATGCAGGTCGAGACCCGCGGCGAGATCGGGCGTAATGCTCTGCGCCGTCACGCCGATCTCGCCGCGATGAACGTGTCCGTCTTTCCGGATCTGATTGTAGACGTTCCCGACGATGTCGCCCGGGATCGCGAAGCCGATCCCTTCGCTCCCGCCGGACTGCGAAAGGATGAACGTGTTGATGCCGACCACGTTTCCGTCGGCGTCGAGCAAAGGCCCACCGCTGTTGCCGGGATTGATGGGCGCGTCCGTCTGAATGTAGACCATCGGATCATCCGGCTTGATCTGACGTCCGACGGAGCTGATAACGCCGATGCTGACAGAGTTCTCGAGGCCCAGGGGGTTCCCGAACGCAAGCACAACCTGGCCCTGATGAAGCGTGTCGGAATCGGAGAGTTTCAAGACGGGCAATGGTTGGCCGGCATCGACCTTCAAAACCGCCAGATCGGCCTGCCGATCCACACCAACGACAATCGCTTCCAGCAGTTTGCCGTGGGCATGGAGCTTCGCCGAAGCGGGTGCCGCCGGATCGTCCGGCGGCGATGCCAGCTGGACGCGTACGCGCCGGGCGTTCCGGATCACATGGTTGTTGGTGACGATATAGCCGTCGGCGCTGAGCACGACGCCGGACCCCGAACTGCTCTGCTTCGTGACGAGACCCGCAGTTGTGCCGTCACCGCCTTCCGCATCGTCGCCGCCCAGCGCATAGCCCGTCGAGAATACCTGTACAACGGCGCGGCTGACGACCCTGGAAAGCGCCTCGATGGAATCGCTGAGCTCGTGCAGCGAGTCCTTGGTTGAAGCAATCGCTGCAACACGCGGAGAAACCGGCTGGCTGGTATCCGTCGGCGTCTGTCCGAACGCGGCGAATGCGGTGAGGAAGAGCGGGAGCGTTCGTGTCATTTTTACAGTTTAGGGTTACAGTTTAGAGATGAGAAACTGGAAGCGCAGGTTTCCCCGCTCATGCGACAGCTTTCCAAACGCACGCAGTACAGTCTTCGCGCCTTGTATGCTCTCGCACGCAGCTATGGCCAGGGGCCAGTTCTGATATCCCGCCTTGCGGAGGAAGAGGCGATTCCGAGGAAATTTCTGGAACAGATCCTCCTCTCGCTGAAATCTTCCGGGCTGGTCGAAAGCAAGAAGGGGAAAGGCGGTGGTTATTCCCTGGTGCGTCCGCCCAGCCAGATCACGGTCGCGGATGTGATTCGTCTGATGGAGGGGCCGCTCGCGCCACTGCCGTGCGCGAGCGAGACGCGCTTCCGGAAATGCGACGAGTGCGTCGACATCGAAACCTGCGGGACGCGCATCGTCATGCGTCAGGTGCGTGATGCGATGGCTGAAATCCTCGACTCGACAACGCTGGCGATGGTGTGTGAGAAGGTCGATCAGGCGCGGCAGGCGCACGGCGAGATCGAAGCCTTCACTTACGAAATCTGAAGGCGAAAACCACCTGCGGGTTCGATCGACTGATGCGATCGCAGCCGATATTGTCATGCTGGCGACCGGCCGCATCAACATTTTTCCGCTCAACGGTGTAGGGATCGCCGGCAATACAAAATTTTGCAAACTGCGGCCCATGCCGGAACGTAAGTAAGTTCGGTAGCCATGATCCTTTTCGCGCGCGTACCTTTGGCGCTTTTTGCCGCCAGCCTCTTGGTTCGGGCGCAGAATCCTGACGTGCTCGCGATCATGACGAAGGCGACGGCCAATATTTCCACTGCGACCGAAGGGCGTCGCCAGTTTGTCTACCGCCAGAAGATCCGGGCGTCTCTGATCCGCACCAATGGCAAGACGGCCCGCAAAGAAACACGCGAATACACCGTTATCCCGCAGGCATCCACCACGGAGAAAACGCTCGTCGCGTTTTCCGGCGAATACCTTCTGGGGAAGCGAATGGTGGCTTACACAACGCCCGGCCTGAAAGATAAAGGCGACGAAGCGGACCGGCGCAATATGCAGGTCGTGACCGAGGATCTGGTTAGTGCCGGCAAGTCGCGCGGCAGGTCTCGTGCGCGGGCAGTTCCGCGGTTATCGAGCGGAGAAAGGCGTGGCGCCGGATTCCAACGTGGAAACATTCGCGGCGCTCCGGCTCGAAATCGACTCGTGGCGCTGGCAGGGCGTTCCGTTCTACATTCGCGCGGGAAAGTGCCTGCCGGTGACGTGCACGGAACTCCTGCTCCGTCTTCGGAAACCTCCCAGTATGTTTCCGGCTGCCGTTCTCCAGTCCAACCATTTCCGCTTTCGTATCAGTCCGGAAGTCACGCTTGGACTAGGCATGATGGTCAAGTCTCGCGGCGAGGAAATGGTTGGG
>DATAZF010000057.1:0-14805 GCA_036272235.1 Bryobacteraceae bacterium | reverse complement strand
CGTGACCCTGGAGTCCAGCTCGTGTATCTGTCTGCTGAGCTCGTTTTGACAGGCTGCCCGGTCGACGCAACCGTACTGCTTCAGGATTGCCGAGTACCATCCCATGTCAACGGCGCCGAAGGTCCCGCGAGCGCCGTCGGTAACGACGCTCCGGAGGTAATCCCTGACGGCCTGTTTGTTCTCCGGTCTTCCGAGTTCCCTGAGGACCGCGTCGGCATATTCAGGAACGTGGGGCTTGAGGCCGGCCACCATGTTGTTAACAATCATGGCCTGTGCCTGCGCCACAAATCCGGCAGGTGCGGCTCCCGGCGCAGGCTTCGGGGCCAGCTGGTCCTTCACCTGGTCCAACAAGTGGTTGAGTGCCCTCACCACTATGGGCCGCAGGCTGGCGCGCTTCGCCGCAGTCAGGTCGAGAGCATCGATCTGCGCGTCCAGAATGGGCACGATTTTCTCCACCCAGCGATCGGCGTTCAACAGGCCGTACCGCACGTGACTGATCTCTGCCAGTTCCATCCGCCGCATGCGCCGCGAAGAAAGAATGTCGATCGTCTGCCATACGGAATAACCCGCCGCTGCAAGCAGCAGCAATCCCGCCGCGAGTCGGAGACGGTCGTTCAGGAGGCTGCCTCCCAGGTTTCGGCGCCCGCGAGACCACCGGGAGGCGTCTCGGGCACGACTATGCACCCTGATCTCGCAACCCACCGGAAGGAGAGCTCCGGCCAGAGTTTCTGCTTGTCATCCGTCCGCATTTAAGCTTTGGTTTCCCGGCGACTCGATCCCATGAACGCAATGATGAATATAGCGCCTCGGCGGCAATCCGGAGGGCGGCGTTTCCGATGCGGGTTCTGACGCGTCTCCTCCAGCAGGGTTCGAACTGCTATCCTGAATGATCGACGTTCAGATTCCCCGTTGCCGAGTGAATCCGCTGGCCGCAAATTAGTAAAACGTTGCAACAGCCGGTGACGGATGCGCCGAACTTGCTGGTGAGCGTATTTTCGAACTTCCGAATAGTTACCGCGGATTCCTGCTTCGCGGCACACCCCGCCAGTGCGTTTCCTTCGCCCGGCGTAACCTTCCATCACCTGTCCCACCCAGAGCGAGGCAACGAATCGCTGCCTGAAAAACTGAAACACAATCAATGAATCATTTCAACGAACTCAATCTCTGCTCCGCATTGCGAAATAACCTCGCCAAAAACGAATTCGTCACTCCAACGCCGGTCCAGGCAGAAGCCATTCCTCCACTGCTGGAAGGCCGCGACGTGGTCGCTACGGCACAAACCGGCACAGGCAAAACGCTCGCCTTCGCCATTCCCGTCATTGAGGCCCTCGCCGCCGTTCCGCGCAGCAAGATAATCAAGGTCCTCATCCTCAGCCCCACGCGCGAACTCGCCATTCAGATCAATGTGGCATTCAAACAACTTGCCGAAGGCATGCGCATCCGCACAGCGGTTGTGGTCGGCGGTTTGAGCGAAGTTACTCAGTTGCGCGACATTAAAGCAGGGGCCGAAGTGGTGATCGCGACTCCAGGCCGTCTCTGCGACTATCTGCAGCGGCAGCTAATCGATCTTTCCCGCACGAAGACCATCGTTCTCGATGAAGCCGACCGCATGCTCGATATGGGCTTCCTGCCCTCCTTGCGCACGATCCTGAAGGAGCTGCCGGACCAGCGCCAGACGATGTTGTTCTCGGCGACCATTGAGCGATCCGTCGCCCACCTCGTCGACGATTACGTGCAGAAACCCGTGCGAGTCGAAGTTGGAACCTCCACGAAACCCGCCGATCAGGTTGATCTCTTCTGCTACGAAGTCGAGCAGCGCTCCAAGTTCGACCTCCTTGTTCATCTGCTGAACCACCAGAAAGGATCTTTCCTCGTCTTCACGCGTACCAAAGAGGGCGCCGATCGGCTCGCTATGTTTCTGGAGCGTGGGAAATACAAAGTGGCCCTCATCCATGGCGACAGGTCGCAGAGCCAGCGCAACCAGGCTCTCCAGGGCTTCAAGGACGGCAAGTACCGCGTACTCGTTGCCACCGACGTAGCCGCCCGCGGCATTCACGTCGATGACATCGCCCATGTCGTGAATTACGATTTGCCGCAGGAAGCGGAAGACTTCATTCATCGTGTCGGCCGCACAGGCCGCGCCGGCGCTCGGGGCGCCTCGTGGACGTTTGCGGCTCCGCTCGAACGCTCGGACGTGCGCACTATAGAGCGCATACTCGGGATCAAGGTTCAATACTGCGAACTGCCGGTTCTGCCGCGGCCTATCGGCCTCGTCGGTGACATTGCAAGCCTGGTGACGACTGTATCGAGTGGTTCCACATTGATCAGTTCCACGCCGATTGGTGCCGGGCCGATCGGATCAAGTCAGCCGGCCGGCAATGCTCCCGCGCGCACTTTCACGAGGAGCTTCTCGCCCGGTCGTCGCCGCTCCGGCCGCCGCTGAATCGCGCCAAACGTTTTGGCCGACTACGGAAGCGAGAAGAACCGCCTCCGCCTCCAGGTCCCAATCACCCGCAGAAACAGCCGCGGCTGTGCCGATTCCACAACCCGGACTTGGTAACGAATCCAGTTGGGTGCGCGGATATGGCGTCTTGAACGAGGAGCGCACCTTCGCATGAACACTGTGGAATTTGAAAGCCAGGTCGCCCAGGCGGATACATTGCCATTCCGCCCCGAGGTTCGTGCGCAGGCGAGATTCTTCCTGGCGAACAACTCCGCGTGGTGGTGAGGTGGGAGCCGGCCGATTTCGACCTGTCATGGCGGATGGCGAGTCGCCAACGTTTTGAAACGGCCTACTCCCCGGAAGATGGGAAGATGCTGTTTACGAGCGGCTGATGGATGATCCTGCGATTCGGTGAAGTCGTCCTGATCCGAATGAAGTTTCACCCGGACCATAAGCGGAGTGTTCTCGCGAAGAACGACGTTGTCCGCAGCCTCGCAAGCGTGTCGGTCCGTGACCGGGACTCGCTTCTCAAGCTTCTCTGCCACGCCTTCTGTCAGGCGACTACGAAATTCGAGTCGCGGGAACCGGCTGGTCCGGCGAAATCTCATTCAACGGAGCCCCCTGATCGTTTGGAGCGGAGTAGCGAGTCGGGGAGGCCGATAAACAATCTGCCCCAAAGCGCGTTGTCGTCAAAGCGCTTTGATGCCGCCGAGCACGCCGGCAATCTCGGAAGTGTCGAGCACCCGCTTCTCAGCGCAGCAGTCGCCCTGCGGGATCGGGCTTCCATGCGGACACGCCACCGGATGGCCCAGCAGCGTACAGATGCGATCCGTAACATCCGCGCTGAGGATGTGCTCGAACTTGCACGCGCTCGATTCGATTTCAACTTCATCGCGAATCGACAGCACGTCCATGAACAACCGCTCCGCGAGGCGATGACGGCGAATCACATTGCGGGCGCGCTCTTCGCCGGCGGGGGTGAAGCGCTCGTCGCCATCCTCGACGCTGACAAGGCCGATGCGCGAAAGCGTCGCGATAAGCCGCCGCCATTGCATTTCCGTGAAGTCGGTGGATTCGATATGATCGCTCGACTCGCGGCGGGTCCAGAGATGTTCAAGCACTTCGTCGAAGTCCTGATTCTCTTCGGCGGAGAAGATCAGAGTCTCTTTGATGCGGCCGTGGTCCAGGTTGATCCGGCGGTCGGCGAGATGGCCGGCGCTTTCGTCGTGCGTCACCATCACGATCGTGCGCCCCTGCGCATGCAGGTCGCTCAGGATTTTGAACACGCTCCGCTGATTTTCGGCATCGAGATTGCCGGTGGGCTCGTCCGCCAGAATGATCTTCGGATCGTTCACCAGCGCCCGCGCGATGGCGACGCGCTGCTGCTCGCCGCCCGAGAGTTGCGAAGGCAAGTGAGCGGCCCGCGCCTCCATGCCGACCTGTTTGAGCGCCTGCATCGCGCCGGCCTCGTCCGTCGTGCTGTGGAAGAACTGCGCGAGCATGACATTCTCGATCGCGGTGAGATGCGGCACGAGGTGGAACTGCTGAAAAATGAACCCGACTGTTTCGCTGCGGAAGCGCGCAAGATCCGCGGAGCGAAGCTGCGAGGTATCGGTGCCGTCGATGCGCAGCGCGCCGCTGGTCGCCTGGTCGAGGCATCCGATGAGGTTCAGGAGTGTAGTCTTGCCGGAGCCCGAGGGGCCCATTATGGCGATCCACTCGCCCCGCTCCGCCCTGAAGCTGATGCCGTCGACGGCATGGACAGCGGACGTTCCGCTTCCATAAGTCTTCCGGACGTCAATCAGCTCGATGAATGAACTCACTCGCCCCTCAGGATGATCGCGGGCTGGATCGACCAGATCCTCGCGGCGGCGATCGTGGTAGCAATAGCCGCCACGGCCAGCATAACTCCCGCAACCCCGGCGAAGACGAGTCCGCTGGCCTCGACTCGCATCGCGCCGCCGAAAACTTCGCGCCCTATGGCCGCAGCCGCGACAAGGCCGGCTGCATATCCGGCAATCGCCGCCACCAGCGACAGCACTACCGATTCGGAAACGAACAGCGCGGCAATGCGGCCCTCGACGCCTCCGAGGGCTTTCAGGATGCCGATTTCTTTCGAGCGCTCGAGCACGATCTCGCTGAAGTTGCTGGTGACGCAAAGCGTCGTGATGGTGAGGACGATGAGGGTCAGCAGAAAGAGTGCGGCGCGAATTCTCAAAACGACATTCGATTCGGTCTCAGCCACCGCGAGGTTGGTGCGAATGTCGGCTGACGGGAACTGTTTTGTGAGAGCCGAGTGGATGGCTTCCAGACGCTCCCCCGGCGCGCGGATTTGAATCAGGCTGGCGCCGTCATGAATTCCGGCCAGTTGCGCCGCAGCCGCGAAGTTGATGAGCAACTCCTGGTCTTCTGCGCCACCCGTCGAAACAATTCCTTTTACAACGCACGATGCGCGCTCCAGTGGAATCGCGGCCCCGATCGAGGCATGCAGGCGCGCTGCCAGCGTCTCGCCGGCAAGGCACTCGCCCGGTGCGATGTCGCGGCTGCCCTGCATGTGCCAGTAGGGCGTCATCGCGGCAGTTTTCGATGGGATGAATCCGGCGACCACGATCGTGCCGGCTCCCGAGCGCGCGGACGTAATCAGGAATGGCGCCGCCGCGGCACCGAGCTTCTCCGCGGACGCTGCGATTCCAAGAGGGACCGTCGCGCCGCTTAACGGAACTGCGTTGATGTTCGCTCCATAGGTGCTGAACTCCTGGCGCATTCTCTGCTCGACAGTTCCGTAAACTCCGAAGAGCACAGTTGCGAGCGCGGCCGCGATTGCAAGAGCCGAGAAGGAGAGCAGAAGTCTCTGCCGCCGATAACGAAGTGCTCCGAGGATGAAGCGGAGAAACATCTCACACACCTTCGCGGAGAATTCCGGCGGGCTCCATGCGCACCGTGCGGCGCAGCGGTTGCGCGGCACCTGCGATCGCAATTGCCATAGCGGCGACAACAATCAGGAACGGCAGCACCCACGTGACTTCGATCGCGTCATGAAATACGGACGCGCCCACGTAATGGGCGAACACTACTCCAACGAAGGCGCCGATGGTTCCGCCGACCAGGCCGACAAGCGCGATTTCAATTCCGAAGAGCGTCGCTACCGTGCCGCGCGTCGCGCCGATTGCCTGCATGATCGCGATCTCGCCGCGGCGTTCCATCATGGTCGTCGCGGTCAGGCTCCAGACGGTCAAACCAGCCGACAAAAGGGCCACGAGTGTGATCAGCCCCATCAGGCCGCCGACGCTCGAGAGGATCTTGCCTTCGGAGTCCGCCACCTTGCGAACCGGCCGCGCCAGCGTGCCGGGCAGAGCCTGCTCGATCTCATAAGCGATGGACGTCACGTAGTTGGCGCAACTCCAGCGCTCCAGTTCCTTGGGGCTCATGGTCCGGCGATCGCGGCGCGCGAAATCGTCCTCCGGCTTCGTGAGCGCGGCGACATCGATGCGGTCGACCTGGCCGACGCGGCCTGTGAGTTGCTGCAGGCGCGCGAGAGGAACAAGAACGCGATCGTCAGTCTCATCGCCTGTCGAGAGAATCCCCGCGATACGGAACGGCGCTCCGAATATGGTGACAGTCCTGCCTGCCTTCCATCCGTTTCGTCGCGCCATGCTCACGCCCACGACACACTCGTTGAGGACGTCGGGGGTCCAGCGGCCCGAGACGATGCGCCATGCCGGATTCACAGCCGCGATTCCCGTCTGCAGCATACCTCCGTCCGGTGTCTTATAAGGGTGCGAGAACCAGACTCCTTGCACTTGCAAAGCGCCATCCTGCGCCACGATGGAAGGCGAGAAGCCGATGATATTCAGCCCCCAGAAAATCTTCTTGATGTCAGGGACTTGCGCTTCCGGGATGTAATTCGAACCGCCTGCCGCCCTGGCCGCAACGGAGCCAACGCCGCCGGTCAGCGAAGCCGCGCGCGAGGTGACCACGATATTGGCGCCAACCGAACGCAGCTCCGCATTGATCTTGTCGCCGATATCGAGCATGACGCCGAGCATCGACGTGGCCACAGCCGAGCCCATCGCAATAGCAGCGATGATGAGTGCTTTACGGCGCGGCGCGCGGCGAATCGATTCCTGAACGAAGCGGAGAATCATGGGATGTCAATGTCGGGCAGGATGGGATCCTGCCCCGCATCTCGCGGCGTGGGGAGAAATCGGCACGCGGTAACACCACGGCGAAGCAGGTTTGAACTGGTGGCAGCGCGGAGTCATCTGATCACACCTTCGCGGGGATTCGGGCCGCGGGATCAAGCGCAGCGGCGTCGATCACGAGCATGTCGCCATCCACGTGAGACTTGAGCGGAATTGGATTACAGCCGCCCTTGACGCCGATCGTCGACGGCACAATCGCCGAACCGCAGTTCCGGCAAATAATTTCGTTGCCCTTCTGATAGAAGCCCTGCTTGCCGCAGATCTCGCAGGCGTCCAGAGCAGTCGCCAGCGTCTTGTCGGCTTTCTGCATCACAATGAAGCTGACGCTTACCCCGCCATCCTCCAGCTGAAATCGATGGAGAATCCCGTCGCTGACCGAAGCCACCGGTATCCGGACCGCGCCGTTCTGGAAGGCCACCGGCTCCGCGGGCGAGAGCGCGGTCGCCTGCCGCGTGTAAACAAACTCGGCCGTGATCAGCAGAATGAATATGCAGGATGCCGCGCACGATGCCGTCATCCACAGGCGCTCGCGACGCGCCGACCATTGTGCTTTGCGAAGAGCGGCTCCTTCAAGCCCGGCCGTTATCGGCGCGCGGCGCTTGCGCCACTCGAGCAGCATCATTGCCGCCGCCAGCGCGAGAATCGTTACGAAGAAGAAAATATCGTTCTTGACGACCGGACCGACGATCGCCATTTCGCGGCTGCTGGCGGGAAGGACCTGACTCTCCGACAGTTCGTGCAGGCCCGTGATCAGCAATTGAAAGACAACCACCAGAAGGATGGCCGTTGTCATCTGGAAGAACTGTTTCAGGTTGACCCGGATGGTCCCGCGCACAAAGCTGACGCCGAACAGCACTGCGAGCCCGATTCCCAGTAATGCGCCGAGGGCTTCGAGGATGCTCGATGTGTCGAGCCGTACGACTCCATAAAGCAGGAGAACAGTCTCGACGCCCTCGCGGAAAATCATCAGAAACACGAAAAAGAAAACGCCCCAGCTGCTTCCGCCTCCTGCGTCCTTTTGCAAACGAGTTTCAATTTCACCTTTTAGCTTGCGCCCGTGGCGGTTCATCCAGAGGACCATGCTGAAGACGAAAACGGCACTGGCGAGCAGCGTCCAGCCTTCGTAAGCGTCGTCGCTCAGACCGATCTTCGCGAACCCCCATGCCGCAAGAAAGCTGGCAATTACGGCACTTATCAGGCCCCGATAGACGGCGGGCAGGAGCTCGAGACGCCCGGTTTTGCGGAGGTACGCGACGGCGATGGCGATCACCAGCGCGGCTTCGACTCCTTCGCGCAAAGTGATCACGAAAGTCTGCAGCATAATTAGGCAACTCAGTTGCAATTCGATTGTAGCAGGGGACGTGCGCACGCGCATTTAGGTAGTGTCCTAATTTGCTGGCAGGGGCTCTCCGTACCAGTAGAAATTCCCGTTCGTTTGTTGTCGCGCGACGAACGGGAATATTTTCTCGCGACGCATTCGAATCAGTGGAACTCTGTATTGGACAATGACGGCTACATCCGCAGCACGCAAGCGGTCTTGAGCGTAGAAAAACGGAAAACCGGCAAGATCATTGAATGCGAACGTAAACTTGTCGTCAAGTCCAAGATTGTGATTTCCCCAAGAGCGAGTGAATAACCGTGCCCCAAAGTGTTCGCTGCCGTACACTCTCCCATGATCAACATTTTCAATTCGACGCAACGCTACTTGTGCCCCGACTTCTTCGAGAGGCAAATATCCAGTGTTGGTGATCGTAATCGATGACGAAAATGGCTGCGAGGCATCGGGGGGGTCTGATACCGCCACTGTCAGTCGGGGGAAAAACATTACGATTGCGGCGATACCGCCGATCAACGTCGCTGATCCCAGGATTACAGCGAGCGGGGATATTTTTACTACCGTTTTCTCTGCCGTTTCTGGCTTTTCTTTTGGTTTGGGTAGCTTCTTTGGTTTGTATGACATCGCCCGCAAGGTAACTGTATCACAAAAACTCTTGCATTCGCTCATGTTTTCGTATTACACTAACTATATGGCAGACGTGCTCACGATGGAGAAGCAAATCGCGGCGATCTCCTCGCTCTGCGAAGGCTCCAGTATTCGCTCAATCGAGCGCCTGACGGGCGTTCATCGGGACACGATCATGCGGTTGGGTGTGCGCGTTGGCCAGGGCTGCACGGCTCTCATGGGTGCCAAGATGCGGAACCTGGAATGCACTCGTCTGGAGATGGACGAGATTTGGGGATACATCGGCAAGAAGGACAAGCACGTTCGCATTGGCGACGATCCGCAGTTGGGGAATGTCTGGACGTTCTGCGCCATCGACGCCGACACGAAGCTCGTCCCCGCGTTCCATGTCGCCAAGGAGCGTGACACGCAAGCGGCAACGATCTTCGTTACTGACGTTGCCAGCCGGTTGAAGAATCGGGTCCAGATTTCAACAGACGGACTTGCGGCATATGTTGCGGCCATCGAAGAGGCGTTCGGCATTCACAACGTCGATTACGGGCAAATCATCAAAACGTACGGCACGGAAGAGTCCGTCGAACAGCAACGCCGGTACAGCGCCCCGAAGATTTCTGAATCGCAAAAGAAGGGCATATTTGGCTATCCCGATTGGGACTTCATTTCTACCAGTTACGTTGAGCGTCTGAACGCCACCACGCGCCTGCATATGAAGCGGCTGGCCCGCTTGACCCACGCCTTCAGCAAGAAGCGCGAGAATTTCGAGGCGGCTGTCGGCCTGCACTTCGCGTATTACAACTTCGTACGTCGCCACAATACTCTGCGCTGCACGCCTGCGATGGCTGCTGGCGTTGAGCAGTCGTTCTGGTCCGTTGGTGATCTGGTTGAGGCGTGCGCGTGACGCACATTCAGGAGCTTCGGGACGTGATTCACCACCTTCACGGCGCGAAGGCAAAGCACATCGAAAGCGTGCCGGTGAAGGAAATATTTCAAGGTAAGACGGTTTGGGATGGCGTCGTCGAAGTCTTCCGGTTGAAGGGCCATCCGATGACTGACCGTGCCTATGCATGGATTCACGAGACGGACGATCCCGAGCACCCCAAACGGCATGTGACGGTCCTGCACATCCCGCCCGTTATGTCCCCGAAAACCGCCGTACAGGCCGCAATTGTTCAGGAGTTCCGCAAACATGGCAAAGCAAACTAAGGCGAAGATCGGACGCCCTAAACTCCCCAAGGGCGAAGCCAAAGGCCGTATTGTGCCGATCCGGTTCAATATCGATGACACGAAGAAACTGGAAGCGGCGGCGAAGGCCAGCGGCAAGAATGTGTCCGAGTGGATTCGCGGACTCGTTGCGGCGGTGATTGGAGCCTGAGCCGATGAAATTAGGACACTACCCATTTATGAGCCGCGCGCGCCGGCAAGCGGTTTCTAAAATCCCGCTAGTGGGTCATGGCGTAGACGAGGTAGTTAATGCCGTAGCGGTAAGCCAGCGCGGTCATGTGCTCCGGATATTCCGGCGCGTCGGCATACTCCCAGGCGTCACCGATATCGGTGTTGTAATTCACGGCCACGACCATGCGGTTCTTGTCGTCGTACATCGCTCGCCAGGCTGGCTGCGTGCCAAAAGGCTGCTGCACGACAACAGTTCCGCCCGGCCCTCTGCGCAGATGGCGGGTGCCGGGAATAAACGAAAGGTCCTTCTGCTGGATGTCATAGAGGACATGCATCACCGAATCGCGCTCCGCGATATCGGAGATCGGCTTGTTTGGAAGCACCCGCTGCATGGTCTCCTTGAACACTTCCCACTGATCGGGATCCGGTCCCCAGAAATCGTCGGTCACGAGGAAACCACCGCGCAGCAGATACTCGCGCAGCCGCGCCGTTTCGGCGTTGCTCAGCGCCCAGTATCCGGTTTGGGTGGCGTAAATCCACGGGTTGTCGAACAGGCGATCGTCCATCAGGCCCATGTGAAGCGGTTGCCCTGTATCCACTCGCGTCAAGCGCTGGACGCCGGTCGAAAAGTGCTCGTCCGCATCCGGCCAGTCGACCAGCCACCACCCGCTGCCGCGTCCATTGCGTGAGGAAAAGCCAAAAAAACGGCCGAACTGGGGCAGATCGTTATATTCCACGCGAATGAAATGGAACTCGCCTTTGGACGGGAACTCCGCCGACGGACCTTCGTCGTGCCCTGCGAACCTCAAGCCTCGCTGCGCGAGACCAGCGCCGGCAATCAGGAGCAGCGCCGCAAAGACAAGACCAACTCGCGCGATGTGTGCTTTCATCAAATCCGGCTTTCAGAAATCCGCGATCGACTCCCAGTTTACCCTTACGCGGGCGGGCGTCGGTCCACCGCTTTTCCACCCAGGGACGTCAGCTCAAAAGACAGGGCGGCCGCGTTATCAAAAGATCCTAAAGAGTGCGATTTTATCCGAACTCACTCTTGACTCCGATATTCGGTGGATATAGAGTTTCCCCCAATTCAGGAATTTTTTGGGGAAGTACCTGAATATTCTCAGCCGGGTGAAGTAACAATTCGAAAATCATTTCGAGGAGACTGATGTGCGCTCTCTCAAAGTCGCATTTTCCGTGCTTGCCGTCGCCATCACCGCTTTCGCTCAGAGCGATCGTGGAACCATAACAGGAACAATTTCCGATCCGGCGGGCGCCGTGGTCGCAAACGCGGCGATCGAGGCCAAAAATGTCGCGACCGGCGCTGTCTATCCCACCGCCAGTTCCAACACCGGAAACTACACGATTGCCCAGCTGCCGGCCGGGAACTACCAGCTTGAAGTCACCGTCTCGGGCTTCAAGAAATTCGTCCGCACGGGTCTGGTCGTCGAAGTTGCCGGAACCGACCGCATCGACGCAAAGCTGGAAATCGGCTCCGCTAATGAAAGCATCACGATTACGGAGGCAGCGCCTTTGCTCAAAACCGAGGGCGGCGAAGTCAGTCAGAACGTGGCGACCAGCACGTTAAACGAACTGCCGATTCTGACCCTCACCGGCGCGGCGGCGCCCATCGGGACCGCTAACAGTCTGGGGAACATCCGCAATCCGCTGTCTTCGGTCGAGTTGTTGCCGGGCGCGCGGATCACGACGGATTCCGTTATGCGCATCAACGGGATGCCTTCGAACTCCCAGACCATCAATATCGAAGGGCAGGATGCCACCAACGGCTTCTTCAAGCAACAGAATCAGGTCAGCCAGGCCGGCATGGACGCGATTCAGGAAGTGACCATCCAAACCAGTAATTTCGCGGCGGAATACGGACAGGCGGGCGGCGGTTATTTCAACTACACGATGAAATCCGGCACCAACCAGTTGCACGGCACCGCCTACGATTACTTCGTCAACGAAGCGCTGAACGCGGGTATTCCTTTCACAGCGGCGGGAACGGCGAATCCCAACAAGGTCGGCCAGCACACCCGCAATCCGATACGGCAAAACGACTACGGGTTCACGCTGGGCGGGCCGGTAAGGATTCCGAAGATCTATAACGGCCACGACAAGACTTTTTTCTTTTTCAACTTCGAGCAGTTCCGCCAGTCGGCTTTCACCAGCAACACCATCGCGATTGTGCCCACGGCGGCGCAACGGGCGGGAGATTTTTCCGCGGCACTCACCGGTACCTGCAACGGCCCCGATACCGCGGGACAGCCGGTTTGCCTCAATGAGATTTTCGACCCGACGACTCAGACCACAGTGGGCGGCTCTCAGGTGCGAACGCCGTTTCCTGGCAATGCGATTCCGTTGAGCCGCATCGACCCGACGGCGCTGATTGTTCAAAATATGATTCCACAACCCAATTCTCCGGGATTGACGAACTACACCGCGCCCGGCTATTCCAACTTCCGGCACACAACGATTCCTTCGTTCAAGATCGACCACAACATCAGCGAGAAGCTGAAGCTGGCCGGATACTACTCCGCGACGAAGACGTACTCTCCGCAGACCAACGGCTTCCCCCAACCATTCACCGCTTTGCAACCGCAGAACGCTTTATCGCAAACCATGCGCGTGAATCTCGATTACACGATTACGCCGTCGCTGCTGCTGCATCTCGGCGCCGGTCTGCTTTACACGTCCAATCCGCAGACCGCGCCGGTGTACGATCAGAAGCAATTGTTCCCGCAGGGGCTCCCGTTCTCCGCTTCCAACTTCTTTCCCTACATGGCAGGGATGTACAGCGTGCTCGGCGGAGGCTGGTCGGGCGGCGGCGGCTATCCAGGCGTAGTCAACACGGGCGTGGCATTCACTCTCACCCCGCATGCCTGGGACACGAAGCCGACTTTCAACGCCAACGTCACGTGGGTGAAGGGCAACCACACCTTCAAACTTGGAGCCACTGCATTATTCGAAGGCATCGAGAGCGTCAACTCCAGCCGGGCCGACGGACAGTTCTCGTTTTCGGCTGTCCAGACCGCCGATCCCTGGCAAAACGGCCAGCCGTTCGCCAATACCGCCAGCAGTGGATTTGCCTATGCAAGTTTTCTGCTCGGCGATTCCAGTCTCACCTCGCTGGCGCAGACGGCCGATCCGCGGCTCGGCATGCACTCCTATGCACTCTACGTGCAGGATAGCTGGAAGATCACCCACAAACTGACCTTCGATTACGGGCTGCGCTGGGATTACGCGATTCTCTGGAAGGAGCAATACGGGCGCATGCAGAACGCAGTGTTCGATCAGCCCAACAGCGAAATCGGCGGCCGACCTGGCACCGTGGAATATCAGGCCACCTGCCACTGCAACTATGCCAATGCCTATCCGTTTGCCATCGGCCCGCATCTCGGCGTCGCTTATCAAATCGACTCGAAGACCGTGTTCCGCGCGGGAGGGGCGATCGCTTATGCCGCCACATCCGACCAGGCCGGTTTGAACAGCAGCGCGGGGGATTTCTACAGCATTTCCAGCCCCGCTTATGGGGCGCCGGCAAGCTTGATAAAGGACGGGAATCCGTACGCGCCGGGAAATCGCTTCGGAAATCCACCGGTCACGTGGCCGAATTTTTCGCCACAATATCCCTTCCCGGCAGCGCCGGGCGTAATCCCGCCGTCGTCGCCGTTTGTTTCGATTGCCCCAAACGCGGGACGCTTGCCGCGCACATTCCAGTGGAGTATTGGGTTCCAGCGGGAGATCATGCGCGATCTGGCTTTGGATGTTTCCTACGTCGGAAATCGCGGCGCGTGGTGGGCCGCTCCCCTGCTCGCCGGCCTGAATTACAACGCGCTCACGCCGCAGGGGCTTCTCGCCGACCGGCAATATGGAGCGACCCAGGGGATCGACGTCACCAGCAAAAATGACGCGGCGCTGCTGAACACTCAAATCAACTCGGCGTCGGTCATCGCACGCTATCCGCTGCTGGCGAATCCGAACAACGTGTATCAGGGATTCCCGTCGACCTCGACCCTGGGACAGGCGCTGCGGCCCTATCCGCAGTGGAACGGCATTCCTCCGTTCCTCGGTCCACCGATGGGAGACAACTGGTACGACTCGCTGCAGATCAAGGCCACGAAGCGTTTGTCGCATGGCCTGTCCGGGGCGATTTCCTATGCGTGGCAGAAGGAGTTGACCAACGGGACCAATTCCAATACCTCGTATGTGGTGCCGTCAGCGCCGTTAATCAACGACGTCTTCAACATCGGGTTGGACAAGCAGATCTCCGGCTTCAGCCAGCCGCAGGTGCTGACCATTTCGTTCAACTACACGACTCCGCGATTGAACGGCGACGGCAGCGCAATGAAGGTTGTGTCGTGGCTGGCGCGCGATTGGACCTACGGCGGCGTTCTCAGCTATCGAAGCGGCCAGATCCTCGCTACGCCTTCGTCCGCGAATAATCTGCTGGCGAATCTGCAGCGTGGACCTTCGAACAATCCGGCGATATGGGGCGGCGGTTATACGTTCATGAACCGCGTTGCCGGGCAGCCGCTTTTTCTGGTCGATCCGAACTCGAAGTTCGACCCGACTTCGCAGCTCGTGTTGAATCCGGCCGCGTGGACGGAGCCGGCGCCAGGCACATTCGGCGCTTCCGCCGCTTACTTCAACGATTACCGGTGGCAGCGGCAGCCGCTCGAGAGCATGGCGTTCGGGCGCGTGTTCTCAGTCGGAAAGGAACGAGGTTACCAGATTTCGGTCCGTGCGGAATTTCAGAACATCTTCAACCGCGTGTTCTACTCGATTCCGACCGGCTCGGGAGGCAC
>DATAZF010000056.1:0-22442 GCA_036272235.1 Bryobacteraceae bacterium | reverse complement strand
GCGAAGTGCTGCGGGGCGCGCGTGTCGCGGCGGAGGCGGAGCGGGAGAAGGCCCGGATCAGGATCGGGTAGCCGGATGCTGCGCCGGGGCGCGGCGGATGCCCTGCGGGATCTCGCAGCCGCGATCGAGCGCGAAAACTGGCAGTTTCCCGAACTGTCTCCGGAGCCGGCCACGCCGATCCCCGCCTGAAGTAAACGTCGCGCGACGATAGAGCCGCTGAAAATTCCCGAACCCAGTACTGCAGGACTCAGGCCAGATAGCCGAAATCCGATCAGGTACCGGTAATCCCCTGATTTAAAAACGCTCCGTCGGCACCTTAAGATTGTGGCGTGACCTGTTTTGAATGTGAACAACTTGCCGCCGCTTGCGCATCCACAGAGGACGCCTTCCGGGGTAGAGAAGCGCGTCTGGAGGCGCGAGCGGAAACCGCTTCGACGACGGAATACAACGCTCTACAGTGGGCAGCTCAAGAGGCCCGAATTGACGCCGATGTGGCCAGGCTGGAGATGGAGAAACACATCGACTGTCACAGAAGATCGGGTGTCATGTATTGGACCCAGATATCCGCGATCCAAAGCGGCAGCGAATCCCGAACCCATTAGGGCCTCCGAGCCGCACGAAATAGCATAGAGTACCGGTACACGGGGCCTAGAAAAGTGGTCAAGCAAGCATTAAGATGCAGCCAGTGCCGCACAACTGCGGGCTGGCGTGCGAATGCCGAATGGATTTGGACGCGGCCACAGTAGCGCTCGAAGCATCGACGAGGCTGCTGACTACATTCGTTTCTTCTGGCACCCTTGATCTGATCGAAAAATACTATGCGACCGTGCGCGCCTCGGAGGCGAAGCTGAAGGGGGCGATGGCCGCATATCGAGACCATCTGGAAGAAGCGTAAGGGGAGGTGAAGCCGCCGCCTGTGCGTTTCAGCGCGAAACAGGGCGAAGTCCCGCTGGCTTGTCATTCGGAGGATTATCACGAGCCGCCACGAGGATGCGAGGTGAAACGATCCGCTTGGTCCTCGAGTACGATGCGGACCGCTGGAGCGCGACGGAGAATATTCTGCGCTCTGTTAAAGGCTGTCTCAAGCCCGTCACGCATCGGATTACCAACAATGAGGAAAGATCGGGTGGGGCTCTGAACTGGAATTCAATGTCGTCGCGCGCCCTAACCAGCTGTTGGCCTTGTCGAGAATAGTCTTTCCGTCCGCCAAATCAAAGGAGATCGGTTCGTACAAGTGCCAGATCCCATTCTTCCACCCACGTGGTCATTTTGCGAGTCTTCATGCCAAAGCTTCACGGAAGCGATCTGCATCGCTGAGCAGCTTTCAATTGTGATTCTATGTTCTTGTTGAAGGTGGTGCCCAACGATTGGGGCGCAGCCGCCAAAATCGTCCCCGGTTTCCACGCCTCGGCCTAACTGATTGGGATTGAGAGAGTTTATCTGGTGCGCCCGGAGTGATTCGAACACCCGACCTACTGGTTCGAAGCCAGCCGCTCTATCCAACTGAGCTACGGGCGCACGCTTTGAAGTACACACGAGTTTAGCACTCTATCCCGCGAACCCCGATCCGGTATCCTGATCGCGTGAAAGCACCGGTCGAGGTCGAGATCAAACTTCGCATGGCAACAGCAGCGCGGGCGCGGGCGCTGTTGCGGCAGCATGGGTTCGAGATCGTGAAGCCGAGAGTGTTCGAACAGAATCTGGTCCTCGATGACGAACACGAATCCCTGCGCGTGAGTGGGAGGTTGCTCCGTGTCCGTGGGGCGGGGAAGGTCGTGACGTGTACGTTCAAGAGTCCCGAAATTCCAGGACGGCACAAGCGACGCGGCGAGCGGGAATTTCAAGCGAGCGATTTCGATACCTGTGTCGCGATCTTTGCGGCGCTGGGATTCTCCGAAAAATTTCGCTATGAGAAGTACCGGACGGAATCGCGGCGCGGGCGCGAGCCGGGGCATGTGACCGTTGACGAAACGCCGATCGGAGTGTTTATGGAACTCGAAGGTCCTGCACACTGGATCGACAGGACCGCGAAAGAACTGGGCTTCGCGGCGCGCGATTACGTCATGGAGAGCTACGGGCGGCTGTATGAGGCATGGTGCGCCGCGCACGGGACGAAGCCCGGAGATATGCGGTTTTGAGCATCCGGCGGCCAACGCCGCGGCGGCCGACTAATTGCCGTCGACGATGATTTCGGGGTCGTCGACGATCAGACCGCCGTCTTCAAGTGCGACGGTGACTGCATACGTGTAGCGGCCCGGTTTGGCGGTTATGACTGAAGTGGTGGTTTCCATCTTCTTGAATCCGTGGACAGCGGCCTGGCCGAAAGGCGACTCGCCTTTGAACAATACTGTGTAGTTGCCGTGGTCGCAGTTCCATTTGATCCTGTCGCCGTGGCGAACATGGATGGTCGCGGCATTCCGGTTGTCGGGCGTCAGGTAAGCAAATCCGCTGCCTTTAATGTGAATCCCGACTGAGTGAAGCGCTTTTTCCGTTTGCGATGCTGGGGTCATTTTGTGCTCCTTATTATTGCCTGGTAACCTGGATCTTTTCGAAGGGAGGACAGTTCCGGCTCCCTTTCCACGACGTTCACAGAATATCCCGCGGAGATTGCGGCCCGCAGGTACTGCAGACTTATTTGCCGCTGGCCGGCCAACTCGAAGACCAGGGCCGCGCGGTAGGGGATGTTGGGATCGGCTGTCGAGAGTTTCAAAACCTCTCTGACTCCGGCCTCCGCCTGTTGAAACTCGCCGATCTTGGCGCGGTACACCGCGATTCGGCTGAGCAGGGTGGCGTCCTTCGGATTCACCGCGAGCTGGGTTTTGGCGAGATCGATTGCCTTGCGGTAGGCTCCGGTGGCGCTGGCTTCGCGGCCTTTCGTCCATCGGTAGGCGTCGCCCAGATTTCCCCAGATCAGATAGGCGTGTGACTCATCGCCGCCACCGAGCGCGACTGCCTGCTCGAGCATGGGAACGGCATCGGCGTAGCGGGCGAGATAGATGTAAAGCGAGCCGAGATTGGAGTAAACGGAACCGCTGGGCCGCTTTGTAAGCGCCAGTTTCAGATTCTGTTCGGCGGAGGCCCACTCGCCGCGCCCCATTTCGACGCCGCCCAGGTTTCGATAAACCAGATAGTTATCGGGCGTAAGGGCCGCCGCGGTCCGCAGAGCTTTTTCGGCGTCCGGGTAGCGCCCGACGCTGTTGTAAAAGGTGGCTGCGTCGAGATAGCCGAGCCAGAAATTTGGGCGCAGCTGGATGGCGCGTTTGTAAGTCTCTTCGGCGTCAGCCGGTTTTCCGGCCTGGACATATGCCTTGGCGAGCGCGCGATAGGCATCGGCATTAACGGGGTCGCGGTCAAGCGCCGTGCGAAGCTGCCGGATACCTTCCTCTGTTTGTCCGGTCAACATCGCGATCATGCCAAGTGTAATGTGCGGCGAGTCGAGGTTTTCGTTACGCGAGAGCGCCTGAATTGCGGCGCCGCGCGCCCGCTCGAGATACTGCTGGTCGCTGGAGGACTGGTACTCGAGGAGAAACGCGCCACCCAGTCCGGCATATGCCATCGCGTAGGAAGGGTCGAGCGCGATAGCACGCTGGAAAGCAGCAACCGCCGATCCGATGTTTCCCGACTGGTCGTAACGTTCGAGATAGCCATTGCCGAGCACGTAGTAGTCGTAAGCATTCGCCGTCTGGGTGGCCGCCGCGCGCAGCTTGTTTACGGCCATCGGGTCGAGAGGCAAATCGAGCAGGGCCGCGGCTTGTCTCACGACTTCTTCTTCGAGCGGCGTGGTGGCATCACCTGATTTCACCGCCGCCGAGCGGAGAACATGTCCCGACGCCGTTTCGACGAGGTGCATCTGGATTGAGTCCGTGCCAGAGGGTTGGCGGTCCACCTCACCGGTAACAACTGTATCGACGCCAAATATCTTGCGCGCCTCGCCGGGAGTCGCAACGCGATTCTGATGGAGATCGTGGTCAGGAATGACCCAAAGGTTCGCCCCGAGGGCGGCGAGGCGGCCGGAGACAATTCCGGCGAGTCCATTGCCGAAGGCAGCGTCTTCCGCGTTACCTGATTTCGCGGTGAACGGCAAGACTGCGAGCTGTGTCACGGGATGAGCCGCGGCCCGCGGCTTGAGTCTGCCCCACACTGTCACGCCGATTGCGGCCACGAAGAGGGCGGCGGCCACTGCAATCCAGATGGACCTGGTTCGTGAGCGATCCTCCATCTGCGGAATGGCGGCCATGGTCCGGGTGGGCTCGAGGGAGCTGTGATCGAAGCTCACGCCGCGCGAATGAAAGGCGGGCGTGTAACTGATTTCAGCCGTCGGCAGTTCCGTATCGAGACTGCTGAGCGCGGCGGCGAGCTCCTCACCGGTCTGGAAACGCGCGGCCGGGTCTTTATTGAGAAGCTGCGAGAGAATTTTCGCCAGAGGCTCGGGAACATCGTCACGCAGTTGATTGAGCGGTTCGGGAACCTGATTGATCACCGCGTGCAGGGTGGCGAATTCGCTGGCGCCGGCGAACGGGCGCTGCCCCGCGATCGTTTCGTGCAGCGTGACCCCGAGCGCAAACAAGTCGGAGCGGGGGCTCGTCTCATTGTTCATCGCCTGTTCAGGCGCCATATAGGCGGCCGTTCCGACTGTGGCTCCATCCTTCGTCAAGCCATCGTCCGCCTGGCCGGAACGCGACGATTTCGCGAGTCCGAAGTCTGTAATGCGCAGCAGGCCTTCGGAGGTGAACATGATGTTCTCAGGCTTTATGTCGCGATGGACGATGCCACGGCGATGCGCGTGCGCGAGTCCCTGAGCGGATTCGATGCCGATTTTGACGGCTTCGGAGATCGGAAATGGCTGGCGCGAAGCGCGATAAGCATTGATGCGGTCGCGCAGAGAGCCGCCGGGGAGATATTCGAGCACCAGAAATCGCCGCGGGACGGAGCCGGTGATGTGCTCTTCCATGGCGTGAATTGTCGCGATGTGGGGATGATTGAGCGCGGAGATGGCGCGGGCTTCCTGTTCGAAACGGGCGATTTTATCGGGCGTGGCGGTGATCTGGGCGGGGAGAAATTTCAGCGCGACGAGCCGCCGCAGCCGTGTATCGAGCGCCTTATAGACGACGCCCATTCCGCCTTCACCGAGCTTGTCGAGTATCTCGTAATGGGAGACGACTTCGCCAATCATTTCTCACCCCGGTACGGGGCTGGGCAAGACTTACTCTATCGGGTTTGCAACTGGACCAGGGGCTGTTTTTCGGGCTGCGCCCCTGGCGGCGCCGGAATGGTCTGCGGCGCTCGCCAGAAGTCCATGTAAGAAGTGTAATGGACGCAGGCGACGGTGCAACGGGGAGCGCAGCCTTTTTCGGTGAGAAACTCGCGCCGGATGTCATCCACTGTGTACTTATCGAGCGGCGTCGCGGGATACCCGCGCTGCTGCGAGCAGTAGTGCACGAGACCGTCCTCGCAAACGTAGAGGTAACGGGCGCCCGCGCGGCACTTCCACTTGTTCTCTTTGCCGGCGGCGATGTTGTCCTGAAAATAATTCATGCGGGCGTAATTCTTTTTGCCCATGTCGCGCACCTGCAGGAAGATGTGCTGCTCTTCGTCCGAGAGGGGCTGGAGCTGTCCGTCGCCGTCGTGGATGATCCCAACAGTGGATGTGAACCCAAGCGCGACGGCGCGCTTCGCGACTTCGATGGCGTCGGTGGGGTGATGAATGCCGCCGCCCACGACCGAGTTGATATTGACGTGGAATTCCGCATGCTCCGCGAGCAGCTGAAGTTTCCGGTCGAGAACTTTCAGGCTCTTTTTCGAGACATCGTCAGGCATGACGTTGTCGATCGAGATCTGCATGTGCTCAAGGCCTGCACGGTTCAGTTTCCGGATGCGATCGGCGGTGAGCAGATAGCCATTGGTGATCATACCGGCGATCTTCCCGCGACGCCGGATGCGCGTGATCAGGTCGTCGAGCTCGGGATGCAGGAGAGGCTCGCCGCCGCTGAAGGAGATGATGCTAGTGCCGAGGTTGGCGAGGAGATCGATCCGGCGCAGCATTTCCGCGGCCGGGACAGGCTTTGAAAAATCGTCGAATTCATTGCAGTATGTGCACGACAGATTGCAGCGTCTGGTGGGGACGATGTGGGCGAGAACGGGGTGATCGGTGGCGCGTATCCCGTTGAAGAGCATGAGCCATTCGCGGGTGGCCCGGTGCGCGCCAATGAGACTTCTTCTCAGGCGTAATCCAAGTGTCGGCATAGACAGCGAAACATTATTACAGCACATTGCAGCCGCGCGCTCCGACCATTCCGTTTCCGCTCCTTTGCAGCGGCGGTGGAGTTTGTTTATTGCGGGTCCCGGTGAACGGTCTCGCTCGTGAACGCCGGCGTGCAAACAGCGATATATTCGGCCCCTTCCTGCCCCGGGGTGCTGTAGCGGATCCATTCGCCGCGGGGGACAAATACCGCCTGACCCGCCGCGACCTCGAGCGATCCGCCTCTGTGTTCGACTCGGAGAACGCCTTTGAGGACGACGGTATATTCGTCGAAATCGGGGGTCTGTCCGGGCTCGACCCAGCCGCCGGGGCTGCGCATATGGGCGATGCTAAGCCCTGTGGTTTCAGAGTTTACCCGGCCAATGTATTCATCGATAAGCTTCGGTTTTGTGCCTGCCGCGGCGACGCGCGACGGGTTGGCGATCAATCTGACGCTCATATTGCGCTCACCGGTGAAACCCGGACCGCGGCGAATCGCATCCAACAGATTGCGGCATCTATTTTGTTTATTCCTCGGATTCCGGTATCTTCTTGAATCTCTTTGGCTGAATCTCTTTCGCCATAATACTTGATCCCTTGCTGGAACCATGGCTAAAATGTCTCTTTCGCGGACTGAGTCCAGAATGTTCATGACGCCACGAGACGATTTCGATCCGCTGGCCCCGCAACGCGAGGCGGCCTTCTTCTACGGGCTCTTCCTGCGTGGGCATTCGCTTGATGCGTTGCGGCAGGATATCGACGTGCCGCGAGTGGTCAGCGAAAAATGGGTGAAGGCGAAGGATTTCCAGGGTGCATTCCGGGCAGAAATCGATCGCGTTTATCAATACCGCAAGCGCGTGCTGGCGATCTTCGACGGGCTGGTCTCGAACGAGCAGACCCACTTCCGTTTGCAGTAATCGTTGACGCCGCAAAAATTCCCGAGACAGCCAGGGTCCAGAGAGAAAGCCCGATTTGGACCCGGAAAACACGCTTTGGAAACCCGCAGAGGCACGCATGAATCGATTGGTACAAATTTCGCGCCGAGCGGAATACGGCGACGAACAAACCACACCGCTGCAATCACATGCCCTAAAGGCAGCGACCCAGACCGACCCACCAAAACCAAGCCAGGGTTTGCAAAAAACCAGGCGTGGGCATCCGAAACCCGGCCCCGCCACCCGCTGCCTTCGCATGCTACTTTCGTTTTCGGCATGCAAAAGAAAAAGATCTGCCTCCTCGGCTCCTACGGCGTCGGTAAGACGAGCCTTGTCGCCCGCTTTGTCCACAGCATGTTCGCCGACAAATACCACACCACCGTCGGAGTCAAGATCGACAAGAAAGTCCTCACTCTGGACGGTGACGAAATCACCCTGATGCTCTGGGACATGGCCGGCGAGGAAGAGGGCGCGCCCGTCAAACTCAATCAGGTTAAGGACGCTTCCGGTTACCTCCTCGTCGTCGATGGCACTCGCGCCCGCACTCTCGATATCGCGCACAGCATCCAGCAGAGGGTCATTGCTGAGATCGGCGATCGCCCCTTCCTCATGCTCGTCAACAAGGCCGATCTGCGCGAGACCTGGGAAATCCCCGATTCCGTCTGGGCCGACCTCGCCGCCGCCAACTGGACTATCCTCGAAACCAGCGCCAAAAGCGGCCAGCACGTCGAAGAGGCCTTCCTCTCCCTCACCCAGCGCATGCTCAAAGCAAGCTCTGAGGATGAAGATGACGACGACTGACACCAGCGCCCTCTTCGCCGCCCTCGGCCTCGCTGTCTTCGAACACCGCGCCGACGGACTCTTCAACCGCATCGGCCCCACGCCCGCATGGCTGCAGCTTGCCGGAGACCCGGTCGACCTCGTGGACGCCTATCCACTCCTCGACCTCTTCCTCTCCGAGTGCGAAGAAAACTGGACCGGCCACTCCGACGTCTGGACCGAACCCGATCCCGACAGGCCTGGCGAGTCCGGCGAGTTTTATCTCCAGGCCGTCGCCGCCGAAGCCAGCGGACGCCGCTACCTCGCTATCAAATCTCTGCCTCAGGCGCTCTTCACCTACCAGCAGCTCGCCCACGATTTCGAGCTGGAAAAGGACAAGGTCGAAAAGCTCAGCCGCGAGCTCGAAATCAAACGCGCCGAAGCCGAGCGCGCCACCCAGGCCAAGAGCGACTTTCTGGCCAGCATGAGCCATGAGATCCGCACGCCGCTCAACGCCATCATCGGCATGGCTGATGTCCTCTCCGGCACCGCGCTCACCGGCGACCAGCAGAAGTGTGTCGATGTCTTCCAGCGCAATGGTGTCGCGCTCCTCACCCTGATCAACGACATCCTCGATCTCTCCAAAGTCGAGTCCGGACGCGTCGAGCTCGAATCCATCGAGATGGATCTCCGCGATGTCGTTGCCCGTGCCATGGAAGTGGTCGAAAACCGCGCCACGACAAAGTCGCTCGCCCTAAACCAGACCATCGCCGCGGCCGTGCCGGTCCACCTGATCGGCGATCCCAATCGCCTTCGTCAGATCATCATCAACCTCCTCGGCAACTCCATCAAGTTCACCGACAAAGGCGGACTCGAGGTCCTCGTCGACTTCGACCCAAACGACAATCGATCCGGCCGTCTCCGCTTCGGCATTCGCGACAGCGGCATCGGCATTCCCGCGGACAAGCTGAGTGCCATCTTCGACAGCTTCACCCAGGTCGACGCCTCGACAACGCGTAAATATGGCGGAACCGGCCTCGGCCTCACTATTTCCAAACAACTCGTCGAGTTAATGGACGGGCGCATCTGGGCCGAAAGCACACTCGGCGTCGGCAGCACGTTCTACTTCACAGCCGGATTCGGATTACAGGAGAGTTGGGTGGACGGTAAAGGTAAAGAGGAAGAAAAAACGAAAGCCACAATTGAGGAGATCGAGGCCACTCTGGCCGGGGCCCGGATCCTGCTCGCTGACGACTCCGAGGACAATCGCTACCTGATCCTTTCGTATCTGAAACGTTCCCAGGCTGTGGTTGAGATTGCCGAGAATGGCGAGATTGCCGCCCGTAAATTCCGGGAGGGGGACTACGACGTAGTTCTCATGGACGTGGAAATGCCCGTGATGGACGGTTCCCAGGCGACCGCAGCAATCCGCGCGCAGGAAAAAGAAACCGGCGCGCAGCCAACACCGGTATTAGCCCTGACCGCCCACGCCTTCGCCGACATGGCCGCGCGTAGCCTTGAGGCCGGCTTCACCGCGGTACTCACCAAGCCGATTCGAAAAGCCACCCTCCTCGAAGCCCTGGCCGCCCACTGTACCGCTGGCGGTTTTGCTGCCGGCGTTCCTAAAAACGTCATCGAAGTCGAAGACGACATGAAAGACGTAGTTCCCGGCTATCTCGAAAAACGCCGCGCCGAAATTACGGTGTATAACGAGGCCCTCGCAGCCAGCGACTTCGATGCCATAAAAAAGCTCGCCCATAAAATGAAGGGGACCGGCGCCGGCTACGGCTTTCCAGTGCTAACAGAACTGGGCGCCACTCTGGAGAAAGCCGCCATTGACGGAAATGCCGGCCAACTCGCCGAATCTCTCCGCCAATTTGCGGTATATCTGGAAAGTATTGAACTGAAGTACAGTGTCTAATCAAATCGGAGGAAATCAGTGTATCTGCGCTTTTGGGGGACTCGTGGATCGATCGCCACACCTGGCCCGTCCACGAACCAGTTCGGCGGCAACACATCCTGCGTTGAAGTTGTCTCCAACTCCGGAGCGCGGATTATCTTCGACTGCGGCACGGGTGCGCGAACGCTTGGCGCACACCTCATGGCGCACGCGCCAAAGCCGATCGAAGCGACAATTCTTCTGAGCCACACGCACTGGGACCATATACAAGGTTTCCCCTTTTTCGCCCCGCTGTTTGTGCCCGGCAACAAGTTCGACGTCTGCGGACCGAAAGGCGCCAACAGCTCTCTGCCGGAGGTCCTTTCCGGGCAGATGGAATTTACCTATTTCCCGGTTGAGTTGGCCCAGTTGGGAGCCGCCATCAAGTATTTCGATATCGGCGAGGGCTCGCACGATATGGAGGATGTTCGGATCTCTACCGAGCTTCTCAACCATCCGGCGATTGCACTCGGCTACCGGATCGAGGCGGATGGAGCATCGCTACTCTACTTATGCGATCACGAGCCTTACTGGGAGCCGCTTTGGCATTCGGATTCCGAGCCGGGCAAAATCGAATCGATCCTTCACGACGGGGACAAGCGCCACGCCCTGTTCATGCAAAATGCCGACGTGGTCATTCACGACGCGCAATATACGCCGGAAGAATATCCAGCCAAGAAAAACTGGGGCCACAGCACTTACTCTTATGTAACGCAGCTCGCCGCGGCAGCTGGAGTAAAACGCCTCTTCCTGACCCATCATGACCCGACCCACGACGACGCATTCCTCGAAGAAATAGAAAGAAAAGCCCAGGCGCTCGCGCGGTCGATTGGCTCGAATCTCCGCGTCTCCTGCGCGCGGGAAGGCTACCAGGAATCCTTCGAGCACACTCCCGACCACAAGACCGAGGTCACCGAGCTCCAGCCCACCGGCGCGCATAACAGTTCGCTGCGGGTCCTGATTGTGGACGACGATGAGGACCTGCGGATACTGGCCCGCAAAGCGCTTGTGCGAGCCGGCCACGAAGTTCGTGAATCCGGGACGGGCGAAGAAGGACTCACACTGGTTGAGTCGTGGCATCCACAGCTTGTGCTGCTTGATCTGAACATGCCGGGTATGGATGGTTTCGAAGTGCTCCGCAGGCTTCGTTCGCAGCAGGAGGGGCGGACGCTGCCCGTAATCGTCCTCACCGCGATGGGGGATGAAGAAAGCGCCCGCAGCAGTTTTCAACTGGGCGCCACGGACTTCCTCGCCAAGCCGTTTTCGCCGCCGCAGCTGGACGCGCGCGTACGCTCCTGCTTCGCCCACGCCGCCCACCAATGAGCACTTGCGGGTGGCGGTACCAGGGTAGGGTCGGAAACCGACCAATGCCGGGGGGCTTTTGATCGGGCAGGCGGTTTCGCCGGCCACGATGCAGAATTGACGACTTGCCGGTGGTTTCCCGAGTTAATATAACCAATCAGCACAAGGAGATTTACATGAGCCCAGCCGAGGGACAGAATCAGCCGCAGGTAATCCGTGGAGGCGCCGGCAACGTCGATAAAATCCGCGACATTCTTTTCGGGTCCCAGATGCGCGACTACGAGTCCCGCTTCGCGCGCCTCGAAGAAACGCTGATCAAGGAAACGCTCGAGATCCGCGAAACCAGCAAGCGCCGCTTCGACCAGCTCGAAGCCTACATCCGCAAAGAGTTCGAAACGGTTCAGACCCGCCTCAAAGGAGAACGTGACGAGCGCACCGACAGCGCCAATCAGCAATCTCGCGAGTTGAAAGATCTGGGCGATTCTCTCAGCCGCCGCATCCGCGATCTCGACGACCGCGAAACCAACTCCGAGCGCGGTCTGCGTAACGACCTGCTGCAGCAGGCGCGCGATCTCACGGATGAAATCCGCGCCCGCCATGATGAAATCGCCACCATGCTCGAAAAGCGCGTCAACGAGCTGCGCGACGGCAAAACAGACCGCGCGGCGCTGGCGACCCTGTTCACCGAAGTGGCACTACGTTTGAGCGACCAGTTCCAGATACCCGGCGCAGAAGAGTAACGTGCCGAGCAGCACACCCGAGCGCGGTCAGGACGCTTCTGAGCGCACAGGCCGAGGGGCCGTTGTGCACGATCAGGAGTCTTCTGATCTCGCTCAACTTCGCGAACTGCTGGTTGGCCAGGAGCTCGAAGACCTCGCACGCGTCCAGGACCGAATCGCCGATCCTGCCAAACGCATTGGCGACCTGGCAGAGGTTCTTCCGGAAGCCATCAAAGCGGCCAGGTCTAAAAGCCTCCGTGATGCCCTCGAGCCCATAGTCGAAAAGACTTTCCACAGTTCCGTTCGCAAGAACCCGAAGGAACTGGCCGATGCGATCTATCCGATCATCGGTCCCGCGATCCGTTCCTCGATCGCGGCGGCGATTCGCGATTTCGCCGAAGCGTTGAACCAAATCGTGGAGAAGAGCGCCTCGCTGCGGTCGATCAAGTGGCGCGTCGAATCGATCATTACGGGGAAGCCGTTCAGCGAGATCCTGCTCGCCCGAAGCCTTCTCTACAGCGTGGAACAGGTGTTTCTGATCCATCGCCAGAACGGTTTGTTGCTGCAGCACGCGGCCGCGCGGGAAGCGGTGCTTAAAGACGCCGACATGATCGCTGGAATGCTGACCGCGATTCAGGACTTCCTGTCGGACTCTTTCAGTGGTGGCGGCCAGGATCTCGAAACGGTGGATGCCGGCCGCTTCAAACTGTGGCTGACGTATGGAACGAAGGTGATGCTTGTGGCGGCGGTCAGCGGTACCGCGCCGGTGGAGTTGAAACAGGTTTTCCGCAAGGCTTTGGACGAGATTGAGGAGACTTTGCAGCGCGAGATCGGCAGTTTCAAACAGGACGACCTGCGCGTGTTCGAACCCGTGCAGCCGGTACTCGTCCGCTGTCTGCTGGGGCAGTCCGCGCCGGAAAAACGGAAGAAGGCCCGCTTATGGCCGTATTTACTGGGGCTCGCGCTCATCGTGCTGGCCTTGTTCGGCTATCAGTGGAGGCAGCGCGCGCGATGGAATGACTATTTCACGCAATTGAAGCGACAGCCCGGTATCGTCATTACCGGCATCGAAAGGAATGGTTCTTCATACGTGATCGCAGGCCTGAAAGATCCGGACGCGCCGGATCCAGCCGGTCAACTGCGAGCGCGAGGTCTCGACGCCGGCAAGGCGCGCTTCCAACTCGAACCTTATTTGTCGCTGAATACTCCGTTTGCGCGGCAGCGTGCGCTGGATGCCGACATCCAGTCGATCCAGATGCGAATCATTCGCTTCGATACCGACAGTTCGAAGCTGGTTCCGGGTGAGGCGGACCGCATCGACGATCTCCTGATGGCGATGAAACGGGTGCTGGCCGCGCGCCCGAACGTCATCATCACCGTCACGGGACGCGCCGACGAAACCGGGGGCGGGGAGACGAATGGCAAGCTTTCGCGCGATCGGGCCAATCGCGTGCGGGATGCGCTGGTCGCTCAGGCAATCGATCCCGCTCGGGTGACAATCGTCGCTGCCGGGAATACGCAGCAGTTACGACCGGGAAACACAGAGTGGGATCTGGCCTTCAACCGCAGTGCCTCCTTCACGGTGAGTGGCCAGTGAAAGCACTTCTGCCCAATGTCACGTGGTTCAGAATGGAGCGCTCAACCCGATCACAGTCGAGGTGGTTTACGTTGCGAGTCGGTGAAACGATTTTTCCAGTTAGCCGGGTCTTCGGTTCAGGTCTCGAGTTCGATGAAAGCGCCTCTGGGGCGCAAAATGAGGATCATGGACCGCGTTCGCATGGACAAATACCTCTGGGCCGCCCGCTTCTTCAAAACCCGCTCCCTTGCCGCCCACGCCTGTGAACTCGGGCGCGTCGAATCGAACGGGCAAGCCGCCAAGCCGGCGCGCGAAGTCCACGCCGGCGACACCTTGCGCATCCGGAACGAAGGCGGTGAGTTCACCATCGAAGTCCTCGCCCTCAGCGAAATCCGCGGGCCGGCCGCAACGGCCCAGGCCCTCTACCGCGAAACCGACACCAGCCGCGCCGCCCGAGCCAGGCTTGCGGAGGACCGCAAACTCCTTCCGCAGATCGCATACCAGCGCGACGGAAAACCTTCCAAACGCGATCGACGCCTGATTCACCGGTTCCGCGACGAACGATAATCGGTGCGAGGAGATTCATGCCGGCGGCGCGCAGTGGTTTCCGGCTCGCAAGGACCATTTTCCAGACGATGCGGTTGCGAAATATGTATTTAAAATGCATAATATAGCCATGCGCCGCAGGCTGCTTCCCGCCATCCTCAGCCTCACCCTCGCGTCCGGCGTCACTCTCGTTCTGGCAGACATGACTCAGCCCGTCATGGATGAGCACCGCTGGGTTGCGATCGACGACCCCGCCATCCAGTACGGAGATCGCCCGGTCGACGATCCGGTCGCCCGCCTCGCCGCCCGCATGGAAAGCGGCAAAGCCAAACTCGACTTCACGCCCGGTCCGCTCGGCTACCTGCCGTCGCTCCTCAAAAACCTCGGCGTCAATGTTGACTCCCAACTCCTCGTGTTCTCGAAGACCAGCTTTCAGAATCCGAAGATTTCGCCCTGGGCGCCGCGCGCTCTCTTCTTCAACGACAACGTGGCGGTGGGTTCCGTGCAGGGAGGAGACGTGCTCGAACTGGCGGCTCTCGATCCGAAGCAGGGCATTACGTTTTATACGCTCGACATGAAGAAGACCGCGAAGCCCACGTTCGATCGCCGCAGCGATTGCCTGCAGTGCCACCAGGGCATCACGACGCTGGGAATTCCTGGCATCATGGTGACCTCCGTTTTCCCCTCCGGCGACGGTACGCCTGCCTTCCGCGGCGCCAGTCTTGAAACCGACGACCGCACTCCGTTCAGCGACCGCTGGGGCGGATGGTATGTCACAGGCACTCACGGCGGTGCGCGCCACATGGGCAACGCCGTGGCCCATGACGCTTCGCAACCGCGCAATCTGGATATGACGAACTCGCAGAACATTACGACTCTCGGTCACCGCTTCGACGCGTCGAACTACCTGGCGGCGACGAGCGACATCGTCGCCCTGATGACCCTGGAACACCAGACCCGCATGGCCGACCTGATGATCCGAACTGCGTGGGAAGCCCGCGTCGAGCTCGCCCGTACCAAAGGAACCCTCGACGAGGCCGCGAACGAAAAGATCAACGGCGATATCGAGGCTATGGTGGAGTACATGCTCTTCGCCGCGGAAACCAAACTCTACGATCCGATTGTGGGCGTCTCCACATTCACGAAGACCTTTCCCGAACGGGGCCCGCGCGATCACCAGGGCAGGTCCCTTCGCGACTTCGATCTGCAGACCCGCATGTTCAAATATCCGTTGAGCTACATGATCTACAGCGAGACGTTCGACTCGATGCCGGCTGTGGTCCGCACGCGGGTCTATCAGCGGCTTTACGACGTTCTTACAAACAAGGACACGACCAAAACCTTCGCGCGTCTCTCGGCGGGCGATCGCCGTGCCATCCTCGAAATCCTGCTGGACACCAAACCGGGACTGCCTGACTATTGGAAGAAGCCCGCGTGAATCTAACCCTCCATACCGACTATTCGCTGCGGATACTCCTCTATCTCGCCGAGCACCGGGACCGCGCCGTTTCTACGCGCGAGATCAGCGAAGCCTACGGGATCTCGCGTAACCACCTCGTGCGTGTCGTCCAGACCCTGGACACTCACTCGTTTGTGAAAGCCTCCGCCGGCCGGACGGGCGGCGTGACGCTGGCCCGCGATCCGTCTAAAATCAATATCGGCGCCGTGGTGAGAAAGACTGAGCCGAACTTCCGCATCGTCGAATGCTTCGACCTTGCAGACAACACCTGCCGGATCCTCCCGGCCTGCTCTTTGCGAGGCGTTCTGCAGAACGCCCTCGGATCCTTTTTCAAGGTTCTCGACGGCTACACGCTGGCCGACCTCGTGCGGATGAAAGGGAGCCAGCGTATCTCGGACTTCCTCCCGCTCCACACCCTCAGCGGGAAATCGGCGTGAGATATTTTCTCGCCATATTCGCGCTTTGCGGCACGCAGGCCATCGCTCAGAACACGGTCGCAGATTGGTTCCCGCTCCACACCGGCGATAAGTGGACTTACGAGCACGACACGCGCGACGATACCGGCCGGGGACCAGGGAATCTGGAAACCCATCGCTGGATCACTGAAGAGACGATCGCGGGCTCGTGGGCTATCCCGGAAGGCGTGCTGGCCGAACGGCGAATTCGCGTTTCGGAAGGGTCTCCGCCGCCCGGATATCGAGTGCCTCCGGACCAGGCTTATCTGATTCGCGACGATTGTGCGTACACGAATTATGTAAGCTCGGAACCGTCGAGCCATCGACTCGCGGCGGACTTTCGTGTGCAACTGCTCGCGGGTCATATCTCGCCGGATTTTTGTTTTCCGCTCACCGAGGGGAGAACCTGGGGCGCACCCCACTGGGGCGACTGGCGCCCGGCGGCGGACGCGAAAGACTGGCAGGTTAAGGGCGGGCCAGCCGGACAGAACACGTTTCGCATCGTCTCGACCTCGTCATACCCGGGCTCCGGGATGACCGTCGACATCTGGTTTCAGAAGGGCGTCGGGATCGTCCGCGAAGAGGAGATTCATCACGGCACGATCGGCGAGACGCGAATCCGTCTCATTCATTTCGATCCGGCAAAGCCGCGTTAACTCGGCGCCTGAAGTCCGAAGGCTCTCGCGTATCTGACAGTCCCGCGCACGACGTCGAGCGCGCCAGGCGCGAGTTCCATCGCCATATAGGCTTCCGGCGGAAAAGGACTCGCGAGACCTGCCGCCATGCTGACAGAGAATCCGAAACGGGAATAGTACGCGGGATGCCCGAGAACGATCAATATCCGCTCACCCCGGTCGCGCAGTGCCTCGATGCCATGTTGGATCAATCGGCTGCCGATTCCCCTCCGCTGGAACTCGGGCAAAACCGCGACCGGGGCCAGCGCGACCGCGGAGAGGAGACCGGTGTCCGTCTCAATATGCATCCGGCTGAACAGAATGTGTCCGGCGATTCGGTTTTCGATCGCCGCGACGATCGAGAGAAGCACCGCGCCTTCGGCATGCAAAGCCTCGACAAGGCCGGCTTCGTCGGCTCGACCGAAAGCAGCTATGTTGACGGAACGGACTTCGCGCCGATCTTCGGCCCGTTCTGTACGAATGTGGAGATTCGGTACTTCCGTCGACGAGAGCTCAAACATATGGGGCCGCGAGGTAATGCCAATCAGGTCAGGCTGCCGCGCATCCCGGCACCCGGCGACCGCCGCGAACTCGCCAGAATCTCATCGGCGATTTCGCGGGGGCTATCCAAATTCGCGACCGCCATGGATCCGCTTTCTCCGGCGCTTTCGAGCATCAGGTCGCCCACCCCGAGAAGGCGCTGCCCGAGGCTCTGGCGCACCGTGACGTCCTGAATCTTCGCCATGTCCACAGTGCGGCGCGTGCGGGAAAGAAATCCCGTTTCGAGCGTCAGATGCTCGTCGTGGAAACGCATTGTGATCATGCGCCGGCTGAAATGCATGCGGATCGCCGGGATAAGAATGATCAGCAGGAACGCGGTCGTCCACGCGGGCCGGTCGGCTTCATAAGTGAAGTACACCCACATGCCCGCGAGAATAACGATGATCGCGAATGCGTAAGCTGCCCATACGGTTTTCATGCTCGGGCGGATTGTGCGATCCTGCAGGGACATGGCTCCGATTGTACAGGTTCCGTGCCCTTTCGCTACAGTAGACAGCATGGATGAGACCCGGCAGGCAGCGAGTATTCGCGCCGAAGATCTCGTCGGAGAAGAATGGGCAGAATGGTACCGGTTGTCGCCGGAAGAACGCTTCAAAGAGTCAATGAAGCTTTGGGAGACTTATCTCGCGCTCGGAGGGTCGCTTGAGCCGGAGCCCGATACTCAAAGCCCTTTCTTCGATCCGGAAGAGTGGCGCGCGAACGCTTCTAATGGGCGGCCAGGCGTGCGTGTTCTACGGCGCGGCGGAGTTCAGCCGGGATCTTGATCTGCTGATTCTCGCGGACCCCGCGAACCTGGAACGCCTGCGCACGGCCCTCGCTGATCTCGAAGCGAAACCGATCGCCGTTCCACGGCTCGATATCGAATTTCTGGAGAAGGGTCATGGCGTTCACTTTCGCTGCCACCGCGCGGACGTTACGGGGTTGCGCATCGATTTGATGTCACGTTATCGAGGCGGCGCTTCGTTCGAGGATCTGTGGAGCCGCCGGACGACGATAGAAGTCGACGGAGAACCCGTCGAGCTGCTGGCACTGGAAGACCTCGTCGAGGCAAAGAAAACGCAATGCGACAAGGACTGGCCCATGATCGCGCGCCTCATGGAGCGAAGTTACCTGACTCGCGGACAAAAATCGTCGCGGGCGTCGGTGGAATTCTGGTTGCGGGAGCTTCGCACGCCGGGCCTGTTGTGCGAACTTGCCGAAGCGCAGGCAACTGTTGCAGGCGAACTTGTCCGGACCCGGCCGGCAATCGCCGCCGCTCTCACTGCCGATACGGTCGAGACTGCGCGAGCGCTCGCCGAAGAAGAATTCGAGGAGAAACGCAAGGATCGCGAATTCTGGGGGCCTCTGAAGCTCGAAATCGAACAGCTCCGGCGTAATGGCCGGAATCAGAAGTTGTAAAGTTTCTCGCGCAGGATGCCCGCCGCGCCGCACTTGCTTTTTCCCGCCGCCCGGCTTCGCGCTGCCAGTCCTTCATCGACTGGTCAGAGTGCCACGTGCCGCTCTAACCCGCCAGGCCCCGGAAGGCCCAGAACAGGAAGCCGGACAGTAACATTGCGACCGGCAAAGTCAGAACCCATGCGAGAAGAAGATTCCGCATGGTTGCCATCTGGAGTCCTGAGTGGTTCGCGGCCATCGCGCCCGCCACGCCGGATGAAAGGACGTGTGTTGTGCTGACTGGCAGCCCCAGCGTATCGGCCGTGCTGATCGTGAGCATCGTAGTGATCTCGGCGGCCGCGCCCTGCGCGTAGGTGAGGTGTTCCTTGCCGATCTTTTCGCCGACCGTGACCACAATACGCTTCCAGCCGATCATGGTCCCAAGCCCGAGCGCGAGAGCTACGGCAACCTTGACCCACGTCGGAATGAATTTGGTGGAGAGGTCGATGTGCTGCTTGTAATTCGCGAGGATCCTTTTGTCATCGTCGCTGAACTGGGTCTTGCCGGACTTCTCGATGAGCCGGATCGCCTCGCTGATGACATACATTTCGTTCCGGAGATTGCCCATGCGATCGTTCGGTACGTTCTTCAGCGTCTTGAATCCACTGACTTCGTTGCCCACGTCGTTGATGTACTGGCGCAGCGCCAGCATTGTGTTGTCGTTGAATTCCTTCGTGCTGATGTATCTGGTGAGGTCCGCGCGCGAATCCCCGACGATCGCCGATGTTTTCACATACTTGCTGACAACCTGCACAGTTTGCTGGGAAGTCGCGAGGAAGTCGGCTGTCTGGGCGGGGGTGACCGCATGGTTCAGCGCATATGCCGTGGGTACCGTGCCGACAAGGATGAGCATGATCAGACCCATGCCCTTCTGGCCATCATTCGACCCGTGGGAAAAGCTTACGCCCGTGCAGGTCAGGACCAGCAGGCTGCGAATCCAGAAAGGCGGCGGCTCGTTGCCTTTCGGCGCTTCATAGAGCCGCTGGTCTTTGATTACCGCTTTCGCAATCAGCAGGAGGATGGCGGCTATGCCGAAGCCGATCAGCGGGGAGACGAGGAGGCTCTTTCCGATCTTCAGCGCCTGATCCCAATCGACGCCGCTCGTTCCCGATTTCGGCGACATCAGCTGATTCGCAATTCCGACGCCGATGATGGAACCCGTCATCGTGTGAGTGCTGGACGCGGGCAAACCGAAATACCATGTGCCGAGATTCCAGAGAATTGCAGCGATCAGGAGAGCAAAGACCATGGCAAAACCCGCGCCGCTCCCAACCTGCAGGATCAACTCGACCGGCAGCAGGGAAATGATGCTGAATGCCACGGCGCCGTTCGAGACCATTACACCGGCGAAATTGCAGATTCCCGACCAGACTACGGCAACGTGCGGTTCAAGCGAGTGTGTGTAGATCACCGTCGCGACCGCGTTCGCCGTGTCGTGGAAGCCATTTACAAATTCGAATCCGAGGGCCGTGAGCAGCGCGACCCCGAGGAGCACGAACGGAAAAACCGATGTGGTTTTTACCGTGCCGAGATCGGAGGAGATGCTTGTGGCGGTGTAAATAACGCCGACCAGCAAGGCCACGCCGAAGATGACCATCCCGATCATTCCCGGGTTGCGGGACATCTTCTTCTCTAATGCCGGCGATGCTGCGGTTCCCATGGATTCCCTCTCAGCCGGTCAGTGTAGAAGGAATTCCGTGTCTGCTTATTTAACGTTGCATGACAAAACAATCACAACCTGAGGGACGTCTAACATTAAGGTGATGAAGCGATCGGGTTCCGCCGATTTACCGCTGCATGGCGGTCATGTACCCCCATGGCTTGCCAGCCGCATGACGCTGCTCGGAACCGCGATCGTCGAGAGCATCCTGCTGCACTATGGCCAGTCGGAGCTCTTGTCGCGTCTGAGCGACCCATTCTGGTTTCAGGCCCTCGGCAGCGTGATGGGGATGGATTGGCACTCCTCCGGCATCACAACCTCGGTGATGAGCGCGTTGAAGCGAGGCCTGAATCCACGGGCCGGTGAACTCGGGCTCTGGGTATGCGGCGGGCGCGGCAAGCAATCGCGCCGAACGCCGGACGAACTGCGCGAGCTGGCGGATCGGCAAGGTCTGGATGGCGACGCCCTGGTCCGCACCAGCCGTCTCACGGCGAAGATCGACAACAACTGCATTGCCGACGGATTTCAGCTGTATCTGCACTCATTCGTCGTGGCAGCGAGCGGCGAATGGGCCGTCGTGCAGCAGGGAATGAACGGAGGCTCCGGCATCGCGAGGCGCTATCACTGGCACTCGGCGACTGTGCGCGACTTTGTGGACTCTCCCCACACAGGCATCGCCGGCGAGCATCAGGGCGAAATCCTCAACCTCGTCGACGGAGAGGCCCGGCCAGCCCGGAATGCTCTGCTCGCGATCGCTGGCCAGGATCCGGAGACGACGGTCGATACGATCCGCCATCTGACGATGCCGCGTCATCACGACGTCCGGCCGAAGGATGTCGATTTGAAGCGCCTGGGCTCAGTGCTCGCCGTGGCGCATGACCGCGAACTCAAGGGATTTGCCGACCTGCTGCTGGTCGAGAATCTCGGTCCCCGCACGCTGCAGACGCTGGCACTGGTGGCGGAAGTCGTGCATGGGACGCCCGTGCGCTTTTCCGATCCCGCGCGATTTTCGTTCGCCCTGGGCGGGAAAGATGGGCATCCGTTCCCCGTCCCGATCAAGACCTACGACGAATCGATCGGCGTCCTTCGCCGGTCGCTGGATGCGGCGAAAGTTGAAGGCGCGGCGAAGCTTGAAGGGTTCCGGCGGCTGGACCAGTTCGTCAAAGTCGTCGAGAAGCGCCTGCAGCCCGAAGCTGACTTTGCTGCCGTGATCCGGCACGAACGGCGGATCTCGCCGTCACTGGGCGGAAGAACGGCCCATCGCGGCAGCAAACAGCTTTCGCTTTTCTAACCGGGACTCTCGCCGCTTCTCGTTATATAGTGTGCGCATGAGTTCGAGGGATTCGGTCTTTACCGGCCGTGAGACCCACGGCCGCGTCTTCCGGCCAGGCAATCGCCTCATTGCGCACAGTCAGGACGCCGGATGGCGTTCGATGCATGCGGCAATCATCGAGGAGTCGCCCTTCGCCGCGACCGAGTCCGCCTGCCGCCATCCCTCGTTGATCTATCATCTGAGCCGGCCGACCGAAGTCACGCGCTGCATCGAAGGCACTCGCGGAGAGAAAGCGCTGATCGGACCGCGCCGTCTCTGTCTGACCCCCGGCGATGCGACGACTTCCTGGCAGCATGGCGGGCATCCCGAGATCCTGCAGGTGTATCTCCGGCGTTCGATTTATGACGGCGCCGTCAGCGAGATTTATGGCTGCGATTCTTCGGCGGCGGAGCTGGTACCACGCTTTGCCATCAGCGACCCGCTTCTCGAACAGCTCGCCATCGCCATCACCAGCGCGCTGCGGGACGGGACCTCAGAGGACGGACTCTACATCGACGCTATTTCGCACATGATGGCGGCGCATCTGGCGCGCGCCCATTCCACCCGTTCGCGCCCCGCCCGTGTTGTGGCCGTAAAGCCCATCGCGGGATGGAAGATGCGGCGGCTCGTGGATTTCATCGAAGAGAATCTGGAAAGCGATCTGAGCCTTCACGCTCTGGCGGCTGAGGTGGAGATCAGCCCGCTCTATCTGGCGCGGGCGTTCCGCGCGGCCGTGGGCCAGTCACCGCATCAATACGTGTTGACGCGCCGCATCGAGCGGGCGCGCGAGTTGCTGCGGAATACGGATTTGCCCGTTGTGGATGTTGCATTGGCAGCCGGATTTTCATCCCAGAGTCATCTCGCGCACTGGTT
>DATAZF010000055.1:0-22482 GCA_036272235.1 Bryobacteraceae bacterium | reverse complement strand
GGTCAAGATCGCCAGAGCCACAATCCCTCAGGTACTCCGGCCTGCGCCGCACTCGTGTGGAGCCTGTGCCACGGAGGAAAATAGATAGCACTACCATGACAAACATTCCTTCCTTCGATGATCTTCCGCTCAAGCCCGGCGATCCACCGGAATCCTCCTGGGGCGTCTTCGGCGACCACGACGCTCTCGGCTGCCTGAATTTCCTGACTCCCGCCGGAATCGTTGACGCGGCAAAACTTGTACAGAGCGGCAAAGTCTTCCGTCTCGACGCCAAAATCGGTTTCGCCCGGCCGCCGCTGTTCGGGCGCTCGCCCGCCCTCCACAACGTTGTCCCGCTCGGCCCCATGGCTAACGACGACTCTCTCGACAGCTTCAACACTCAGGAAGGTAGTCAGTGGGATGGCTTCGGCCACGTTGGCCACATCCGCCACAACCGTTTCTATAACGGCGTGTCGGTCGAGAGCGTTCGCCAGGGAGGGAACAGCGAGCTCGGGATTCATCACTGGGCGGACAAATTCGTCGGACGTGGCACCCTCATCGACGCCTTCGGTTTCCGCAGGAAACAGGGCCGCCCGGCGAATCCACTGACGAAGGATATCTATACGCTCGATGAACTAAAAGCCGCCCTCGAAGCTCAGGGGACAACTCTCCAGCCGGGCTCCATTCTCCTTGTGCGCACCGGTTGGATGGAGACCTATGAAAGTCTGACGGCCGACGGGAAAGCCGCCGTCGCGCCGATGGATAAGTTTGCCTCGACCGGCATCGAGGCTACTCGGGAAATGGCCGCATGGCTTTGGAACAACCGCGTCGCCGCCATCGGAACGGATTGTCCCGCCGTCGAATCGTTTCCCTTCGATTTTGCTGACGAACGGGCCCTCCACTATCGCGCCCTCCCCCTGCTCGGATTGCCACTGGGCGAATTGTTCATCCTCGCTCCACTTGCCGAAGACTGCGCGGCCGACAGCCGCTACGACTTCATGCTTGTTTCCGCGCCTTTGAACCTGGAGGGCGGCATCGCTTCGCCGCCCAACGCGGTCGCGATCAAATGAGCGGCACGGTATTTCTGGCCGATCCGATCGCGAAACAGCACGACACTGGCGCAGGTCATCCCGAACAACCGGCGCGCTGGGACGCCGCTGTTCGCGGGCTCGGCGAGCTGCCGCTGGCCGGCATCGCCCCGCGCGCGGCGACCGAGGACGAACTCGCGCTCTGCCACACGCGCCCCTATATCCGGATCGCGCGCCACGATGTCGCAAGCGGCGCCCATTCGCTCAGCACGGGCGATACCGATATCTCGCCGCGCTCTTTCGATGTTGCATTGCACGCCGCGGGGACCTGCCTCAACGCCGTCGATCTCGTGATGGCCGGTAACGCGAGCCACGCATTCTGTATCGTACGGCCGCCCGGCCATCACGCCTCCGCCGATCGCGGCATGGGCTTCTGCCTCTTCAACAACATCGCTATCGCAGCCCGCTATGCCCAGCACAGTCATGGTGTCGACCGCGTTGCGATCGTCGATTGGGATGTTCATCACGGCAACGGCACACAGGACATTTTTTATGGCGACGGCTCGGTGTTCTTCTTCAGCACCCATCAGTCGCCCTGGTATCCGGGCACCGGAGCGGCCATCGAAACGGGCGAAGGCGCAGGGCAGGGAACTACGGTGAACTGCCCTCTGCCGGCGGGCTCCGGCCGCGAGCAGATCCTTGGCGCCGTTGCGGACGGCCTCGTTCCGCGCATGGATGAGTTTCGTCCCGGCCTCATCCTCATCTCCGCGGGCTTCGACTCCCGCGCAGGCGACCCGCTCGGCCGCTTTCTGCTCACCGACGCGGACTTCGCCGACTTGACGACGATGCTTCTCGAAGTCGCCGATAAGCACGCCGGCGGACGGCTGATCTCCGTGCTGGAGGGCGGTTACGATCTCGACGGACTTTCGCGTGCTGTGTACGCGCATGCACATTCCTTCCCTTTGGCCCCCGGTGTGCACTCCAGTTAACGGAGGTTCCATCACATGAATTGGGACAGAATCGAAGGCAACTGGAAACAGATGACCGGAAAAGCCCGCGAAAAATGGGGAAAACTAACGGACAGCGATTTTGAAACCGTAGCCGGAAAGAAAGATCAACTTGTCGGGCGAATTCAGGAACGTTATGGCATCGCCCACGATGAAGCCGATCGTCAGGCCGACGAATGGGCGAAAGCTTTGAAGGACGAGGAGAAAGTCTCTACCGCGAGAAATATGTGATTCCCGCAATGCCCACGGCGCCGGCATCAATGCACGTCCGGGCATTTTGATCGGTGATCCCACCCAACGCAAGGACCGGTACGGCAGACCGCCGGGTAAATTCCCGGATCGCTGATACTCCCAGTGCCGGTCCTTGCGCCGCCTTTGACAAAGGCTGGAAAATTGGCGCCAGCACGATAAAAGACGCGCCCGCCAGTTTTTCCGCATCGTTGACGTTGTGACACGAAACCGAAACCAGAAAATCCGGCCGCCGGAATTTTTCAGGATCCACAGACCTGTCTCTTAGATGAACGCCATCCGCGCCGCACGCGAGCGCGACGTCTGCGCGATCGTTAACCAGAACTTTTGTAGCATGCCCGTGACGCAGCGCGAGCACCTGCCGGGTCAGTTCAGCCAGATCGCGAACAGAAAGATCTCTCTCGCGGATCTGCACTACCTCAACATCCTCCGCTATCCAGTAAGCCATGTGTTCCATCCAGCCGGGAGGATTTCTGCTGAAGGTTCCATCTGTTATCAGGCAGCGGATCACTTGCTCTTGCCGTGAGGACGGCGGGCGTGCCGGTGAAGCGCCAGAATGTCGATGTCGGCAGACACCACCGCCAGCGCGCCGCCGATCGCTATGGGCAGGGTCAGAAATCCGAACATGATCTCGGCGAAAGCCTGCGCGTTCGCGCGCTCCACCAATAGAAATCCAAACGCATACACGACTGCCGCCTGATAAGCACCCATATTCGCCGGCGCGTTGGGTATCAAAGTCAGCACGGCTTTTACAATCAGCAGGAACGCCGCGGCGCTTAAACCGAGATCGAAACGATCGGCCCGCGTCAATGCCCATACGGCGAGCACCTGCATGAGCCAGTAGATGCCGCTGATGCCCATCGCGACCCTGAGTTCGCGCCAGTTCCCCAGCCGGTGAATTTCATCCAGCAGATGCAGAAAACGCGCCGCCCAGCTTTTTGTCCTTACTAAATGGTGCGCATGCTGCCGCCTGAAGAGCGCAAAGAGCAGCACCAGGCCCACCGTAACTGCTCCCGCGCCGAAGACCCACATCCCGCGCGAAACATCCACATGCGTGGGAACCTGCAGCGTGATGATCAGGTAGACGATCGGGATCCACAACCCGTCCATGATTCGCAGGATCACGTCGGACGTGAGTGCCAGCGAAAGAGGAACCTTCGTTTCATACGAAAGGAGAAGGCACCTGACAACTTCGCCGGCCTTCGCCGGAAGAATATCGTTGGCCAGCACGCCAATGAACACCGCCTGCAGGCACATTCCGAACGACGGCGCTCCCACGGGCTTGAGCAGGGCGCCCCATCGCCAGGCATCAATGAAGTAGACGGCAAACTCGAGCAGGACCGCGGCCGCCACCCAGTTCCATTCCATCGTCCGGAGATGGTCGCCGAGCTGCGAAAAGGGAAATTTCCAGAAGACCCAGAGGAGAGAAGCGCCCGAGAGGGTGTATCCAATGGCCGGGATAAGCCACTTCGGAACCCCGCGCCGCCTGGACGACGCTTCAACGATATCCATGCGCGCTCAGGGCCACCAACGCCTTCATGATAGCGCCCGCCAGTGCCGAGCGACCCCGATCGATTCGGGTAATCTTCATGCGGAGCGCATGGCCCGGATCAGCTTCCGCCCGGACCATGCGATCGTCGCGAAGAAGAATGCAAAGCTGATCCCGATCACGGCCAGCCTTCGACGAGGCGATAGAGTTTTCGCAACGTCGGCGCCGGGATTCAAATTGGTTTGCACCTGGAACAGCACCGTGGCCGGCAGCGCTCCACGCGCGTTCTGGACCACGACAGCGTACTGTCCGCGCACGTCGATAATCCTTCGGAAGTTCCCGTTACGGCCCTCCGGCGTAACCGCCATCGTGTCGTGGTCCTGGCCGCGGTCGAAAAGCCGGAACTCGCTCATAGGCAGTAGTTCCAGATGAACACTCGCGTTGCCCTTGACGACTTCGAAATGGCAATCCACTTCCGAAGGCACCTGCCGGACCGTAAATGGAACCCAGCGAAAATCGCCCGGCTCAAGACGGAACGGTTGGCTGGCTTGCGGCTGAGAGCCGCCGGCCGCCAGCAGAAACGCGATTGCGATCGGAAACATCATCGTTGAAATACGATTTTCCCACTTGCCACCGTCGTCATCACACGCGTCTCCGGAATCCCCTTCACCGGCATCATCATAATGTCTCCGGAGAGGATGACGAAATCGGCCATCTTGCCGGGCTCGAGCGAACCCTTCCGGTCCTCTTCGAACGCGGCATAAGCACCCTCGATGGTCCAGCTCCTGAGCGCCTCTTCGCGGGACATCCGTTGATTTGGAAACCAGCCGCCCGCCGGAGTGCCGTCCAGCTTCTGACGCGTTACCGCGGCGTAGAATCCCAGGAGCGGATTGGGATTTTCCACCGGAAAATCGGACCCGTTCGGCACATGCACGCCAAGATGCAGAAATGTTTGCCACGCGTAACCGCCTTTGATCCGTTCCGGACCGACGCGATCCGCCGCCCAGAGCATGTCGCTTGTCGCGTGAGTCGCCTGCATCGACGCGATCACGGAGTACTGTTTGAATTTCGCGAAGTCCTCCGGGGCCACGATCTGCGCATGCTCGATGCGGAAGCGTTTGTCGTTTGGCCCTTTCAGGACATCCGCATAAGCTTCGAGCACAGTTCGATTGGCGCGGTCTCCGATGGCGTGGGTATTGACCTGGAAGCCCTTCGCAAGGGCCTGCGCCGCCGCTGTGCGGATGGTCTCCCGGTCGAGGATCAGCAATCCGCGATTGCCGGGATCGTCCGTGTATGGTTCGATCATCGCCGCGCCTCGCGATCCGAGTGCGCCATCCGACACGAGTTTGACGGCCCGGACAGTGAGATAGTCGCCGATCTCCGGTTTGTCCGGCGGCGCCAGCGGATAGAGAATCATGGCGTAAATATGGATCGGCAATTGCCCTTTGCGGATGAGAGATCGATAGCCATCGATATCCGCATAGGAAACACCCGCATCGTGTACGGTTGTGATTCCCACGTTCGCGAGTTGCTGCGTGGCGCGAAGCAAGGTCTGTTCCACCTGCGCGGGGTCCGGCGACGGAATTTTGCGGCTTACCATTTGCTGCGCGCGGTCGATCAATACTCCGGTTGGGGCGCCCTTCGCGTCCCGCAGAATCTTTCCGCCTGCCGGATCAGGTGTTTTCGGGTTGATATCCGCGATGTCGAGCGCTTTGCGATTCACCCATAATGCGTGGCCGTCGACGCGCTCCAGCGATACCGGATTGTCCGGGGCCGCGTTCGTGATTGCCACTGCTGTTGGAAACTGCTGTCCCGCCCAAAGGTTCTGGTCCCAGGCGCGGCCGAGGATCCACTCACCCGGCTTGTGTTGCTTCGCAGCCGAGCGGACTTTCTCCACGATCTCGCGTTCGGAAGTAATGCCACGCAGATCGAGATTCGCGAGCATGTCGCCGAGCCCCCGGACGTGGCCGTGGGAATCGATAAAGCCGGGAATAACCGTCTCGCCCTTCGCATCGATGGTCTTCGTCGCCGGACCGACATAACGGGAAACGTCGTCGCCCACCGCGAGGATTCGTCCCGCGCGAACCGCGATCGCCGAAGCTCGTGGCTGTTTCGGGTTAACGGTATAGATGCGGGCATTCGTGACTGCGAGGTCGGCCGTTTGAGCGAATGCAAGCGCGGCGAATGTGCCGGGTAGAATAATTCCTGACACGATGGCGCGCATTATCTTCAGGGTCCTGATCGCTGGAACGTTGGGAGTCATGGCAGTCGCCCGCTGGTCCGGCGGCCGGACGCCTTTCGTCGTCTTTCCGCCGTTCTACTTCTGGTTCGTCGCCTCAGTCTTCGTGTTTGGCGCGTTCGGACTCGTCTCCGCTTATCATGCGTGGCGCGAGCCGAGCAACCGCCGCGCTTATCTCACGGACGTCGTTCTGGCGGCCGCGTGGGTACCTTATTGGTTCTCGAACCTCAGATAGAACATTTTCGCAGAGAGACGACGCGCGCAGCATTCAAAGCCTGTGGGGCAGGTTAGCAATCTGCCCCACATTGGTCGATGATGAGCGTCTCGACCAAACCACGAGTCGCTTCAATCTTAAGTGCGGCCTCAAGCTGATTCACGCAGCAGATGTCGGTGGGTGAAAATATTCTATGTCGAACGTTCGCTTCCATCCGAGAAGGATCGCCGCCATGATGACTAACCGCACCGTCCCGAGGGTGAATCGCGCCAGAAAATCTTTTCTCGCCGCCGCGGGAGCCGCGACGCTGGCCCTCCCACTGCTTATCGGGATCGACAGTACTCCCTCAATCCGCGCTCAGTCTCCGGCCGCCGGTCCGCCGCGGTTCGAAGTGGCATCCATCCGGCTGAGCAAGGATCCGAAGCCCGGTGGCGACGTTGAAATCACGCCCGGAAGGTTCCGCGGGAAGGATCTCGCCCTGCAATGGCTGATCCTGACCGCGTACAGGATCAAATCGGATAAGCTCACCGGCAATCTGCCGAGTTGGACCATCGACGATCGATACGACATCGATGCGAAAACTGACGACGGCAGCGGCGATGACCGGGTACTTCTGGCATTGCAGGCTCTGCTAAGCGACCGATTCCACCTGGCGGAGCATCGCGAAACAAAAGAAGAGCCCGTTTATTTCCTCACGATTGGAAAGAGTGGAATCAAAATGCCGCCGGGAAGTTGCGTGCCCGCGAAGAAAGACCTCCCCAACGAGTGCTACAGCGCTCACAGCGAGGGCCTCGTTCAGACTCTCGACTGGAGAGGCATCAATATCTCCGCTCCGGAGGGCGTTGCATACCGCAGTCTGGCATGGCAGCTATCGGGATCGCTAAAGCGGTCGGTGATCGACAAGACCGGGCTTAGCGGCACATTCGACGTACATCTGCGCTGGGCCAGGGATCCGGAGCCAACAGCCATCGGGGCGGGCGGTCCCGCCGTCAACGCGGTCCCTGCGGACCCGGGCGCACCCTCGATCTTCGACGCGGTAGAGAAGCAGCTCGGACTGAAGCTGGAATCGGGGCGGGGCCCTGTCGAATACCTGGTAGTCGATCGCGTGAACAGGCCCACGGGGAATTGATTCCTCGCTGCTACTCGTTGCTTCAGTCCCCGAAGCCTCTCACTTTTCCGTACCAGCAGGCGCCGGTCGACAACGGTTCTGGCAATGCGGATCGCCGCGCTGGCCGGATGCGCGGGGTTGAGTAGAAAAGCCCAGGTCGCCGGCCGGAGAAGTACCCAGTCTGGGTGCCATAACGAACCGACCGGAGTCGGTGCGAAAGATCATAGGCAAGCTGGGACCAATGGGAACCTGAAGTGTTGTTATGAAGCGGGTCCGACCGGTTACGTTTTGTACCGGCAGCTCACGCAACCGGGCGTGTCTTGCGAAGTGATTGCCGCGTGAGTATTCCAGCGGGAACCGGACGCAACGCGGCGCGATCACCAAAAGTACCCGCGCCGTGCGATGCATCCGCCGCTGTTATGCGTGCCGCCCCGGTTCGGCATCCGGCATTTCCGAGAACCGGTCTTTCAGACAGCGCGCGATGAGTGCGGTCCAGCCGGTCTGATGGCTCGCGCCGCAGCCGCGCCCGGTATCGGCATGGAAGTATTCGTTGAAGTTCACCAGACCGCGCCAGTGCGGATCCGTCGAGTAGATGTTGTCCTCGCCCTGCCACGGCGCCCAACCGTTCGAATCGGGCACGAAGAGACTACAAAGGCGGCGATTGAGTTCGCGGGCCACTTCGAGCAGCGTCATGGTATTTCCGGAACCTGACGGGCACTCCACCTTGATGTCGTCGCCATAAAAATGGTGATACCGCTCCAGCGCCTCGATCAACAGATAGTTGAGCGGAAACCAGATGGGTCCGCGCCAGTTCGAGTTGCCGCCGAAAATGCCGGTGGTGGATTCCCCCGGATCGTAGCTGATGCTGTAGTCGTTGCCTTCCAGCGTCGATTCGTAGGGATGATCGCCATACACTGCCGAAAGCGAGCGAATTCCGTAGGGCGACAGAAACTCCTTCTCGTCCAGCAGCCGGTTCAGCACGCGAAGCAGGCGCGTCCTCGTGGGGATTGCCAGTTGACGGTACGAATCGTCGCCGATGGTGCGAGTCTCCATCATCGAGATCTGGTGATAGAGATCGCCGCGGTTTTTCAGGAACCAGTCCATGCGCTTGCGGAAGCCGGGCAGACGGTCGATCACGTCCTGACGCAGGTTGGCCACAGCGAATAAGGGAATCAACCCAACCGCCGACCGCACTTTGAGCGGCACGGTCGCGCCGCCCGCCGTTCTGAGCTGGTCGTAGTAAAAACCGTCGTCTTCATTCCAGAGACCGGAGCCGCCGAGAGTATTGACGGCATCCGCGATCGCGACGAAATGCTCGAAGAATTTGGATGCGACGTCCTCATACGCCGGATCCTGGGCCGCAAGTTCCAGCGCCATCGCCATCATGGTCGAACAATAGAAGGCCATCCATGCCGAGCCGTCCGCCTGTTCCAGCGTGCTGCCGTTGGGTAGAGGCTTCGAGCGGTCGAAGAGGCCGATGTTGTCGAGCCCGAGGAAGCCGCCCGCGAAAACCTGTTTTCCCGCGACGTCTTTCCGGTTCACCCACCACGTGAAATTGATCAGCAGCTTCTGAAAAACGCGCTCAAGGAAAGTGCGATCTCGTTCACCTGGAGGTCCGGAAATTTTGTAGACGCGGAATGCGGCCCACGCATGGACCGGCGGGTTTACGTCGCCGAACGCGAATTCGTACGCCGGAATCTGCCCGCTCGGATGCGTGTACCATTCGCGCAGCAGCAGGATCAACTGCTCCTTCGCGAAATGCGGGTCCACTTCGGCAATGGCGACCATGTGAAAGGCGAGGTCCCAGGAGGCGTACCACGGGAACTCCCAGGTATCGGGCATCGAAACGACGTCGCGATTGTAGAGATGCTGCCAGTTGCTGTTGCGCCCGTTCCAGCGCTCGTCCGGAGGCTTCGGATAAGCCGGATCGCCTTCCAGCCACTCGAGCACGCTCAGGTGATAGAACTGCTTCGACCAGAGCACGCTCGCGCACGCCTGCTTGGCGATGTGCATACCCGCCGGAGAGTCTTTATCGATCTCGTAGTATTGATTCGTCTCCTCGATGCGCCGACGGAAAATCGCGTCGAAGTCGACCGGCGCGCTTTGATTCCCCGCGCTCAGGCGAAAGCGCAGTTCAATACCTTCGCCGGAGGGGATCTGTCGCCTGTAGTAAGGCGCGGCCTTCGTCCCCTGATGCTGCGGATTGACCGCCGCCGCTTCGCCGTGAACCACGAAGCGGTCGAAGCCGTCCTTCACATAAGGCGTGCGATTGGGCGTCTGGTAGAGCCTCTCCAGATTCGTCTCGTTATCTGTAAAGAGGAACTGGTCCGGCTTCTGCAGAGCTTCGAACGTGTATGGGCCCAGGGTTTCCTGCTCGCACTCGAGGCGGGTGTCGTCCACCTGCCGTATCGACGGTTTGGCCCAGTAACCCTCGCCGGTGCGGCCCCATGACCAGGCGTTCCGGAACCACAGCGTCGGCAAAATGTGGAGGTTGCACGGATCGGGGCCGCGATTGTCGATGCGCAGGCGAATCAGAATGTCGTCCGGCGCCGCCTTCGCGTATTCCATCGAGACATCGAAGTAGCGGCCTTCGTTAAAGACGCCGGTGTCGAGAATCTCGTACTCGCGATCGTGGTTGTTGCGCCTGCGGTTTTCCTGCAGCAGCTGGTCGTAAGGAAACGCCTTTTGCGGATACTTGTAAACCGCCTTCATATACGAGTGAGTCGGCGTGCTGTCGAGGAAGAAGTAGTGTTCCTTTACGTCTTCTCCGTGATTTCCCTCTTCGCCCGTGAGGCCGAAAATGCGTTCCTTCAGGATCGGATCTTTTCCATTCCACAGTGCGAGCGCAAAACACAGACGTCCTTCGCGATCGCAGATGCCGAGCAAACCGTCCTCGCCCCAGCGATATGCGCGGCTGCGCGCGTGGTCGTGCGGGAAATACTTCCAGCATTCGCCGGTGGCCGAGTAATCTTCGCGAACCGTGCCCCACTGGCGCTCGGAGAGATAAGGGCCCCAGCGCTTCCAGTTTTTCTCGCGCCGCGCGTCCTCTTCCAGACGTATGCGCTCGGCCGTCATTTCCCGATCTCGACGATATTCTTGATCCCGGACTGGCTGTGGATGGGGTCCGCAAATTTCTCCAGCGGGAACCGGCCTGTAATAAGATTCTTTACCGCGTCCGGCCAGGTTGCGTAGAACGAGGTCAGATCCGAGACGGCATTCTGGAACGCGTCTTTACCCGCATTGACTGTTCCCAGCAGGCATTGATTCTTCAACACCAGATTGCGCATGATCCGGTCGGTATCGACGGCAATCGGGCCGTGTTTGCCGGGTACCCCGGTGAGAACGAACAAGCCATTCGTGCCCAGCACCGCGAGCACGTCGAACGCAAGCTGCGACGCCCCGGTGGCTTCGTAGATCAGATCGATATTTCCGACCGCGGCGGCCATTTGCTCGATCGAAAGGTCCTGCGAGGAAACATATTTCGCACGGATCATTTTCACGATATCCGCCGATGCATCGGGCTCGCGGTTGCGTGAGTAGACCGTCACGGCAAACCCGGCATGCCGCAGGGCCATGGCGCCAAGCAATCCCACCGGCCCGGCGCCGAGGACGACAGCGTTGTGCTGATGTTCCGGCGTATTCACGCCCCAGGGCAGGCGGTTCTGGATCTGGAGCGCCTGGATGAGTCCCTTTTCCGCGATCGTCAGCGGCTCCACCAGCACTGCGACATCGCGAATGGCCTGCGGGACCGGATTCATATAACGCGCCTCATCAACGATCTGCTCGGTGAGGAAGCCGTGCATTTGTTTGATGCCGCGTTCTTTGTAGTCACCGGTGTAACAGAAATCCTGACGTCCGGCGCGGCAGGCCAGGCATTCCGGATGATCGCAGGGGCGGCGCACCATCGGGATGGCGAGATCACCCGGCTTCAACGTCTCAACTTCCGCGCCAACCTCGATGATTTCGCCGAGGCACTCATGGCCCATCACGAGAAAGTCGGAACCATCCGGAGGCGGAAAGCCGTACTGAAACGATGCGATTTCGCGATCGGTGCCGCAGACTCCGACGTTGAGAACGCGCAGGCGGATACCTGTCGGGCTGGTGAGCTTCGGTTCGGGAAAATCGGTGACGATCTCAAGCGACTTCCGATTGGGGAAAACGGCGGCTGCTCTCATGGAGTCCTCGTGGTTCTCTTCCGTAAAATCGCGCGTGCCGGCGATCCTTCCGAACCCATCAACCGCAGTGGCAAGCAAGCCAGTTCGTACTCGCCCGGCTCTACGCCGCTGAGGTTGAGCCCTTCGATAATCCAGATCCCCGCTCCCAGCAGGGCGTGGTGCGTCTCGGGTCCATCCTCGCGGAATCCGCCCACCGAGAGATAGTCGACGCCGACCGTCCGGACGCCAACCTCCGCCAGATACTTCGCGGCATCCTGCGAAATGAAGACGAAGTTCTCATCGAACGCATCGCTGTTCCACGATCGCTCCGAATTTGAGGTCTTGAACAGGATTCGCTCGCCTGGCGCGATATTCTGCCGCACGAGTTCTTCGCGCTTGATCGACTTCGTGTCGGTGATGGAAATTACGCGTGCCGGGCCGACGGTCGCGTCGAGAGGCATCGTGTCGATCGCACGTCCGCCGCGGATGAAGTGCAGAGGCGCATCCATATGCGTGCCCGTATGAACGCCCAGCGACATGCGCGAAACCGTCGCGACATCGCCCTTTTCCTGATCGGTGGCGCGCTCGATGTGAAAGTCGGGATCGCCCGGCCAGTGCACCATTCCATTGCGCACCGGCGCCGAAATGTCAATCCAGTCAGTCACCTGCTTATGCTAGCAGTGCCCCGCAAGATGGACTTCGTCCCGATCGCGCCGGGCGAATTTCTGACGGGCTGCGTACCTGACGGCGACAGCCGCCGGAATTGAAACCGCGGGATCAAGCGCGCATATTAAGCTGGCTATATCCCCTTATGAGCCTCATCGGCCTCGCCACCAGCACACCGGTCCCTCACGCCAATGCGCGCCTGGTCGATGTTGCGAGCCTGCAGCGAGCGCTTGAGGGCTCAATTGAGGGAGAAGTCCGGTTCGACGCCGTTTCGCGTGCTCTCTACTCGACGGATGCGAGCGTCTACCAGATAGCGCCTCTCGGCGTGGTGGTCGCCAAATCGCGCGGGGATCTGATCCGCATTGTCGAACTGGCGACGCAGTTCCGCTGCCCCATCACCTTGCGCGGCGGAGGGACGGCGCAGGCTGGACAATCCATCGGCGCCGGCCTGCAGATCGACACGTCGAAATATTACAACCGCATCCTTGAGTTGCACGTCGCGGAGCGCTGGGTGCGCGTCCAGCCCGGGATTGTCCTCGATGAACTGAACGCCGCGCTCCGTCCTCATGGACTTCGCTTCGCACCCGACGTTTCCACAGCCAGCCGCGCTTCGGTCGGCGGCATGATGGCCAACAATTCAAGCGGCGCGAGATCGTTTCTCTATGGCAAGACGATCGATCACGTGCTGGAACAGGAAGTGCTGCTCGCGGATGGAACGGTCACTCACTTCCGCGCCCTCGATTCGGCGGAACTGGCGGCCGCCATGCACGGCGACACGCTCGAAGCCGAGTGTTACCGGACCATCTATCGCCTCGGCTACGAATGCGCAGACGAGGTGGACAGACGCTTTCCAAAAGTTCTGCGAAGGGTGGGTGGTTACAACCTCGACGAATTCACTTCGCCGGGCAGGCCTTTTAACCTTGCAAAACTGATGGTCGGCTCCGAGGGCACGCTGGGTGTTGTCCTCGAAGCGAAGCTGAATCTCGTGCCGCTGCCGAAGGCGAAAGCGGTGCTGGTGGTCCAGTTCCGCGAGCTGCTGGAAGCCCTGGCGGCGACGCCGTTGATCCTCACCCACAAGCCCTCCGCCTGCGAGGTGATGGACAAGTTCATTCTCGATCACACGTATCTCAGCCCGAACCTGCAGCGCGTGCGGGAGACGTTCATCGAAGGCGACCCCGGCGCCATCCTCTGCATCGAGTTTTATGGCGATACACGGGAGGATCTCACGCCGCGGCTCGTCGCGTGCGAACAGGATCTCGCGCAGCACGGCTATGGCTATCGTTATTTCCACGCGCTGGAGCCTGCGGAGCAGGGGCGCGTCTGGAACCTGCGTGAAGCGGCGCTCGGGCTTTCCATGACGATGAAGGAAGACGCCAAGTCGCTCTCGTTCGTCGAAGATACGGCCGTCGCGCCCGAGAAGCTGCGCGATTACATCGAGCGGTTTCTGCAGCTCATCGAGAAGCACGACACGAAGGCCGGCGTCTATGCGCATGCTTCTGTCGGATGCCTCCACGTGCGACCGGTGGTCAACATGAAGACGACGGCCGGTGTGCGCAAGTTCGAAGCCATCGCGAACGACGTCGCGGATCTCGTATTGGAATTCGGCGGCGCACTGTCGGGCGAGCATGGCGACGGGATGGTGCGCGGCCCCTTCATGGAAAAAATGTTCGGCCCGGTGCTCTACGATGCTTTTCGCACGATCAAACGCACCTTCGATCCGGCCGGAATTTTCAATCCCGGCAAAATTGTCGACTGCCCCCCGATCACCGAGAACCTGCGCTTCGGCGCGGGATACGTCAGCGCGAATCCGCGCACGTTTTTCGATTACGCGGAATACGGCGGCATGGGTGGCGCCGTCGAAATGTGCAGCGGCCTCGGCGCTTGCCGCAAGACGCTCGAAGGCACCATGTGCCCGTCCTATATGGCGACACGCGAGGAGACACACACCACGCGCGGGCGCGCCAACGTGCTGCGTCTCGCGATGGGCGGCAAGCTTGCAAGCGCCGGCCTCAATGACAAAGGCGTATACGAAGCGCTCGATCTGTGTCTGGAATGCCGCGCCTGCAAAGCGGAATGCCCAGTGGGCGTCGACATGGCCCGCTTTAAGAGCGAGTTTCTGGCGGGCTACTGGCAGACCTACGGAACGCCGCTGCACGCGCAGATGCTGGGGAATGTGCGCAGCTTTGCGAAGCTGGGCAGTCCGTTCGCAGGCATCGTCAACTGGGCATCGGGGACCAGGCCTGTTCGCCTCCTGAACGAATCGGTTTTCGGGATCGATCGAAGGCGCACACTGCCCGCGCTTAACAGGCGCACGCTTGCGTCGCGGGCGAAAGGCCGCGGCGCCGCGAGTCCCGGCGTTCTGCTGTTCAACGACACGTTCACCAACTTTTACGACCCCGAGGTCGGCGTCGCGGTTTGGGATGTTCTCGAAGCGGGAGGGTCCGCTGTCGCGCTGGCGCCGAATTATTGCTGCGGCCGCCCGCTGATTTCCAAAGGACTGCTGGCTAAGGCACGCGCGCAGGCGCGGCAAAATACCGATGCCCTCTACGAAGCCGCTTCCGCTGGAAAGAAGATCGTTTTCTGCGAGCCGAGCTGCCTCTCGGCCATACGCGAGGACGTTCCTTCGCTGCTGCGCGGTGAAGAGCAAAAGCGGGCGCGAGTGGTGGCCGATGCGTGCGTCCTGTTCGAAGAGTACGCCGCTGGCTTGCCTCTTCCATTGCAGGCGGGACCGGCGAAGATCCTGCTGCATGGACATTGCCATCAGAAGTCGATGGGACTGCTGCCGCCGGCCAAAGCGCTGCTGGAAAAGATTCCGGGCGCGGCGGTCGTCGATCTCGACGCGGGCTGCTGCGGCATGGCGGGATCGTTCGGCTACTCGAAAGAGCATTTCGACATCTCGCGGCAGATCGGGGAGCGCAAGCTCTTCCCGCAGATCCGGGCCAAAGATTCGTCTTCACAGGTTGTCGCGGCAGGAACGTCCTGCCGGCATCAGATCCATGACTTCACGGATGAGAGGGCGATCCATCCAGCGGTCCTGCTGCGTTCGCTTTTAACGTCAGGGAAGGGAAGATGACATCGACAGATTCGATCCGTAAACCACTCCCCGCCATCCTCGCGCTAAGCGCGGTCATCGCGGGGTTTCTGATCTGGCTGATCTACTTCAAGGGCCGTGTTGCCGCGCCGGATTGGGTCGGAGCACTGCCCGCCGCCAACGCCACTTTCAATTCGCTGAGCGCGTTCTGCCTGGTGCTCGGGTATATCAACATTCGGCGCGGCCAACGCGCCGTGCATCGGGCGTTCATGCTGAGCGCGACGACTTTCTCCGCCATGTTTCTCGTGTCGTACATCACGTATCACTACTTCCACGGAGATACGAAATTCCCCGGCCATGGCTGGATTCGCCCGGTGTATTTTTCGATCCTGATCAGCCACATCAGCCTCTCGATCATCGCGCTGCCGTTGATTCTCACGACGCTCTGGTATTCCCTGCGCGGCCAGTTCCGCTTCCACCGCCGCATCGCCCGCTGGACCTTTCCGATCTGGCTCTATATCTCAGTTACGGGAGTCGCCGTTTATTTTATTTTGAGAAGTTATACCGCGGGCGTGTTGCAATAACGGCATGGCTTCAAAAAAACTCCTGCTGCTCGCCGGTGACTACGTCGAAGACTACGAAATCATGGTCCCGTTTCAAGCGCTGCAGATGGTCGGGCACACTGTGCACGCGGTCTGTCCGAAAAAGCGCGCGGGCGACGTTGTACGCACGGCGATCCACGACTTCGAGGGCGACCAGACGTACAGCGAGAAGCGCGGCCACAACTTTACCCTCAACGCCACCTTCGACGATGTGCGCGAGGAGGATTACGATGGGCTCGTGATCCCGGGCGGACGTGCTCCGGAATATCTTCGCCTCGACCGGCGAGTCCTTGAAATCGTGCGGTATTTTTCGGACGCAGATAAACCCATCGCGGCTATCTGCCACGCGGCCCAGCTACTCGCGGCCGCTGGAGTGCTCAAGGACAAGTCGTGCAGTTGTTATCCCGCGGTGAGTCCGGATGTTGAGGCCGCAGGCGGAACCTACGTCGATCTCGCAATGGACCAGGCCCACACCTGCGGCAAACTGGTGACGGCTCCGGCATGGCCCGCGCATCCGGCGTGGATCGCTCAATTCCTGAAAGTACTGGGCACCCGAATCGAGTTGTAAGCGCCGCCGATCTTGTCGCCGGTGGTTTTCGGGCTGAACAAACTCCGGGGCAAGGCCGCCAGCGCCGCCATCCCTTAGTATGGTTTCCGAAACTTAACCAGGCGACATTGGGCCGCTGGCCTGCCGTTTCTTGACAACGCTTCTGCGCGAGGCGTCTGCCCTAAACCGCCGGAACAAATCTGGCCAGCTTGATGGCCGGGTTCGACATCAGATGATCCAGCACCTGCTGGGGCACGAGTGTATCCGTCGTCACCACCGCGATGGCTTCCAGCGGTTCACCGGAATCGCGCCGGCCCAGCGAGAAGTTGGCGATGTTGATACGGTTCGACCCGAGAATCGTCCCGATGTGCCCTACCACTCCCGGCACATCCAGATTCTTCACCAGCACCAGCGATCCCGTCAGTTGCACTTCGCAGTAGATGCCATCAACGTGCATGAGCCGCGGCTTGCCGAGCACCACGGCGCCTTCGATCGTCGTCCGGCTGGTGTCGGTTTCCACTTCGAGCCGGATCGAATCCGAGTGCGCCGACCGTTTATCGTGCACCTCGACGACATTCCAGCCGCGATCCGACGCGATCTGCATGGCATTCACGACGTTGGCTTTGGAGGCCGCGGTCGAGCGATTCAGCGCCCCCGCGAGGCCCGCGTTCCGCAGCAGCGTCGTGTTCATGTCGGCGATTTTGCCGAAGTAAGTCAGCCGTACCGCGATCGGATTTCCGGAAACGATGTGCGCCGCGACATTGCCCAACCGCTCCGCGAGGTCGATGAACGGAGCCGCGGCCTTGTATTGCTCGGGAGACAGAGCCGGCATGTTGACCGCGTTGATCGCGACGCCATGCTGCAGGTATTCGACGATCTGCTCGGCGATGCGTACGCCGACGATCTCCTGCGCTTCTTCGGTCGATCCGCCGATGTGCGGTGTCGCGAGCACGCTTTCCAGCGCAAACAGCGGATAGGACGCATCAGTCGGCTCTTTTAAAAACACATCGAGCGATGCCCCAGCCACTTTGCCGGATTCGATCGCCTCTTTGAGCGCTCCTTCATCCAGCAACTCGCCGCGCGCGCAATTCACGATGCGTACGCCGGTCTTCATCTGCGCGAATGCCGCCTGGTTGAGCAGTTTGTCGGTCTCGGGCGTGAGCGACACGTGCACCGTAATGTAGTCGCTGTTTCTGTACAAGTCCTCAAGGCTCACGAGCCGGATCGCCAGGTCCTTCGCAAACTGAGCCGTCACGTAAGGATCGTGCGCGAGAACGCGCATCTCAAACGCGCGCGCGCGCTTCACCACTTCGCGGCCGATGCTCCCGAGGCCGATCACTCCGATCACCTTGCCGCGCAGTTCGCTCCCGAGAAATTTCTTCTTCTCCCACTTGCCGGCTTTCGTCGAAGCGCTCGCCTGCGGAATGGAACGCGCCATCGAGAGCATAAGCGCGATTGTGTGCTCGGCCACCGACACCGCATTTCCGCCTGGCGTGTTCATCACCAGCACGCCGGCGGCAGTGGCCGCGGGAAGATCGACATTGTCGACGCCGACGCCGGCGCGCCCGATGACGCGCAGTTTCGGCGCCTGCTTGAGAACTTCCGGTGTCACCTGCACGGCGCTGCGCACGACCAGCGCATCCGCTTCCGTAAGGTGCTTCGCATACTCTTTCGGATTGGAGACGATTACGTTCCAGCCCTGCTGCGCCTGAAACAACTCGATGCCAGCCTGAGCCATCGGCTCGGCGATGAGAACGTTCATTATGCGTTTGCCTTTTTCGTTTGCGCCGCTTCGTAAACGCGCTGGACGGCCGCCACACCTTTGCCCAGTTCCAACTCTTTTCCGGCAATGCGGTGTCCATTGGCCCGCAGGATCAATTCGAGCCCCGCGATGATGCCGAACATGTCCGCGAAGTCGAAGTAGCCGAGGTGAGCCATGCGGAAGATCTGTCCCTGCATGGTGCCCTGTCCGTTGGCGATGATGGCTCCGAAGCGCTCTTTGAAGCCCTTCACGATCACTTTGGAATCCATGCCCGCGGGCGCCTTCACAGCTGTGACCGAGCTGCCGGGGCGTTTCGCGAAGACTTCGAGTCCCATTTCCTGACAGGCTTCGCGAGTGGCGCGCGCGAGCAATTGCGCGTTCTCGATCAGGTTCGGCACGCCGACCTTTTTGATGTAGGTGAGGGCTTCGCCGAGGGCGAGGATGAGCGAAGTGGCGGGCGTCCAACTCGAATCATTGGCGTCCGCGCTCTTCTTTTCTTTCTTGAGACTGAAGTAATAATGCGGCAGCGTCGCCGTATCCGCGTGCTTCCATGCCTTTGCGCTGACTGACAAAAACGCAAGGCCCGGCGGGATCATGAACGCCTTCTGCGAACCGCCGATCAGCACGTCGAGGCCCCAGCCATCGATGTCGAGAGGCATCGTTCCGAGGCCGGTAATAGCGTCGACGACAAATATCGCATCGGTCTTTTTTACAATGCCCGCGATGGTCTGGATATCGTGTTCGGCGCCCGTCGAGGTCTCCGACGCCTGGATGAAAACACCCTTTGTCGCCGGCTCGGCCTTCAGCGCGCTTTCGATGCGATCCGGTGTAACCACATCGCCATATTCGGCTTTGAGTACGTTCGCATCGAGCCCGTAGGACCTGGCAATTTCCACCCAGCGCTCGCCGAATTTACCCGCTGTGCCGACGATCACTTTGTCGCCCGGCGAGAACAAATTCGACACCGATGCATCCATTGCACCCGTGCCCGAGGCAGCGAACATCAAAACGTCGCCTGCAGTACCGTAAACTTCCTTCAGGTCCGCCAGTGCCGATTTATAGATGTTGCGAAACTCTTCGGTGCGGTGGTGTACGTCCGAAGCCATCATCGCGTGAAGCGCCGGTGGATAAAGAGGAGTCGGGCCTGGCGTGAGGAGTCGTTGCTTGCGAATGTGCATGGAAAGGGACTAGAGTTTTTAGAATATCAAACGCATGCCAATTCTCGATCAGTTGCAAAAAGACCTCGTAGCCGCAATGAAGGCCAAAGAAGAGGCTCGTTTGAGCGCTATTCGCATGATTAAATCGGCCCTGCAGAAAGCCCATGTGGATTCGCCGAAGCCCCTCGACGAGACCGCCGAACAGCAGGTTTTGAAGGGTCTCGTCAAGCAGCGCATCGACGCGGCAGACATGTTCCGCAAGGCCGGACGCGAGGAGCAGGCGCAAAAAGAAGAAGCCGAAAAGAAGATTATCGAGAGCTATCTTCCGGCGGCCGCGAGCGAGGACGAGATGCTGGCCGCAATCGACACAGCGATCGCAGAGACCGGGGCGAAGGAACCTAAACAAATGGGGCTGGTGATGAAAGCGGTGCAGGCGAAGCTGGCCGGCAAAACTGTAGACGGCAAATTCATCAGCGAGAAAGTGAAGGCGCGCCTCGCATGACGCCCGACACAGCAGGCACGCCGGCAAACAAGCCGCGGCACCAGCCGTTCGTTCCGCCGAACATCCAGATGAAGGAGTTCACGCTGCGGGCCGTGCTGCTCGGGCTTGTAATGTGCGTGATTCTTGGCGCGGCGAATGCCTATCTGGGGTTGCGCGCGGGCCAGACGATTGCAGCGACCTATCCCGCGGCAGTGATCGGCATGGCGGTGCTGCGTGTGTTCAAGGGGTCGATTCTCGAAGAGAATATTGCGCGAACAGCGGGGTCGATCGGCGAGTCCGTCGCGGCGGGCGCGGTGTTCACGATTCCGGCGTTTGTTCTGTCACGCTCGTGGCTCGATTTCTCACCTGGAGTCGCTTACTGGAAGTCGACTTCTCTGATGCTCGTCGGCAGCGTGCTCGGCGTGTTGTTTGTGTCGCTGGTGCGCCGCGCGCTCGTTGAAGATCCCGAACTGCCGTTTCCGGAATCGGTCGCGGCGTCGCAGATTCACAAGGCCGGCCAGCTTGGAGCGCAGGCGGCGAAGTATCTGTTCTACAACATGGCGTTCGCGGCCGCGGTGTTTCTCGCCGGCACATTCAACTTTTTCGCGACCGACAAGGACTGGGTTTTCCCCGTCGGGCAAGCCGGCAAAAGCATATTGCGCCTCGGGCCCCTCGGTTCCACAAACACTTTGAAAACCGGGGGCGTTACCGTTTTTTCGGGTCCGACAGTGAGCCCGGCATATATCGGCGTTGGCTACGTGATTGGACCGGCGCTCGCGTCGCTCAACTTCTCCGGTACGATCATCGCCTGGGGCCTGCTGATTCCACTCCTGATGTATTTCATGGGTCCGCAGCTTGCGAGCTTCATGCCGGCGAACGCCACGGACGACACCTGGATCGGGATGGCGAACAGCGTGTGGCGGTACATCGTCCGGCCGATCGCGGTGGGTGGGATGCTCTTCGGATCCGCCTACACATTGTTCCGCATGCGCAAGTCTCTGTTCGGAGGGCTGGCGCGTGCATTCGCGGAATTGAAGACGGGCGCGGCTCCTGCTGAAACCACGGCGCGAACCGAACGCTACATGAGCTCCCGCGTTGTCCTGCTGGGCATTTTCGGGGTGTTCTGCGTCATGATCGTGCTCTACAAATATCTTTCCGGCGGACTTCTTCCGGCGATCGTCGCCGCCATCGTCATGCTGATTGTCGGCTTTTGTTTCGCCACTGTGTCGGGCTATCTGGTGGGAGTGATCGGGTCGTCCAATAATCCGATTTCCGGCTTGACGCTGTCGACGGTGATCATCGCCGCGCTGTTGATGGTCGCGCTCGGCGTCTCGGGAACCGGCGGAGTAATCGCGGTGCTCGGCGTGGCTGCCGTCGTTTGCGTATCTAGCGCAGTCGCCGGCGAGTTACTGCAGGATTTCAAAGTCGGATACATCATCGGCGGCACGCCGCGCAGTATCCAGATCGTCGAGTTGATCGCCGTAGTGGCGGCGAGTCTGGTGATGTATTTCCCTCTGCTCGTGCTTCACCAGGGCAACATCAACGCGGGCGGCATCGGGTTCGGCGATAAAGCCCTTCCTGCGCCGCAGGCCGGACTGATGGCAGCACTTGCGCAGGGAATCGTGGGCGGCGATATGGCGTGGCCTTTGATCGCGGCGGGCATCCTGATGGGCGTCGCGCTGGTGATGATCGGGGTCAAGAGTCCGATGCTGGTGGCCATTGGGATGTACTTACCTGTCGGGACGACGTTCGCGATCTTCGTGGGCGGCATGGTGCGGTGGGCGACGGACACGCTGGCGACGAAGCGCAGCTTGAACGAAGCGCAGAAGATGCGGGTGGAGAGCGTGGGCGTGCTGGCGGCGTCAGGAATGATTGCGGGCGAGGCGCTGACCGGGCTCGTGACCGCGACGTTCAGCTTCCTCAAATGGAAGGTGCCACTGGTGTTTCAGAATCCGTCGTATATCGCGGGAATCGTGGTGATGCTCGTACTCGCCTATGTGCTGATTCAGGTACCGCTCGCGAATGCGGGACGTCCGGAAGACCCGGCGCCTCCCGCCGTGATCATGTAAGAAGCAAGCCGGCGGCTTGCAGGGCCGGATGGCACCGCCGGGTCTTGAGAGCGACAACGTGGAGGCCGATTGGCAATCAGCCGCAGATTACCAGGCAGCCAGCCTGATGCCGGATCTGTGACTGGAGTTAATTGCCAATTTCAATAAGCTTATAGTTCTGATGCTTCATACATCCTCGACTTCCATATCTATCCCCGGCCGGTAATCCATCTGTTTACGAGTCCATGTATTCTCGCAGGATGCCAGTCATATACTCTTGCTGGCGAAACCCCGAAGAAGCAGATCGATAACATCTCTTAGCTTATTGCTATGAAGCCCGGATTAAGCTGCCTGGCGGGAGCATTCTCAGTTATCACAGGAGCAAAAAGAGGTTGGGCCGGGTAAGCACGATCCGATGGAAAGAGGGCGGAGATTACTATGGAAAAAAGGACAATGATGCCGGAGCTTCACAGAGGATCTCAAACGTTTGGAGCAACCATAACGAATGCTTGTTAACGGCGCCAGAAGATTTCCATCGAATGCGGCCGAGCTCCTGGAAGAGGGAGAGAGATTTTACGCAGAGCTGCAGAGTGTCAAAAAACATTTGGTTGTTCCGGACTATGGCTGGTATCCCTACGACTCCCTTTCAGCCCTGCAGGTGTTGACGAGGCTGCTCGAGCCGGTTTTCGGGGAAGTTGCCGAAAGTCTTGCACAAGGCCCG
>DATAZF010000054.1:0-5781 GCA_036272235.1 Bryobacteraceae bacterium | reverse complement strand
TCGAAGAAATGGTCCACCCTGCAGTTCTGGAAAGAGGCCATGCGGCAGTTTGAAATGATCTACCCCGGCAGGCGTGAAGCCGCACGGGCTGCCTGAAACGCAGAAGGGGAATTGCGTTTACACAAAACAGTTGACACTCCCGCGTGTGCTGCCGGTTCTATTTTCTACTTCCCCCGTATCAGCGACAGAAACTCATCCCGCGTCTCTTTGTTCGTCCGGAACGCGCCCAACATGGCGCTGGTCACGGTTCCCGAGTGCTGCTTTTCCACGCCTCGCATCATCATGCAGAAATGCTGCGCCTCGGCAATCACGCCGACACCGAGCGGATCGAGCAGGTCCTGAATGCACTCCGCGACTTGCTGCGTCATACGCTCCTGAATCTGCAGCCGGCGGGCGAAAGCGTCGATGATTCGCGGGAGTTTGCTCAAACCGATCACTTTGTTGCGGGCGATGTAAGCAATGTGAACCTTGCCGTAGAAGGGCAGCATGTGGTGTTCGCACATACTGAAGAACTCAATATCCTTCACGATCACCATCTCGTCGTACTTCACTTCGTAGACAGCGCCGTTGACGAGCTTGCCAATATCCGCGGTGTAGCCGCTGGTGAGAAAACGCAGCGCCTTCTCGACGCGCTCCGGCGTGCGGACGAGACCTTCCCGCGCCGTGTCCTCACCCAGAGCCAGAATCACCTCATTGATCAATGGCGCGATCGGTTTCTCCCTCGGCGGAGACATCATTTTGACTACTGCCCGTTTTTTGTTCATTGCCATCCCTGGTCACGCGTTTCCACTAATTTCACAGATGTTCCGATCCGTCTCCCAGATGCGGACCCTTTCCAGTTGCGGGCCATCCGCCGTAAAAGTCGCCGACCAGGCTGCCCGCAACCGCCGGTCCATTTCAATCCCGAGATTCTCCGTCGTGGGCACAACCGTCCGGAATGCCGCAACTTCCTCATTCAGATTGCGATAGCGGAACGGCGCCAGAATTTCCCGCTCCGTCAGGGCGTCCAGCCGGCCGATGTCGACGGCTCGGCCGGTGGTGGGGTTGACGATTCCCCGGACCGTCAGTTCTACCTCGTAATTGTGCCCATGTCCGTGTGGATTGTTGCACTTGCCGAAGGTTTCCTGATTTTCCGCTTCGGTCAAAGACGGGGAATGCAGCCGGTGCGAGGCCGCGAAGCCGTAGCGTCGGCTCAAGCGCACAATCACGCTCCGCCCCTGTACTCGACGGACAGCTCATTCGTTTCGTGCACTCTCACGGAATAGAGCCGCGCGCTTCCGCCGATGGCACCCACAATGCGGTTCCAGATGTCGACAGCGATGTTTTCGACTGTCGGCACGATCCGGTCGAATGGCGACACTTCACGATTTAAGAGCCGGTGGTCGTAAACCGCGAGAACCTTATCCTCGAGAATTTCCCGCAACCGCTTGAGGTCGAGAATCATGCCGGTTACCGGGTCCGGCTCGCCTTCAATTGCCACTTCCACGACATAATTGTGGCCGTGACCGAGGGGATTCGCCGCGGCCCCATAGATCCGCTCGTTCTCCGCATCCGTCAACCGGGGCGACCGGCAGATGTGCGACGCTGAGAACTCCACTTTTTTTGAGATCACCATGTGTGGTCTTATGGAAGGTTTGACTGCTTTATCGAGTCCAACGGAATGATCAGGTCTGGTCCAATAGAATTATAGGAAATCCATCATGAAGGTCGAACGCATCATTCAGAACGGCATCCAGACCGGTATCGTCGCGCTGCTCTGCGCCTTCGTCGGCGTGCTTTATGTGTCTCTGCACGACAACGTGGTGAAAGCCGGCGACGGGGCTCCGCAGTTCAGCATAAAGACCATCAATGGAAAAACCGTCGGCCCGAAGGACTTTGGCGGCAAACTACTGATTCTTAACTTCTGGGCCACCTGGTGCCAGCCCTGTGTGCAGGAGGTCCCCTCGCTCGATGCCCTGCAAAGAGAGCTGGGGCCCAAGGGTCTCGTCGTGCTGGGTGTGAGCGTCGACAAGGACCAGAAGGCGTATCAGGAGTTTCTCGACCGCTTCCACGTTTCCTACCTGACCGCGATCGACCCGAACCAGGCGATCAACACGAAATATGGCACCCTCCAGTTCCCGGAGAGCTATCTGATCGACACCAACGGCAAAGTCGTGGAGAAGATCGTCGGCGAGGCGAACTGGTCGTCGGAGCAGATGGTGCAGCATGTCCAGTCTCTCCTCTGATCTGGTCGATTTGGCGCTCGCGCATCACGCGCTGCCGCCGGAAGCAAAGCGAAAGCTCGCTGAACTGCTTGGCGCCCGCGGCTATCTGGACCGTCCGGAGGACCTGAGCCTTTACGAATACGATGGCAGCGTCGACAAAGCGCGCCCCGAGCTCGTGGTGTTTCCGCGGACGACTCAGGATGTCGCGGAGATCGTAAAGATCACCGCGCACCACGGTGTCCCGATTGTCGGCCGGGGTGCCGGCACCGGCTTGAGCGGGGGAGCCATTCCGCGCGCCGGCGGCGTGATTGTCGGCTTCTCGCGGATGAACCGCATTCTGGAAATCGATATCGAAAACGAGAGGGCAGTCCTGCAGCCGGGCGTCGTCAATCTGGATATCACGCTCGCGGTTCAGGCGCTCGGCTACTTCTATGCGCCCGACCCATCCAGCCAGCGAGCCTGTACGATCGGCGGCAATGTGGCGGAGAATTCCGGCGGTCCGCACACGCTGGCCTACGGGGTCACGACGAATCATGTCCTCGGTCTGGAATTCGTTATGCCCGACGGTACGATTCACAATACGGGCGGAAAAGAACCGGATTCGCCGGGCTATGATCTGACGGGTCTGCTGACCGGTTCGGAAGGCACCATGGCGCTCGTGACGAAGATTACCGTGCGTCTGATGCGGCAGCCCGAGAAAGTCAAAACCATTCTGGCGGTGTACAACTCACCCTCTGATGCGGCCGATACAGTGGCTGAGATCACCGCCTGTGCGATCACACCGGTTGCGGTCGAGATGCTCGATGGCGAGATGCTGCGGATGGTCGAGCTCGCGACGGGCGCCGGGTATCCGCTGGATGCCGCGGCCGTGCTGCTCATCGAGCTGGAGGGGCTGATCGAAGCAGTCGAAGATCAGACGGCGGAGATCCGCAAAGTCTGCGAGCGCTGCGGCGCGCGAGAGTTTCGGGTTGCCAAATCGGCCGAAGAGAGGGAATTGCTCTGGAAGGGCCGCAAGAACGCGTTCGGCGCCGTGGGGCGCGTGAGCCCTTCGTACTACGTACAGGACGGCGTGGTGCCGCGCACGCAGGTTGCCCCTACGCTGCGTTATATCGCCGAGGTTGCGGAGCGGCACCAGGTGCGCATCAGCAATATTTTCCATGCCGGCGACGGAAATCTGCACCCGATTATTCTCTTCAACTCGCACGTGCCCGAAGAACTGGAGCGTGCGAAGGCCGCGGGCGAGGACATCCTGCGGTACTGCATTTCAGTCGGCGGCTCGATAACCGGCGAGCATGGGGTCGGCATGGAAAAGAACGAGCTGATGGGAAATCTGTTCCCGGCGGACTCGCTCGATTACATTGGCCGGCTCAAGGCTCTGTTCGATCCTGCGCAACTTCTGAACCCCGGCAAAGTTCTGCCGACCGGGCGAGGGTGTCTTGAAATCCGCCAGGCGCCCCTCACCCGCCGCAACACCGTCTAATCGGCACATCTCGCGCCAGGAAGAGTAGACGCGACCCGCCGCTTACGGGGCCGGCGAAGTAATCTGAATTTCGGCTGTGGTGTTCTGCCAATCCGGAAGCTCATACATCTTGAACTTCGTTTTGAGCGGCTCGGTCATGTCCTTCGAAGCATTGGCGCCAATCGAGGGCAGCTTAAAGCTGAACGTTCCCACCGGATCCTCTTCGGATTTGGACGTGCTCGCCCAAAGCGTAACGTCCACCACCAGATCGTCGATCTCCGTACTCGAGTGGTTAACGACGACGAATTTCGCGACCGGCTTCTTGTTCTCGTTGAACATGCGTAATCCGACCACTTCAATATATTTCTGCAGCGGATTCGTCACCTTCTGGCGCGAAGCATTCGAGGGATTCTCGACGCCGGCTTTTTCGGCGGGGTTGCTGCCTCCGTATCGCTGCATCGCGAAATAAATTCCACCTCCGACGAGCAGCAAAGCTATCGCGAAGCCCACGGTCATGAGCCATGTCGGCGGTCCGGAACGCGCGGGCTGGGGCCATGCTCCCGGCGGCGGAGGCGCGTATTGCTGAGCGGGCGCATATTGCTGCGGCGGGTATTGTGGCTGTGGCGGCGGAGCGTAAGCCGGTTGAGCGTATGTTGGAGGAGCCTGCTGCCAGGCCGGCGCCTGCGGCTCTACGCCAGGGGGCTGGGAACCCTGCGGTGGGGCTGCCGACGGCGGCGCGGCGCTCGCCTGTGCCTCCTGGTCCGCGCAATAAGGACAGTCCGTTTTTGAAGGAGGAACGTCGTGTCCGCAGCGCGGACATATCCAGCTGAACATGTTGAGTTACTGCATCTCCGGCGCCAATAGGCTATTTCCACTTTATACGAACGTCGACAGCTGTGCGGTTACAGATAATGAAGGCTGCCGGTATATTACAAAGGTCAAGTTGGCACTGAAGTTTCTCCATCGCGGTGTCCTGGGCGCGACGCGGGTCATTCTGCTTCCCGGCGCATGGAATCCACCGACCGTCGCGCACCTGGAAATAGCCCGGGCCGCGCGACGCCACGGCGATGAAGTGATCTGTATCCTGCCTCGGACTTTTCCGCATAAAGGATTCGAGGGCGCGGGATTTGAGGCACGCTGCGGCATGCTCGTTGCGCTGGCGCGGCACGAGCCGGAGATTTCCGTCGCACTGTCGAATGGCGGACTCTACGCCGACATCGCCGAAGAAGCCGTCGAATCGCTCGGTCCCGATGTCGAGATCGCCTTCGCGCTGGGTCGCGATGCCGCCGAGCGAATCGCGTCCTGGGACTACGGCGCCCCTGGCGTCTTTGATGCTTTCGTGAACCGCCACCGGCTGCTGGTAGCAGCACGGTACGGCGAGTATCACCCGGACTCGCGGCACAGGAATCTAATCCATGTATTACCGATGAAATCCACGTGGGACGCGGTCTCGTCTTCGGAAGTCCGGCGGCGAATTATGCTGGGAGAAAACTGGAGCGGTTTGGTTCCGGCGAGCATTGCAGAGCTGGTGCGTGAAATTTATACAGCGGAGGAGAGGGGCATGGAACAGCAGGAGAGACAGTTGGTGGTTGACCAGTTGAGTGCGAGCGGTGCGCGGCTTGATGGGCTGGTCCAGGGTTTGACGGTAGAGCAATGGGAATTTTGTCCCGGCGATGGCCGCTGGTCAATCGGGCAGTGCGTGGAACACGTGACCCTCGTCGAAAAGCGCGTCATGGGAAGTATCGGGAAAAAGCTCGACCAGGGCGATGCACAGCCGCGCAAAGCAGATGCCGATCGGAAAGCGAAGGACGCCGAGGTCGCACGACTGATTCCCGACCGGACCGTTCGCCGTAACGCGCCGGACGCGGCACAGCCGGCAGGTGAATGGCGCGACGCGGGCCAGATGTTGGCCGAATTTCGAAAAACGCGGCACGCGACGACGGAATTCGCCGGTTCCACCCAGGGCGATCTCCGGAATTATTTTATTCCGCATGGATTGTTCGGAGAATTGGATTGTTACCAGTGGCTGCTCGCCCTGAGTCTGCACGGGGAACGTCACGCGTGCCAGATCGAAGAGATCAAGGCAACACCAGGGTATCCGCAAAAATGAGGCCGAAT
>DATAZF010000053.1:0-24458 GCA_036272235.1 Bryobacteraceae bacterium | reverse complement strand
ACACGCCTGGATCTGCGCGTCGAGATTAGCGGCAACAATCCTTAACGCGGATTGCAGTGAAGACGAAGAAAGCGCCGTCGGCGATTCGTTTAATGCCTGCGAATAAGCTGCGAGCGCGTCGAGCAGGGTCCGCATCCGCGCGGCCCCCGCGGAAATTTCCCGGAGCGCCTGGTCGCCATCGGAGCCCAGCCTGCCCTTCGCGGTTTCGCTCAGCAATTCCGAATATGCGTTCATCGAACGCAACGGCTCACGGAGGTCGTGCACCATACGGTTCAGGAATTCCGCCCACTGTTCTTCCCGGGCGGGGGCCATTTGAGTATCCGTCATCACGTCCCTGGTGCTTCCTTTTCGCGATTGACCCGCTTCCGAGGGTGGCCGGGCCCTTAATCTTTCCGTAATGCAGCTAGAATGAAGCTAGTGGCGCTCCGGCTGCACGGCAGGATCGATCGCCTCTGGCGATTTCTCGCGATCGGTATAGTTCTCGTTATCGCCGTTCTATTCTACGCTGATTGGCGGGCGTTTCAGAACGCGTCGAAGCAACTGGATGAAACCCGCCAGTTGCAACAGCAGACGGATCTGCTTCTATCCTCGATCACTGACGCCGAAACCGGCCAGCGCGGTTATCTCCTGACCGGCGACGCCCAATATCTTGCGCCGTATGACAAGGCTGTGGCGGATCTGCCGAAGGAACTGGACCAGCTTGCCCGGACGGCCGCCGCCGCGAACCGCGAAGTCAAGCAGGTGCAGTTTATGCAGATGCTGATTCGCGACAAGATGAGCGAGCTGAAGCGCACCATCGACGTGCGCGATGACCAGGGCGCCGATGCCGCGCTCGCCCTCATGCGGAACGACGAGGGCCGGCTTGCGATGAACGAGGTGCGCTCCGCCGGCAAGGTTTTGCTCAGTGGGGAATACATGAGCCTCTATGAGCTCGAAAAGGCGTCGGAGCTGCATGCCGACCGTTCCCGCATCATAGTGCTTGTAGGCTGCATCGGTCTCGTGTTCCTGTTGTTCCGCATGGGTTCCGCCATCGACTCGGTGGTGACGCAGCGGGAGGAGTTCGCCGGCGAAATCGAGGAATCGCGCCAGTTGCTGGAAACGACCCTTGGAAGCATCGGCGACGCCGTGATCGTCACCGATTCGGAAGGGGCGATCCGGTTTATGAATCCGCTCGCGGAGAAGTTGACCGGCTGGCCGGCGCACGATGCAGGTCAGCAGCCTCTGGGCGAAGTATTTCAAGTTATCGACGAACGCACGCGGAAGAGCGTCGAGAGTCCGTTCGAGGCTTTACAGAAAGAAGATCCACGGAAAGAAGCTTCGGCCCCGAGTTCGAGCCAGCATACGGTGCTCATTTCAAAAGACGGCGGCGAGATCGCAGTCGAGAACAGCAGTGCGCCCATTCGCGATGCCACCGGCCACGCCTTGGGTGTGGTGCTCGTGTTCCGTGATGTTACGGCGCGTCGTATCGCCGAGCGGGAGCTGGAGCGATGGAAGCAGATATTCTCCGGAGCCGGGTTTGGGATGTTCGTCGCCGATTCCAAGACCGGTGTGATCGTGGACATGAATCCGACGTTTGCGGCCATGCACGGCTATTCGGTCAATGAATTGCTCGGAACCCGGTTACACGCCCTGCTGCCGCAGGAAACGCGCGACGATTTTGGAGCCGCGCTGCAGATTGCGAGTCAAAAGGGACGGCACATGTTTGAGCATCAGCATCTTCGACGCGACGGAACTCAATTTCCGAGTCTCGTCGATGTTACGACCTTCCTTGATGGGCGCGCCGAATTCCTTGCCGGATATTGCTCGGATATTACTGAAAGAAAAAGATTTGAGGACACGATTCGGGAAAGCGAAGAGCGTTTTCGCACCCTGGCGAGCGCGCTTCCTCAACTTGTGTGGTCGACCGACGCCGAAGGAAACGTGGAATATGTTAACCAGCGGTGGGTGGCCTATGGAGGCTGGAGATCCGGCGATGAGGCCCGGAAATATCTGCCAGACTATCCGTGGCAGGATCTGATCCACCCGGAAGACAGGGACGAGTATGTCAACCGCTGGCGCGAGTCGCTGGCAGCGAACAGTACTTTTGAAGTACAGGTTCGCTTGCGCCGTGCGAGTGACGGCGCGTACCGATGGTTTTTGTGCCGGGCGGTTGCGGTTAAGGACCGGGCCAGTCAGGTCGTGCGCTGGCTGGGTGGCTGCACCGATATTCAGGAGCAGATGGAAGGGGCGACTCAACTGAAGCGCGCCAACCAGGCGCTTCAGCAGTCGAACGCCGATCTCGAGCAATTCGCTTATGCGGCCAGCCACGATCTGCAGGAGCCGCTGCGCATGGTGTCGATCTACAGCCAGCTCCTGCGAGAAGAATACGCTGAAGCTCTCGACGGCCGCGCGCTTTCCTATATCGACTTCGCGATCAATGGCGCCAGGCGCATGTCGCACCTGCTGACAGCGCTCCTTACTTACTCGCGCGTCGCCAATGCCGCGCGGCCGGCTTCGCCGAAAGCGGATGCCGTCGCCGCCGTCGGTTCCGCGCTGCTCAACCTCTCGACGGTCATCGAAGACACGCACGCGCTGATTGAGTTTGATACGCTACCGGTGGTTCAGGTGCCGGAGATCCATTTAGTCCAGCTCTTCCAGAATCTGATCGGCAATGCTCTGAAGTATCGCAAGGAGGAGTATCCGCCTGGCGAGAGGCCAGTCATAAAGATCGAGGCAAGGCAGGAGGCTGCCGGCGGCTGGCTGTTTTCGGTAAACGACAACGGAATCGGTATCGAGGCCGAATACCTGACGCAGATTTTCGGAATATTCAAAAGGCTGCATGGGTCCGCATTCGACGGAACAGGTATCGGGCTGGCGCTTTGCCAGAAGATCGTCGAACGGGCCGGCGGCCGGATCTGGGCGGAATCCGAGCCCGGCAAGGGAACGACGTTCTTCTTCACTCTTCAGGGGGTAGAAACCGGCGATTATGAGCTCGCCTATCACAATTCTGCTGGCCGAGGATAATCCTGGCGATGTCTTCCTCGTGCGCCGTGCTCTGGAGAAGCACGGCCTGCAGGAGATAGATCTCGTAGTGGTCGAAGATGGACAATCCGCCCTCCGTTATATCGAGCGCGTCGACACGGATGATTCGGCGACCGCCCCCGACCTGGCGTTGCTGGATCTGAATCTCCCCCGCGCGACCGGCAGCCGCATCCTCACGCGCATCCGAAAGAGCGCGCGCTGCAGCCTGATTCCGATCATTATTGTGACGTCGTCGGATTCTCCTCTTGACCGCGATGCCGCCGCAGAATTGGGCGCCACGGGCTATTTTCAGAAGCCGGGCGATCTCGCGGGATTCATGCTGTTGGGGCAGGTCATCCGCGACGCGCTGAACGGCCAGGTGTCGCAGACCGCCGGCGGCTGAACCGAGCCACGCAAATCCGAAGACCGCCGGAAATCCGGAGAGTGAGTGAATATGTCCTCGGCGTCGAAATTGTCGCCGTTAAGCAGGGTACGATACCCCGGAATTCCTGGGCCGCCGGCTGGGCAATTGAGTCTGGAACTAACTAACTAAATTCGCGGCCGCTGAGTAAGCACCTCAGAAGTTTGGTCACGTATTCCGGCCAGACCGCCGCCTCGCGGCCGTGGCTCGGAAAAGCTCCATACGGCCGGCGACGGCTGCGGGAGTCGCGACGCCAATATTGTGGACGGCGAATTAAGCGGCTGGTGCTTCCTGCTTCACGCAATATTTGTCGAACGCTTCAGTCAGCATCTTCGCGATCTGAAATGCATCGCGCTGCTCGATGTCGCTCCGATGCATCATGTACACGGGCTTGCCGTTCTGAAACAGCGCAATCGAGGGCGAAGAGGGCGGATACGGCGACAGGATGCCGCGCAGGTGGGCTACGGCGGCATCGTCCCCGCCGGCGAAGACGGTGGCCGCTTTGTTCGGACGCACTGCATGGCGCAACGCCATACCGATGCCGGGCCGCGCTTTGCCGGCCGCGCATCCACACACTGAGTTCACCACCATCATGACCGTGCCGTTTTCCGCCAGCGCGCGGTCGACGTCTGCGGGCGTGCGCGTTTCTTCCACTCCGTAGCGCGTCAGGTCCTCGCGCATGGGGATCAGCAATTGTTCCGGATATGCCATAAGCCCTATTTTCGTACACTCCGTCGCGCGGCGCACGCTTCTTCGTTAATCCGCGGTCTTCCGCTCCCCGTTCTTGTCAGCATTTGTCCCGTCATGTTTAAATAACAATGACTCTTATACGATGCGACTCCTTTTGGTTTTACTCATCCTTTCTGCGCCTTGCTTCGGACAGGCCGGCAAATCAGAACTTTTCGGCACGGTGCAGGATCCCTCCGGACTTGCCATTGCCCACGCGAAAGTCGAAGCCGGCGAACTTGCGACCGGCGTCGCATTCCGGGGCACTACCGACGAGCGCGGCGAGTATCATCTCCTCGGACTCCCGGCCGGACAGTACTCGCTGACCGTCGAACAGCCAGGGTTCCGCACGTATAAGCAAACCGGCATCACGCTTCGTCTGGCCGACATGACCGAGCTGAACGTGAAGCTCGAAGTCGGGCAGCCCGCGCAATCCGTCGACGTCACCGCGCAGGCGCCCGTTCTGCAGACCGCGAGCGGCACGGTCGGATTCAACGTCGATGGAAGTCGCGTCGAAACGCTGCCACTCGACGGCCGAAACTTTATCCCGCTGGTGGCCCTCGCGCCTGGTGTCGCGCTGCCGGGCGGCGGATCGCTGCTACCCCGCATTAACGGCAGCCGGCCGCGCACCAACGAATACATGTATGACGGGATCTCTGTGTTGCAGCCGGAACCGGGGCAGGTAGTGTTCTATCCGATCATCGACGCGATGGAAGAGTTCAAACTCAACATCAACTCGTACTCGCCGGAATACGGACGCTCGAACGGCGGCACCGTGATGGTGATCGGCAAGTCGGGATCGAACGACCTGCACGGCACGCTCTTCGAATTTCTGCGTAACGAAGATCTGAACGCGCGCAATTACTTTGCGCAGCCGGGCCCCAAACCCGAGTTCCGCCGCAACCAGTATGGTGTGACCGTCGGCGGGCCAATCCGGAAGAACAAAACATTCTTCTTCGCCGACTGGCAGGGCACGCGGCTTCTTACAGGCCTGACACGCTTCAGCACCGTCCCCACGGCCGCGCAGCGAAATGGCATCTTCACAACCGTCATCGACGACCCGTCAACCAGCCCGCGCACACCCTTCCCGAACAACACGATCCCCACCACCCGGTTCGATCCGATCGCCACGCAGATTCTGCAGCATTATCCGGTGCCGAATCTGCCAGGGACTGCGAACAACTTTGTACGCACGGCTGTCGAACCCGACAATCAGGACCAGCTCGACGGGCGGATCGATCACATCTTCAACGAGAAACACCGCATCTTCGGACGCTATTCGTATTCGCGCGACGACGATAATCCGGTGGCGCCGTTGCCCGATGGCAGCGGAACTCTATCCACCGGTGTGATCGGCCATGCCATTACGCGCGGAGACATGGTCGCTTCGGAATACGACTGGACCCTTTCGCCGACAATGCTCAACCAGGCACGCTTCGGTTACACGCGCCGCGGGGTCGACCAGTCCTCGCTGCAGAATGGAGGGATCACGATCCCGGGTGTCCCCGCCAACTCGTTCTCATCGACGCTGCCGATCTTCACCGTTACCGGCCTTCAGCAAATCGGCCCGACGACGGCCGCCAACTCGACCTTCGGAACGAGCGTGACCGAATATCTGGATACTTTCTCGTGGGTGCACGGACGCCACACTATAAAGTTCGGCACGGATATTCGCCGCGAAGCGCTTCGCATCGTCAATCCGCCCAACCCGACCGGCTCGTACGCTTTCACGACGACCGGCACCAACACATCCACCGGCACCGGCGGTAACGCACTGGCTTCTCTTTTACTGGGTCAGGTCAATGCATTCAGCATCGATATTCAGGGCAAGGCCATTCAGGAACGCGCGCACGTCGCCGAGTTCTTCGTGGGCGACGACTGGAAGGTCACCGACCGCCTTACGTTGAATATCGGCACGCGCTACACGCTCAACTTCCCCTCGACCGAAGTCAACAATCAGACCGCCGTGTTCAACCTGAAGACACAGATTCTCGATTTCCCGCACACGGCCCGCGAGCTCGAGTGCTGCGACTTCGGTCCGCGCGTCGGGCTGGCTTATCGGATCGGCAACTCCTGGGTGGTCCGCTCCGGTTACGGGATCATCTATTTCGAACAGACCGGAATTACGACACCCTTCACGACGCCGCAATTCCCGTTCATTCAAACGGTCGGACAGCAGTCGCAGGACAATATCAATCCGGCGTTCATCCTTGCCAGCGGCCCGAGCGTGCAGGTCACAGCCCCGAATCCGAATTCCGGGCTCGGCCAGGGAGTATTCGGTGTCCAGCGCGATGTCGGGTCGGGCTACTCGCAACAGTGGAACCTTACCGTCCAGAAGACGATCGGCAGCAACCTGAATTTCGAAATCGGGTATCTCGGTTCGAAGAACACGCACCTCGGTCTTGCGGAAGCGAATCTCAATCAGCTCCCGGCCGCCGATCTCTCACAGGGCGCGGCGCTGCTCGTCAAAGTGCCTAATCCATACTTCGGACAGATTCCCACATCGTCATCGCTCGGCCAGTCGACCATCACCGCGCAGCAGTTATTGAGGGCTTATCCGCGCTTCACGAACGTTGAGCTTTATCGCGATAACGTGGGAGATTCCGAATACCACGCGCTGCAGATGAAACTCGAAAAGCGTTTGTCCCACGGATTGACCGTCACGTTCGCCTACACGTTTTCCAAGCTCATCGACGACGCCTCAACGTACTTCTCGCAGACGATCTTCACGGGTCCGACACTCACCACCATCGGCGCCGCCGATGCCTTCAACCGCGGGCTGGAGCGCGACGTTTCGACCGGTGACATCCCCCGGGTCTTCACGGCCGGCTGGGTCTATCAGATTCCGCGCTGGAAGAAAATCTCCGGGTGGGAGCTCGGCGGGCTCGTGCGAGTGCAATCTGGTGATGCGGTGCCCATTACGCAGGCTACCAACTTCAACTCGGCCCTGGGTTACGCGCTGCAGAGGCCGAACCGTATCAGCGATCCGAATGATTTCGCCAATCGCAGCGCTTCCGAGTTCTTCAACATCGCTGCGTTTACGACCGCGCCGCAGTTCACCATTGGCAACAGTTCGCGCAATCCGATCCGCGGACCCGGATTGCAAAATGGGGACCTCATGCTTGGCAACACTTTCCACATCAGAGAGAACATGAGCCTCGAAGTCCGCGCCGAGATCTTCAACGTGTCCAACACGCCGCCGTTGAACGATCCCAACGGGTCGTTCGGCAGCGCTGCCTTCGGAACCATTACGACGGCCGGCAATCCGCGCGACTTCGAATTCGCGGCGAAATTCCATTTTTGAGCCGGATCGCGACCGTACAGCCATCACCGCTACTTGTGCCGAAACGCCCGCCATTCGGCGCATGTACGGAATGGCCCGCCAGTTGCTGTCTCCTCCTTCGATGGAGGAGTCTCAGTCATGAAATTTTCCGGTTTTACCATAATATTGTTGGCGGCGACGCTGTACGCACAGGCTCCAAGCCCCGTGCAGACTAATGTCGCGCCGAATCCGAACGGCACGGAGCCTATCTTTCGCGTCGACGTGACGTCGAAGACCGTGCGAGCCGTGAATTATCACAATCGCCAGGGCACCACGCACATCGATTTTCGAGGCACATCGCTGCTGCCGGATGCACGCGGCGAAGCCAGCGTCACTGCCAACACCGGCGCCACCCGCATTTCGCTGAAGTTCGATCATCTTTCGAATCCAGCGCAATTCGGGCCCGAATACCTGACGTACGTGTTGTGGGCCATTACCCCCGAAGGGCGCGCGGAGCGCCTCGGCGAAGTCTCGCTCAAGGATCCGAACAGCAAGACCGCGGAGCTCTATGCGACGACGGATCTCCAATCGTACGGAATGATCGTGACCGCGGAGCCCTACTTCTCAGTCAGCCAGCCATCCGACGTCGTCGTGATGGAGAATTTTCTCCGCAAGGATACTTCGGGCACGCTCGAAACAGTGGACGCGAAATATGAGCTGCTGAAGCGCGGCCAGTACACGATGAATATCTCGAGCGGGGCACTGGCTCCGATCAGCACCGATATCCGTGTGCCTCTGCAATTGCGGGAAGCGCGCGAGGCAATCGCAATCGCGAAAGCGCAGGGCGCCGACCACTACGCTCCCGACGTGATGGCGAAAGTCGCCGTCAACATGCAGAATGCGGAAGGCTATTACATCAGCAAGCATGACAAGGATCTCGACACCGTCGCGCGTGAAGCAACCCAGCAGGCCGAAGATGCCCGCCGGATCAGCATCGTGAAAGAGCGCGAGGCGTCGGAGCTGGCGGCCAAAGAAGCGAGTGATCGGCGGGAGCGGGAAGCGCGCGAGCGTGCCGCCGCTTCGAAGGCCGAAGCCGATGAACAGGCCCGGTTGCGCGCCGCCGCAGATGCGGATCGCGCCGCCGCCGAACGCGAAAAGCACGAAGCCGAGGTCGCGACCGCCAAAGCAGTCAGCGCGCAGCACGACGCGGAACTGGCCCGTCTCGCTGCTCTTGCCGAGCAGAAGCGGCTGGCCGATGAAAACGCCGCCGCTCAGGCAGCCAAAGCCACAGCGGAAAAAGATACCCAGGCGATGCGCGAAAAGCTTCGCGAGCAATTGAACGCGATTCTGCAGACCCGCGACACCGCGCGCGGCCTGATCGTCAACCTCTCCGACGTGTTGTTTGACTTCGATCGCGCCACGCTGAAGCCGGGCGCCAAGGAGAAACTGGCCAAGGTATCGGGCATTCTGCTTGCATATCCGAGTCTCCATATGAATGTGGAAGGCCACACCGACAGCGTGGGTACGGACGAATATAACCTGAAGCTTTCCGAGCGCCGCGCCGATTCCGTGCGCGACTACCTGACTTCGAACGGTATCAGCACCGCCAACGTTCAAGCGGTCGGTCTGGGCAAGGATGGTCCCGTGGCGTCGAACGATACCGCGACCGGGCGGCAGCAGAACCGGCGCGTGGAAATGGTGGTCAGCGGCGATGTAATCGGGCAGCCGCTTGAAGGAACAAGCAGCTCGCTCCGCTAGGTATTCCTACTTCTTCGGGGCGGACGGCCCGGCGGCTGTCTGCCCCTTTTTTTCTGCCAGTGTCTTTTCCGCAAGTAGCCGGTCGAGGGTCTCCCGCAGAGTTTTTTCCTGCACATCTTTCATAAGCTTCGGGTCATCGCCCGCAAATTGCGCCCGGATAACACCCGTCCGGTCAATGAACAGAATCTGCGGCAGCACCATCGGGTAGTTGTCGGGATAACCCAGAAAAGTCGTGGCGTAATCCTGCGGGTCGTAACCGAGCGGGAAGTTTGGCCGGTACTTCGCGACGAAATCGGGAATATGCAACGACGACATGATCTCGATCGCCGATGCAAGCACTTCGACGCCACGATCCGCATAGTCCGCCTGGATGCGATTGAGGACGCCGGTCGTGAACTGGCAATGGGAACAATCGGTCAGGATGAATGCGAGAACGACTGTCTTGCCGGCATATTGATTCAGCCAGATGTATTTGTCCTGGCCTGTCTGGACGCCGAAGGCGGAGCCTTTCCGGGGAACTTCCGGATGAACCTCCGGAGCAGCCGCGAGCAGAATAGTGGAAAAAAGAGCGAAAACGGCCAGTGCTTTCATGCCGTTGACATTGTCTCACGATTTTATTGCAGCCTGTTTTCAATAACCTGGCGCGAAAACGCAGCGCGAAGGGTGATTGTGTCCTGTACCCTCGGGGCGTCTCCCGGTTTCGGCGAACGGGAGTACAGAAAGTGAAACCAGAATGGGCAGCGATCCGATTATCATCATCGGCGATTTCTTCTTCTGTAAGTAACTCAAATTATGCGCAGGAAGAGCGCATTATGCCGAAAAGCAACCGGATAATCCCGGTCGTCGCTTCGAGCGACGTTAAAAACCCGGTACAGCCAGCGATGAGACGTCGCTTTCGTGACGTTTCATCGCGCTGTTCGGGTATCTAAAGCCATTGGCCAGGCGGTCGGCGGAGCGAAACCCTCGTTCCGTCAACCACATATATCACAACCGCTACTGATTACCCTGTCAACGTTGTGTGTTCAATCGCCTTCAACTCTGATAGAGTGAGAGGTAGACGTACGCTTTTGTACCTCTATCACCCTCCCAGAGAATTCTGGTGCGGCCGACAATCCGAAGAATCTGCGCGGTCGTTGGCGTTGCGCTGGTCGCGTTTACGCTGTGTGGCTCTACATGGCGTCCCATAAACACTACTGATCCCGGATCGCCCGCGGAAGCTATCCTTCACACCGAAGGCCGCCGATCGTATGCCGCAGGCGAATATATGCGGGCGAGTGAGGCCTTTCGCTCCGCGGGTATTCGCGCGGAGCGGGACGGCTCTCTCAGAAGGGCCGCCATGGACTGGAACGACGCCGGAGGGGCGGCGCTCGCACGGCTGGATTTCCGGGATGCGCTTCCGGCCTTTCAGAAGGCGAGGGGAATTGCCGAGACGTCCCGGCTGTCTGCGCCCCTCCTTATTGTCATGAACAATCTCGCAGGCCTGTATCTGCAGATGGGCGATACCGAGACGGCCATGCGGGTGGCGAAAGAAGCCCTTGCCGGTCCGGGCGGGGCGGCTCGTTACGGCTCCGCTTCGAAAGTGCGCTACCATCTCGCAATCGCGCTGGCGCGGCTTCACAGATTTCCGGAGGCCGAACCGATTTACAGGCAGGCAATAAGCGAGATTTCAACGGAAAACGATTTCGATGCGACCGCCCGGGTGTTAGGCAGCTTTGGAAGCGACTGCCTCGATGCTGGCCGCCTCGACGAAGCCGCGGCTGCTCTGAACGAGGCGCTCCAGCTGGTTCGCCTGCATCATCTGGATGCCGCGGCGAACATTCTGCGCGCCCTGGCCGAACTGAAGGCCCGGCAGGGCGACGCGCGAGGGGCAGCCGAACTATTCGAGGCGGCGATCCAGGCGCCCCAGAGCATTACGCCCCGATGGTTGATTTACGCGGACCGCGGAGAATTCCGGCTGGGCAGGGACGATCTTCGGGGAGCGCTGGCGGATTTCCGCGAGGCTCGCCGCATCGCCGCGCAAATGCGGGCGGACATCGTCCCCGCCGATCAGGACCGTATTGCACTCGAAAGCGGCTTGAGCCGGGTAGCCGGCGGATTGATCGATGCCGGGAACCGCCTTGGTCGACAAACATCGAATCCAGCCCTCCTGCGGGAAACATTCGATGCTGCCGGGCAGGATCGCCTCTGGAGTCTGCGCGCGCTCGATCCCGCGCCGGACGACTGGCGCACCCGCTTGCCCGCTACCTATTGGGATCTGCTGGCGCGCTATCAGACGATCGAGCGTTCGATCATGGCAAAGCCCACGCCCGAGCTGGCGCGCCGGGCGTCATCGCTGCAAATCGAGCTCGAACACATGGAAGCTGCCGCCGGGAACCAATCTCAAGGCGCAAAATCGGATGCCTCGGGCCCCGAGTCGGCCCTGGCGCATGCACGCCGGTTACTGGATCCGGATACCGTGCTGCTGAGCTTCCATGTGGCGGCGACAGGCGGGTGGCTCTGGGCGGTGGACAGGAAGGGCGTTGACGCTTATCCAATACCGGGGCTCGCGACTCTGAAGGCCACTGCCACGGAATTCGCCGCCGCAACACGGAAAGGAGATCCGCAGGCCATCCCGCTGGGCCGTAGCCTCTACGAAGTGTTGTTCGGCCAGGTGCCCGGCCGATACCTCTCGGCGAAACGCTGGCTGCTCGAGCTGGATGGTCCCCTGTACGAAGTGCCGTTCGGGGCGCTCGTTGCCGATTTTGCCAATCGAACAAACCAACCCATTTTTCTGTTGCAGCGCGCCGTGCTGCAGACGATTCCGGGTGCGTTGATGCTCAAGGCCCGGAAGCCGCTCGGTGATGGCCGGTTCCTTGGTGTGGGCGATCCAATCTACAACGCGGCCGATGCGCGATATCGCGGAAGGCGCGGGAATCAGGCCGTGGTCCTGCCGCGGCTCCCTTCGACGGCGGGAGAGCTTGAGGCCTGTGCGCGCGCCTGGAATCCCGCCAAATCACGAATTCTGACGGGGGCGGACGCGGGGCTCGGGGGAGTGCGGGAAGCGTTGCGCTCCAGCCCGTCGATCATTCACTTCGCGACGCATGTGGTGACGGCGCCGGGAGACTATTCCTCGGGGCTGATCGCGTTGAGCCTCGATCCATCCGGCGCCATGGGATTTCTCGGACCGGCCGAAATTGTCGCGCATCCGGTGTCCCCCGCCCTTATTGTTATGAACGGCTGTCACTCCGCCCAGGGGGACGCGTTGCCTGGGGCGGGGCTGATGGGTTTGACGCGCGCGTGGATTGGAGCGGGCGCGCGATCCGTCGTCGCCACGCGCTGGGACATCCCGGACGAGGCGGGCGCGGTCATGATGGTCGAATTTTACCGAACGCTCCGGGCCTTTCCCGGGAGCGGTCCGGCTTTTGCGCTGCAACAGGCGCAGCTGGCGTATTTGAACGACGAAGTGGCGAGAGGTGGAACCCCGGCGAAGGCCTTGGCAGTCGGTAGCGCCTACTTCGTGCTGGGGCGGGAGTAACTGGGGGTGACAAGGATGTCAGCAATCGCATCAGGGGCCCAAGCTATGACTGGCAAGCAAATTCCGGAGGGTGACCGGGGTCAACCGGAGGCTAACGTACAGGAAGGTTTACCCGTGACGGACTGGTCCGCTTTGGTCAGCGGCATCCATGACGGAAATCCCGCAGCCATGGCGGAGCTGTACGGGATATTCGCCAAGGGAATTCGATACTTCCTGCTGCGGAACCTGGGGCCCGGGGACCTGGACGACAAGGTCCACGATTGCTTCGTAATCGTGACCCAGGCCATCCGGAATGGCGATCTGCGCGAGCCGGAACGATTGATGGGCTACGTGCGGACGGTTGTAAAACGCCAGATTGCGGCATCGATCGATGTCGCGGTACAACAGCGCCGGACCAGAGTCGAATTCGAGGATTCCTTGTTTGCGCTCTCCGACTGGCGGGACAATCCGGAACGCAGCGTGATAGCCCGGCAACGGGCGGAAATCGCCCGTAAAGTGCTGAACGGCATTTCGCGGCGGGACCGGGATATCCTCAATCGTTTCTATGTCCTCGAGCAGTCTCAAGAGCAGATCTGCGCCGATATGGGGCTGAGCTATAACCAGTTCCGCCTGCTGAAGTCGCGGGCTAAGGCACGGTTCGGGGAGCTGGGAAGGCGGGTAGCCGAAGGCACGGGCATCAATTTGCGCAAAAATATCTAAAAGAAAGTCTGAGAGGATGTTCCTCGTTCCGCACTATTCCCATAATGGTACGTGTGGAGGATTGTGTGGAGTTGAGCGAGCACGGGACGGACGATCAACTGGAGTTATACGCTCTGGGAAAATTGCCGGAAGCCGAGCTTCCAGTCTTGGAGGAACATCTGCTTGCCTGCCCGGCCTGCTGCGAAAAGCTGAATGGATTTGAGCAATTCTCGCTGGGGATTCGCGACGCACTGGTTGCGGATTCGCTGAATGCGCGTGCTGCCGCATCGTGGGCCGAGCGTTTCGTTTCCGGCGTGATTTCCACTCTGCGGCGGCCGGCATTTTCGATGGCGCTGGGTTTCGCGGCGCTGATCGTTGTTGTCGCGTTGTTCTCCCAGGGGCAGACAAAGTTCGCGCCCTCCGCTTCGCTCCAGTTGACTGCAATGCGCGGCGAAATGCCGTACACAGTGCCGGCGCGCCAATTCGACCTGACTCTGGCGGATGGCCCGCGCGACGGTGGTCCCTTCCGTGTCGATGTGGTGAACGCGATCGGTGCATCGATGTGGCAGGGGCTCGCGGAGAGCGGTCCGGCGGGTGTACGGGTCCAGTTGAAGCAGCGCCTCGCGCAGGGAGATTATTTCGTGCGCCTTTACGGGCCTTCGGGCGGGGTTGTGCGGGAATACGGCTTCCGCGTCCGATAGCGCGCGCGCCGGATCAAAACACCCGGCGGTGCAGGCGTTCCACTGCGAACTTTGCAGTATGGGCGACCGCCATCACGGCCATCACGCCAGCCTGCACGGGGTCGGTAACGACCAGATCCGACGCATCCGGAACGCTGCCCGCCATATTCAGGCTGATTACAAGAAGACCCGCCGCCCGGACCTCACGCACCGCGGTTTCGATCGCGCCACCCATTAGTGAACCGGCCAGCACAAGCGCGCGAGCGCGCGGCAGGCGCGGTACCGCACGGACGGCATCGGCCAGTGCCTGTTCGCCGACGAGAGGGATGGTATCCACCGAGATGTGCTCGCCGCGGATGTTGTGCCGGTCCGCCTCCACAATGGCTCCGATCGCGACCTGACCGACCTGCGCGCCCCCGCCCATGATGATGATCCGCTTGCCGTAGATTTCCTGCATGCTCTTCACCGGGCTGAGCCCGCGAACGATCGGTAGGGCTCTTAGCTCCGTCAGCATCGCCTCCCACGACGGTGTGGTGACCTCGAAGTACACTCTTGCTCCGGCAGCGGTGTTTTCGATGATCGAGACCGTGGAGATGTCGCCGGCGTGGCCTGCAATTACGCCCGTAAGGCGGTGTAGAATGCCGGGTCCGGCATCGGCCTCGATCAGTAGGCCTCTGCTCTGGGAATCGGGATTTTGCGAATCCATAAGGAGCTATCATCTCAATTGTGATCGGCAACATGAGCAGGCGCGGCTTCCTGGGCTACTCCGTGCCGGGCTGCTCCATGCTGGCCTGTTCCGGCGCACGAAGTCTGCTGGCCGCGAAGACGCACATCACAAAGGCGCGGATCAGCGCAATCACGGATGAAATCGGGCGCACCCAGAGTGACGCGATCGCATTCGCGAAGCAAAACGGGCTCGAATGGGTGGAACTGCGGAGCGTACCCGAATCCGGCAAGGAATTCGCGAGCCTGCCCGAACCGGAGCTGAAACAGTATGCCTCGGAACTGGCAGCTGCCGGGCTGAAGGTGTCGCTGCTCAAGACAAGCCTCTTGAAGTTCCCCTGGCCGGAGTTATCGCCGGGTCCGGGTTCCGAGGCGAATACCGCGCGCTGGAATCGCCGCAAGGATGACCTCGCACGGTCGATCACGGCCGCCCGCATCCTGGGCACGGACAAGATCCGGATTTTCACCGGCGCGCGCGCCGTCAGTCCCGAAGCCGCCTCGCCCGCGATCGCTCGGGTGATGGAAGAGTTCGTCCCTGTGGCCGAGGCCGCGCGCGTCCGGCTCCTCATCGAAAACGAGCCGACGCAGAATGTCGGAACATGCGCGGAGCTGAAAGCCATCCTCGATCTGGTTCCCTCGAAATCGCTGGGCTTCAATTGGGATCCGCAGAACACGCTGGCGCTGCACGAAACGGCGTGGCCGGAAGGGTACGCGCTGCTTCCGAAGGCGCGCATGTGGAACATGCAGATCAAGGCCGAAGGGCTGGCGGACGGGCCGCGGCAGATCAACTGGCGGAAACTGCTCAACGCTGTCCAAAAGGATGGCTACGGGGGCGAGATTTCGCTCGCAACCGAAATCTTCAACGGTACGTTTGAGAAAGCAAGCGACGGGGTGCGCGAAATCCAGCACATCGTTGGAGAACTGGACTGAGCGGAGAACTGGATTGAGCAAAGCATTCGGGATCGCTTTTGGCGGCGCCGTAGTGGTCATTGCGGTGCTCATCTGGTTCGGCTTCAGCACGACGGCGGGCAATCATCTGGCGCCCGCGGGGTCGATCGGAAAGGTGCGAACCGTCAAAGCGACGGACGATTTGACGTTCATGGTGATCGATTTCAAAGTGACGAACGACTCCGACCGCGACATGATCGTACGCAGCGTGGAATCCGCGATCGAGACAGCCGACGGAGCAACCGTGACTGGCGGCGGCGTCGCGGAATCCGACATCAAAGCGGCGTTCGCGAGCTACCCGGTGCTGGGCGAGCAATACAATCCGATCCTGAAGGAGCGCGACAAGATCCCCGCCCATCAGTCGGTCGATCGCATGGTGGGAGTACGGTTCGATGCGCCGGTGGAAAAGGTGGATACGCGCAAGCGGGTAATCCTGCGGCTGGAGGATATCACCGGCCCGGTGGTAGAGCTGACAAAATGAACCGGCTCGGCTGGTTCGCATTACTGATTTCTGCCCCTGTATTTGCGGCCCGGATCCCTTCGGGTACCGAGCTGAGCATCCGGCTCACGGACAAAGCGGCCAGCGAAGTCCAGGCGCAAGCGTCTATCCATGCGGTTTTGATTGCGCCTGTAATCGTCAACGGCACCGTCGCGGTATCGGCGGGAGCGCAGCTTACCGGCACCGTCAAACAGGCCAAAGCCGCGACGGAGAAGGATCCGGCGCAATTGCAATTGGAGTTCACGGAGCTACGCGACGGAGCGGAGCATTCCATGGTTTCGGGGGTCGTCGCGGGCCTGGACAATGCGCGGGAGACCATCGACGACAAGGGAGTGATCACGGGAATCGCCCCCGATCAGACCTTCAGCGCTCGTATCGATCAGGGAATCGCGAAGCTCGGCAGCAACGACAAACTGGCAGGCCTGGCGGGTCTGATTTCCGGGGCGAAACAGGTGCTGAAGATACAGGACGCGAATCCGAATATCGACTATGATGCCGGCGCCGAGTTCACGCTGCGCCTGACGCAACCCCTCGAATGGCGAGGCGCGGATCGTGGTCCGACATCGAAGCTGCAGACGTTTCCGAACGAGGCCAGTCTTGGCGATCTGGTGAACCGCCAGCCCTTTCGCACGGTAGCGGAAAATCCGCCGCGCCCATCCGACATTACCAACCTCATGTTTATTGCCACCGAGGCTGAGTTGCTCGCCGCGTTCGAAAAGGCCGGATGGGCCGCGCCGTCGCGGTTGAACACGCAATCGAAACTCGAAACGGCGCGGGCGCTGATCGAAGCGCGGGGGTATAAGGAAGGGCCGATGTCCATCCTGCTGCTCGATGGGCGCACGCCGGATATGGCATTTCAGAAAGGCAACAACACTTTCGCGCAGCGCCACCACCTGCGGATTTTCCGGCGCCCGGGCACGTTCGACGGAAAACCGGTGTGGGTGTGCTCATCCACGCACGACATCGGCATCGATTTTTCGGACCGCGACCGGACGTTCATTCACAAGATCGATCCCGAGATCGATCTGGAGCGGGCCAAGGTGGTCAACGATCTGCTGTTTACCGGCATGGTTCGTTCGATCGCGCTGGTGGAGCGTCCCGGGATTCCACAGAATGCCACCAATGCGACCGGCGATTCGTTGCGGACCGATGGCAGCATGGCGGTGCTTCTTCTTCAGTAGAAAGGACGATTGCGATGGCAGATATCACGGCACCAAAAGTCGTTTCGCATGAGGAATGGATCGCGGCGCGCAAGGAACACCTGATCCGCGAGAAGGAGTTCACGCGGCAGCGGGACGAATTGAGCAGGCAGCGGCGCGAGTTGCCCTGGGAGAAAGTGGAAAAGCCGTATGTCTTCGACGGGCCCGACGGCAGAGAGACGCTCGGAAACCTGTTTGACGGCAAGAGTCAGCTGATTGTGTATCACTTCATGCTGGGTCCGGGCTGGAAGGAAGGCTGCCCGAGTTGTTCCTTCCTCGCCGATCACTTCGACGGCACGACAGTGCACCTTGCCAATCGCGATGTCGCGTTCGTGGTGGTTTCGCGCGCGCCGCTGGCTGAAATCGAAACATTCAACAGGCGCATGGGGTGGCGCTTCAAATGGGTGTCATCGTTCGGCAGCGATTTTAATCAGGATTATCACGTCTCGTTTCTGAACGATGGCGCCGAGTACAACTATGTCCTGCGGCAATTTCCCAGCGATGAAGGGCCGGGCCTGAGCGTATTCCATAGAGACAAACACGGCAACGTCTTCCACACTTACTCCACTTATGCGCGTGGGCTTGATATGTTTATCGGCACTTATCATTTTCTCGATGTAGTGCCGAAGGGGCGCGATGAAGAGGGATTGAAACATGGGATGGCGTGGGTGCGGCATCACGACCGCTACGGGCAGGCGTGAAGGCTTTCGCTAGAATGAGGCGACATGTCCGAAGCCATAGACCGTTACGTCAAAGAGAATGAGGGGCGCTTTCTCGAAGAGCTGAAGGACTTCCTCCGCATTCCCAGTATTTCCACGCTGCCCGAGAACAAAGAGGCGACGCACCGGGCCGCCGACTTCGTGGTCGATCACCTGTGGGCGGCGGGGCTCGAGAATGTGGAGTTGATCGAGACCGAGCGGCATCCGCTGGTTTATGCAGACTGGATGCACGCGCCCGGCAAACCGACAGTTCTCTGCTATGGGCACTTCGATGTGCAGCCGCCGGATCCGCTGGAGTTGTGGGAGACGCCGCCGTTCGAGCCGACTGAGCGCAACGGAAATCTCTACGCGCGGGGATCCGCCGACGACAAAGGCCAGATGTTTTCGCACATCAAGGCGATGGAGGCGATCAAGGCGATTTACGGCAAGATCCCCGTGAACGTGAAGTTCCTGATCGAAGGCGAGGAAGAGGTCGGGGGGGAATCGATTGCGGCTTATGTGGCGGCGAATCCGAAGAAGCTGAAGGCGGACGTGGCGCTGGTGTCCGATACCGAGATGTATGAACCTGGCATGCCCACGCTGAATATCGGGCTGCGGGGACTGGTTTACATGGAAATCGAGGCCCGCGGACCGATGCGCGACCTGCATTCGGGGTTGTATGGCGGCGCTGCTCCGAACGCGGTGTTCGGGCTGGTTGAGTTGATGGCGAAAGCCAAGGATGCAAACGGGCGGATCCAGATCCCCGGAATTTACAGCGACGTGGAGCCGCCGTCAGCCGAAGAGAAAGCAAGCTGGACGCATCTGCCATTCGACGAAGCGGAGTACCTGAAGAACGAAGTCGGTTCGACGGAGCTCACGGGCGAGCCGGAGTATTCGGTGTTCGAGAGAACCTGGGCGCGGCCTACGCTCGAAGTACACGGAATCGCCGGCGGTTTTACCGGCGCGGGTGCGAAGACGGTCATTCCCGCTAAAGCTGTAGCGAAGGTCAGCATCCGGCTGGTGCCAAAGCAGGATCCGCAGAAGGTCGTGCGCGCTGTCGAGCAGTGGGTGAAGGAAAATGCCCCGCGCGGGATTCAGTGCGAGGTGCGAGTGTTAAGCGCCGGGCCTGGTCTGATGGTGAATCCGGATCATCCGGCGATTCGTGTTGCGGCGAAGGCATTCAGCGACATCTTCGGGAAGCCGACGGTGTTCACGCGATCCGGTGGCTCGATTCCAATCGTGGGAGATTTCGCGACTCACCTTGGGATTCCGACAATTCTGATGGGGTTCGGGCTGCCGGATGACGGACTACATTCGCCGAACGAGAAGTACTGCATCCGGAATTACTTCGATGGAATCCGGACGCTGGCGCATTTCTTCGAAGAGTACGGGCACGCGGCATAAAAAAGGGGCGCGGGTTTTATCCCCGCGCCCCGAGCAACTCAATCCAAAATTAGTATTCGAAACGAACGCCAAGCTGGAAAACGCGGTTGAAGTTCGCCTGTGAAGTGATTGCTCCGAAGCTCGCCTGGCTGAAGTTGGTATTCGGCCCGTAGAACTGAGGCGTATTGGTCAGGTTGAATACTTCCGCGCGGAACTGCGCTTTGAGCTTCTCGAACGTGTAACTCTTGAACATCGAGAAGTCGGTGCTTGCCTGGCCGGGGCCACGAATAGGGATGGTCCGGCTCAGGTTTCCGAAAGTGAACTGGGGCGCGATCGAGAAGGCTGCCTTGTTGATGTAATCGCCGAGGAGGCTTTCGACAGAACCGCTCATCGAGGGGTCGACTCCGGTTGCATTCGGGCGCTGTACGCTTGTCCCGATAGAGGAGTTGTTATTGGTCTGATAGATCGCGAGCGGAAAGCCGCTTTGCATTGTTGTCTGGACATTCATGGCCCAGCCGCCGACCGCGATATCGAGGAACTTATTGCGCGCCAGGAATTTCCGGCCGGTGCCAAAAGGCAACTCATAGTTGATGGCGGTGGTCCAGCGGTTGGTGGCGTCGATTGTGGCGAGCCCCCATTCGGCCGCTCGATTGTAATTGTCCTGGGACGTCGTTTGCTGCGCATTGAATACGTTGCCGGCGCCGCCGTTGGATGCATCTTCATTCTTCGACCAGGTATAAGTGGTCAGAATGTTGATGGCGTGGCCGAGACGCTTCTGGGCCTTGAAGTACACGGAGTTGTATATCGCGTGGTTGAGATCGGAGCTCTGCATGGCCACCGTTCCGAACTGCGGATACGGCAGCAGGCTCTTGGCGAGAGTGATCGTGGGGCTGGCGAGGTTCAGAACACCACCGCTGGTACCGATAAACGGATTCGGGACTGAACTGTTGAGCTGGCTGCCGAGCGACAGATACTGATCGGGCAACTGATTGATGTTGACGTCGGGAGTTCCCTCGATCAGGTTGTGCGTAATCGATCCAACATAGCCGACAGCGAGCACGAACCCGGCCGGAAGCTCCCGCTGTACGTCGAACGAGAACTGATGGACACGGGTCGAGTGGGCATCGTTGGAGAAGAACGCGATGTTTTGTCCGCCCAGTCCGGCGTTGAGGCCGGCGCCGTTGCCAATGGGTTGTTGAATACCCGACGGGAACGGATTGCTCAACGAACTGGCGGGCGTCGCATTGCCGTCGTTCGAGGCAACATAGGGCGTCGAATAGGTGTAGCCGAGCGGATTCACGAGGCTGAAAGTGAATGGCGCCCAGAAGATGCCATAGCCCGCGCGAATAGTCGTCTTGGGCATGACGTTCCACGCGACGCCGATGCGCGGCGCGAATTTATCCGCGTTGGGGCGCATAGCGGTGGTGCCATAGCCGTTCTGGCCGGCATACTCGAGAACACCATTCGTCGTGAGGCCCTTGACCTGGCTTTGCACTGGATTCACGGCAGTCTTGTCGAAGCCTACGATGAGGCTGTTGAGTTCGGATTCCAGACCGGTCTCGTATTCGTAACGGATGCCGAAATTGATTGTCACCTTCGAATTCAAGCGGAAATCGTCGTGCACGAAGAAGCCGTAGTAGCCCACATGATTCTCCAAAGGAAGCGAGGTCGTGACGCTACCCGATGCCGGGAAACCGAGGAGCAGGCTGGCGATGGCGCCGCCGGAGCCGGCAACGGTCTTACCCGGCGTGGAGCTGGTGAAGGTTCCGTCGAAAGAGAAAGCGCCCGGCGTCACGGTCTGCTCGCCGGAGTCGTGGATGACCCGGTAGTCGAAGCCGGCTTTGAGGCTATGCCGTCCCATGAATTTCGATGCGGTTGCAGAGAAGCTGCGCGAGTAGAAGTTGGACTGATTGAGTCCGCCGGCTCCGAAGGTGCTCATGTCGCCCGTCATGGTGATAACCGGGATCGCGTCATAAGGAAGCTGTGAAACGTAAGAAGACGGGAAGCCGAGTTTGGTCAGGTCGATACCCTGACTCGCGAGCTGGTAGGTGCGGTTCGGGAACCGGTTGAAGCCGAAGCGCAGGTAAATGACAGTGGTCGGTGAAGGAGTCAGGGTCGTGTTGGCCTGTGTGGCATCCACGTGGCGCACGAGCATGCTTTGCCCGGGCGTTCCGGGATCGCTGAAACCGAAGTATGCATTCGATTCCTCACGGCTGCCGTAATGGAGGTAAGAAGCACTGGCGCGCCACCAGTTGGTGATCTGGTGGTCCGCCTTGGCCGTCACCTGGTCGGCGCGATCGTAGATGATGCCTGTCGCGTTGTAGTTCGGTTGGCCGAAGAAACTGGTTGTCTGACTGGGCAGCGGGTAGTAAGCGGCAAGCGCGAGGCCGACCGGGCTCAACTGGCTTTTGGGAATGACGTTGCCGGGAAAGGGCGTGCGGGTCGTCGCCGATGTCGGATAGTACATTTGCTGCAGCGCCGTGTGGGCGGCGCTGGTGAAGCTCTGGGAGAAATCGCCGACTCTTTCAAGCGCGGTGGGCACGTTCAACGTTGCGGTGTTTGCTTCCGTCTGGCGGTAACCCTCGCCGGTGATCCACCAGAAGGTCTTGTTCTTGCCGTTATAGATTTTTGGGATGATCACCGGACCACCGATGGATCCGCCATAGTTGTAAAACGGCTGATTCGCGATGGGGGATTTCAATGTGCCATCCGCGTTGCGGCCGTTGGCGTTGGCGAAGTAAGTGTTGGCGAGCCAGTCCTGCATCCATGTGTAGCCGAACGCGGAGCCATGAATGGCGTTCGTACCCGAGCGCAGGAACAGGTTGAAGGTGCCGCCGCCTGTGCGCCCGACCTCTGCATCGTAGGTGCTCGCCTGGAGTTTTACTTCCTGCACGGATTCAACAGTCGGGATGATGACCGCGCGATTCTGCGAATCAGTGATCGAGATGCCGTCGAGCAAATAGTTATTGCCCCGCACAGGGCCGCCGGCGATGGTGATCTGGGACGATCCGCTCTGGTCTTCCATGCGGTTGAATTTGGGGTCTCCGCCGGGCGTCACATTCTGCGAGACTTTCACGCCTTCGTAGAACGGGTTGCGGCCCATGTTGGGGAGATCGTCGAGCTTCTGCTTGTCGATCATCTGGCCGGTTGATGCGCTTTCGGTCTCGATCAACGGCGTATCCTCAGCTGTCACGTTGACGCTTTGCGTTACGTCTCCGACAGCCAGTTTCAGATCGACGATCAGGAACTCCTGGGTGCTGACAATAGTGCCTTTCTTGTCGAGTTTGTTGAAGCCCGGCTTCTCGACGGAAACCGTATAAGTCGCCGGATTCACGGCGGTGAACGAATATTCGCCACCGTTGCCGGAGACGGTGGATCGCGCGATGCCGGTTCCTTCGTCGATCAGCGTGACTTTCGCGACTGAGACAGCGGCGCCCGAAGTGTCCTGAATCGTCCCGCGGATACCGCCCTGGAATGTTTGGGCCCAGACGGGAGCTGCTGCGAGCAATGCAGAAATGAAAATAGCGGTCCGTTTCGTCACATGCATACGAGTATCCTTGCCGAGAGATTTTGTTTTGGAAAAGCTGGCGACCGCGAGCCGCTGAAGACGGCTGACCGGCCGGGTACGCTCTGTTCATCGAGCGGAAAATCAGCTACAAGGCAGGAAGTGCGTACTTACCCATGCCCCAACGCGGGGACGGTTGACGGGAAAACTGGTGCTGGTAATCCAGCGTAACGGCCCTCGATTGGGCAAGTCAAATTACTATGTTTTGTCGAGGGCATTCCAACTTTCTTCTTGACAAACGCGAATTGTCACGGAGCGGAGTTAGAGTAGTGCGGAGGAGGTTGCGCATGAGAGTTCCCACCGTCGTCGCAGGCATCGCATTCTTCGGGCTGTCCCTGATGGGTGTTTCACAGAGCGTGCCGAAATTTGAACCGGATCCTTACTGGCCGAAGCAGCTGCCGAACAACTGGATGCTCGGGCAGGTGGGCGGAATTTTCGTGGACTCGCACGATCACATCTGGGTCACGAGCCGTCCGCGCACGCTCGACAACAACGACAAGTACGCCGCGCTCAAGCCGCCGCAGAGCGACTGCTGCATCCCGGCGCCGCCGGTAATCGAGTTCGATGCCGCGGGTAATTTTATTCAGGGGTGGGGTGGCCCGGGGCAGGGATACGAGTGGCCCGACAACGAGCACGGCATGTTCGTCGATTACAAAGACAATGTGTGGATCGGGGGCAACGGCGAAAAAGATACGAACATCCTGAAATTCTCGAAGTCGGGGAAGTTTCTGCTGCAGATCGGACATCACGGGAAGACCGGCGGCAGCAACGACACGGAGAATCTCAACCGGCCCGCGGGGATATATGTGTACCCGAAGACCAACGAAGTTTTCGTCGCGGATGGCTACGGGAACCGGCGCGTGATCGTCTTCGATGCGGATACCGGCGCGTACAAGCGCCATTGGGGAGCTTACGGAAACAAGCCGGATGACAGCGTCCCTCGCACACGAGTCTACGACGGGCCAGGGCCAGCGCAGTTCAACACCGTGCACGGGATCCGGATCTCGAATGATGGACTGGTTTACGTGGGCGATCGCGTCAACAACCGGATTCAGGTGTTCACGCCGGCGGGGAAGTTCGTCAAAGAGGGATTCATCGAGCGCAAGACTTCAACACCGGAAGGCACGGCTTTCGACGTCGCGTTCTCGGCGGACAAGGGGCAGCAATTTCTCTATGTCTCGGATGGAAGCAACAAGAAGGTACAAATTTTAAATCGGGCTACCCTTCAAGTCGTCGGATTCTTCGGCGGGCATGGTGGGCATGGTCCCGGGCAGTTTTATCACCTGCACAGTATCGCGACCGATTCGAAGGGGAACGTGTATGTGGGGGAGTCGTTCGGAGAGCGGGCGTTGCGCTGGAATTTGAAGAGCCGGTAGGCTGACTGCTACTGATTCAGCAGTCCGT
>DATAZF010000052.1:0-5954 GCA_036272235.1 Bryobacteraceae bacterium | reverse complement strand
TACTATCTCCGTATTCCGCAAGAGCGTGAGAAGGGCGACGCTGGAACGCTGTTCGTCAATCCATTTCCCCAATCGTTGGCGAGCCCGCAGCCGGGTATCATCATTCCCGGAGTAGAGGGCCGCCTGGCCGTTTTTCCAAGTTGGGTCCTGCATGCACCGGCGCAACTCGACGAGCTGGCCTCGCCGCGGATCGTCATTTCGGTGGATGCGCATGTTATCCCGGAGTGTGGATGAGCCTGGATATCGAACCGATTCCTGAAGGCTTTTTGAGCCGACTGCTGAACGAGTTCGGCCTCCAATGGACTCACATCGTAGTTCTGAGCGGGGTGGTGTTCAGCTCTTTCGAGCTGGAGCATTATCTCAATCCGGGTATCTGGATCCTCGGAAGCATCGCCGCCTTTTCGGTTGTCTACCTCTTCCGATATCAAATTACTGGCAGGTTCGGCAAAACGGCGGCCTGGGCCCTGGTCGCGGTTTTCATCGCGTTAGCCGTTCCCTGCGGCGCCTTGATCACAGCTCACGTGGATCTCCTCAATCTACTTGCGACATGGAAAAAAGCGGCAAGTCTTTATCTGGCTCTGGCTATTGGTATACCGCTCGGCGTAATGATTCTCAGCTACCGCGCCCAAGACGACTTCCGGTGGGAGCCGCTTCCGGGGCCGCTGGCGACCGCCGTTAAACAGGTTGCGCAATGCGACTTCATCCATGAAGCGGTTCAGTATACGGTCCACCTCCGGCGCGATGCGCAAGGCGGCGTCATCCTGCGGTTTGAAGCCGTGATGGACGTTATGAACCGTTCGAAACGGCCGGCGCTGTACCGGGACTACTTCGACCCGGCGGGCAGGAACAAGCGCTTTTTCTCGGCCGAGATCAAGGGTAAACAGATTCCCGAAGACGACCCCGATCGAATATATCAGCGTGGCCTCGCGCTTTCCTATAACGCAGCGCCTGCCGAAAAGTTTCGCGTGGCCGTTACCGGGGAGAGCACATTTCATGAAAGCGACTCGGAACTCGTCGGGGTTTACTTTCCATGCTGTTCGCTCTCTTTGAAAATCGCCAGGCCTCCCGACGATTTGAGCGTGCACGTTGTTTCGTTGCTGCCGGAAAAAGTCGACCCCAAGCGCCCCGGCACGGGCGATATTACTTTCGAGTACGCCAAGGGGATCTTGCCATTTCAGGGCACCCGCATTTTCTGGGCGCCGCGCGGAGCGGGTCTCAGTTATGGAGTGATGGGGTGAACGTTACGCAAAAGGCGTTATTCGAAATCCCGATGTGGGTCGCGCAGCTGGATGAAGTGGTCCCGTATCACGAGGCCATGGCGAAAGAAGCGGAAGAACTGATCGATCGCGACAATTCGTGCGCAGCGGAACTCCGACCTTATCTCGCGCACCAAACGACCTCGGACCCGTTCGATTTGCCGAACCCGGGCTGGAAATTACTGGACAGCCTCTGTAACGACATCTTCAGCAATTTGGCCAAACAGAACTTCCAGCGCTGGCGCGCCGGCGAGTTTCACCTCCGCCGCTGGGCAATTCGGTTCGGCCGCTTGACCCCGGAAGAAAAGGCTCGACTCGCGCGCGATGCGGTTCATAATCACCTTCCGGCACTGTTCTCTTCCATCTACTACCTTCGCCTCCCGCCCGAATTCGCCGAAAACCCAAGCGGCGGAACGGTGTTCGTAAACCCAATCGGTAACCTGATGGATTTGATGTCGCCGCGAACGCGCGTGATCGAGCCCAAAGAAGGCCGCCTTTTGGTGTTTCCGTCTTTTGTGGATCACGCGCCGGCGCCTGTCGAATGGGACGCCAACGGCGTCTCGCGCATTGTCATATCGACGGACGTCTTCTACACCAGCGGCCGGACGCGCAACGCCGTCCCGTTGCTCAAAGCGGAAGCGGGCCGGGAGCGGCGCTAAACGGCAGGTCAGGAGTGTCCGAGCACCTGCGACCCTCACTGAGTGCGACGGATCTATGATGGCGCGAGACTGGCGCGCGGTGCCTCGGCCGTGGTAGTGAGGCTGACGCGTGCCGCAGAGCAGGAGGTGATCAGGGGATGGTCGCCGCGCTGCATTTGGCGAAGTCCTTCCGTGGATCGCTCCCTCCCGGATAACGCAGGCGCCGATAAATAACGAATATCGTGCGAACACCGGGCGGAACCCCGCGTGCGGCCCTGATCAAACAGAGGGAGCAAGAAGAAACCACAGGACGCCGTGAAAGATCGCATCGGAATCCCGGTCGCGAACGAGAGTGATCCGGTGCGTTAGTATTGGTGTCTTGATTCACCCTGATTCCGAACTCCGCTTTGTCAGTCCGGCTATCGGCTATGGGCTGTTCGCCACGCGTCTGATTCCGATGGGCTCCATCACGTGGGCCGGCGATCCACTGGACCAGATCATCCAGCCCGCCAGACTTGCCAGGCTGCCAGCGATGTTGAGCAGCCATGTGCACCGGTATTCTTACCTGAATGGCCGGGGCGATCGAATTCTGTGCTGGGACCACGGCCGCTTCGTGAATCATTCGTGCGCGGCAGCCTGCCTCAGCCCCGGGTTCGATTTCGAAATCGCAGTACGGGACATCAAACCGGACGAGGAAATTACCGACGACTATGGCACCCTGAACCCCGAAGAGCCTTTTGACTGTCTTTGCGGATCAAAAAACTGTCGCGGACGTGTACTACCGGACGATCCGTTGCGTCACGCTCCGGAGTGGGACGCCCTGATCGCTCGCGCATTCCCTGCAATTGCAAAGGTCGAACAACCGCTCTGGGATCTGGTTTCGGAAAAACCCGCGGTAGAGCAGGTGCTTGCCGGAAACGCGACGCTCCCTTCCTGTCTGACTCATTACCGGGCATTGCAGCCAGCAGTTTAGGCCGCGACGACGAGCGGATGGTCTGAGCGGGATGTCTGACCATGATTGGTCTGACCGGGGCTTCCCCGTAATGCAACGGTCTTGTACGCGCCGCGTCGTTTCTCAGTTCCTCGCTCTGCTGCCTGCGCTTTCCTTCGCTCCGGCCCTGTGGGCAGGCAGCCTGACTCCGAATTCCGCCGGCGTCGAAACAGACTTCTCCTCCAGATATACCTGGCGCGGTATGGCTTACAGTACAGGCGCCGTGGCGCAGCCTTATGGATGGCTCACAGCCGGCGATTTCACCGTCTCGCTTTGGGGCAATGCGAATCTCCAGCGGAATCGACAATCCGGCGCCACGTCCGGATTGTTTGACGGCGGAGATGTTACGGTCGGCTGGTCGCGCGACTTCGGGCGGTGGCGGATCGAGCCTGCGTTCGAGTTCTGGTTTGACAGGCCGGTAGAGGGAGTATCCGACCCCGCTACGGGCGAATTGTCGGTTCGCGCGTCATGGAAGCTGGGGCCGATGCGCATCTTCGCCGCTCAGGCCATCGATACGATTCGATTCCGTGGCGCGTATTACGGTGAAGCCGGGACGAACTTTGCGGCGAGTCGCAAAGGCCTCGACTTTGACGCCAGCCTGCGTCAGGCCTGGGCATCGGAAAGGTTCAATCGCATCTATGCGGGCGTTGAGAAGCGCGGGCCCACGTTCGTGGGAGCGGATGGCTCCATCACACATCGCTTTCGGCAGGGAATCTATCTGCGCGCACATTCCGAAATCAGCTGGATGACGGATGCCGCCCTCCGCCGAAGCCTCGCGCAACCGCGCCCGCTCTTTTCCGCCGGCGTTGCGCTCGGGTATGAATGGCGCAGATAGCGGGAACTCGACAATACGCTTCGGATCAAAAGCTCAGACGCCGGCAGCGGTCTTCTGCAGACGTTCTTTTGCCACCCGCCAAATCTGTTCTTTCAACCACGGCGATCGCGTCAGGAACGCATCGAAAGATTCCTTGTCGAGCGCAATGCAGGTGGACACCGTAAGAGCTCGAACGGTCGCGGTGCGGGGCGACCCCATCAGGAGCGCGATCTCGCCGAAGTAGTCGCCGTCTTCCAGCACGGCCATGCGAACATTGCGCCGGCGAACTTCCACCCGGCCGCGGACAACGATATAGAAGCTGCCGCTCGAGTCGCCTTCCACCACAATGTCGTCTCCTTCGCGGAACGTCTCGGAGCGAAACATAGGAGCAATTTCCGCGAGATATGACGGTGGAAGCGTGCTGAGAAGCGGAATCCTGGCCAGCCGGTCGGGTTTGATCGTCGCGCTCGATCCATCGTCACTGACTTCGAACCCCTGCTGTTTTTGCCAAAGTGAGGCATAGTGTCCCCCGCGCGCCAGCAACTCGGTATGTGAACCGGATTCCACTACATGGCCGTGATCGAACACGAAAATGATGTCGGCCGTGGCCGCGCCGGCGAGGCGGTGTGTGACCGATATCGAGGTTCGCCCGGCCGCAAGACGCGCCAGTGTTGCGTTGATTGCCGATTCGGTGCCGGGGTCGAGGGCCGAAGTCGCTTCGTCCAGCACGAGCACCGCGGGGTTGCGAAGAATCGCGCGCGCGATGGAGACTCGCTGCCGCTGGCCGCCGGACAACCGTCCGCCGCGTTCTCCGACGGGCATGGCATAGCCCTCCGGCAGCGCTTCGATAAAGCTGTGAATCTCCGCGTCGCGTGCGGCGTCATATATTTCTTCATCCCGCGCTTCCGGCCGCGCCATGCGAATGTTATCCAGCAACGACTGATTGAACAAAAGGCTTTCCTGAAACACAGTACCGAGGCGGCGCCGCCAGGAGGCGAGAGAGTAATCGCGGATATCGCTGCCGCCGGCCATAATTGAACCGGAATCGGGATCGTAAAAGCGCATCAGCAGATTCAGCATCGTGCTCTTGCCGGATCCGCTGCCGCCGACAAACGCGGCCGAGGCACCCGGCGGAATCGACAGGCTGACGCCGTGGAGAATCGGCCTGTCTTCCGAATAACCGAAAGCCACTTTCCGGAATTCGATTGCGCCAATATCGGCCGGGACTTCGATCGCCGCTGGATTTTCCTGGAGCTGCGGCGCGATTGCCAGCAACTCCTCAATACGGGACATAGCGCCGCGCGCCTGGATGAGCGACGGCATGTACTGCATTACATAAAGGAGGTTGTTGCTGAGCAGAAGCAGCAGCGCCTGGAATGATACGAGAGTTCCGATGGTGATTCGCTGGTGGCCGGCCATCCACGCTCCGAGGCCCAGGACTCCAACCTGTATGAGCAGGATGCCGGTGGTTGTCGAGCGCTCGACCATGGAATTCGCCATGCCGGCGCGCGCCGCGCCCCCGGCCCATGCGCGATTGAGCCTGGCGAAGGATGCGATGCGAAGTGTTTCCAGGCCGAAGGCTTTCACGACCGGCTGAACAGTCAGATTCTCCTGCAGCTCGGCGAGGAGTGCCGCTTCTCTTTCGTGCCGCGCGGCATTGGCTCTGGCCGCTCTGGCGGTAAACAGGCGAGGCGCGACGGTCGCCCATGGCCAGAGAAGCATGGCGGCAAGCCAGAGTTGCCAGTCCATGGCGAAAAGCAGAATGGAGCTGAAAATACATTCGAAGCCGGGGAGCAAGCCCCACGAAATGGCCATGGATGCGGCGTTCTCCACCGTGGCAATATCGTTCGAAAAATTCGACAGCACGCCGCCGCCGCGTCCGGATTGAAAAAATCCGATGGAGAGAGCCTGCAAATGGTCGAACATCTCCTGTCGCAGTCCGGCGAGAAAGGCCGCCTGCATCCCAATCCAGGCGCGGTCGCGCGCGAAGCCCATGGCCGATGCGGCTGCGGCGCCGACGGCGAGAAACACCAGTAAGGCCCCCATTTTGCCGCTGTTTCCGCCGCCGATTACGCTGTCGATCAGGTAACGAAGCGAAAGCGGCACAAGCCCATTGAAGGCCATTTCCAGAATCAGACCGGCTGTGATTACAGTAACGGCGAGACGAAAAGGCCGCAGCCGCCGGATGAGGTTTTTCAAAGCTCTTAGCCTACCTCGGTATCGGGACGGAGGCTTTCTACCGATATTTTCGGGCG
>DATAZF010000051.1:0-6250 GCA_036272235.1 Bryobacteraceae bacterium | reverse complement strand
CGGCCTGATTCTCCGCACGAACACTTCGGCACTGTTGTTTCATCCGCAGCCACCACAAAGCTCCAACTCCTGAGGCGACAGCACCTTCCTGACTTCGTGCTGGATTGAAGCGGACTGGCGGCCCGAGTGCATCAATCGGCGCGTAAGGAAGCTGGCGATGCTCAGGATCTCAAACAGAACAACTGCTGAAGAAGTGACGTGGGTCCTGTGCGGGCGGTTGGCTGGACCCTGGGTGGGGGAGCTTCGCTCGAGCTGGAATCAGGCGCGTGAGTGGTCCCGCGAACGAAGACAGGTGATCGATCTGAGTGACGTGACTTCCATTGACGAAAAGGGAGAGGCACTACTCGGAGAGCTCAAAGACGAGGGCGCCGAGTTCCGGGCCAGGGGCGTTTATACCAGGCACCTTCTTGAGAACCTCAAGGGCTGAAGAAGTCCTGCAAATCAAAAGACACAGATGCTTCTGCACCAGAGCAGCAAGCTACTTAAGAGGAAGAGACGAATGGTAAAGCATCGAACAGCCGTATGGGCAATCCCGGCACTGGCCATCGCGTTGCTCGCGACCGCAGCCTGCACTGAAAGGACATCGGCGGCAAGTCCGCCGCCTCCGCCGGAGGTGAGGGTAGCAACTGTGGAACAACGTGACGTGCCGATCTATCACGAGTGGATCGGCACACTGGACGGCATGGTCAATGCGGCCATCAGGGCCGAGGTGACGGGCTATCTGCTCTCACAAACCTACACGGAGGGCTCTTTCGTGCGAAAGGGTCAGTCGTTGTTTGAGATCGACGCGAGGCCATTTCAGGCAGCGCTCGATCAGGCGCAGGCACAACTCTCTCAGGCAAAAGGACAGGTTGCTCAGACCAGGGCGCAACTGGCTCAGGCGCAGGCCCAGCTCGCACAATCGGTGGCCAGCCAGAAAAGAACACAGCTCGACGTAGACAAGTACACGCCGCTGGTCGCGATGCAGGCGGTCACACGGCAGGATTTCGACAATGCCGTGCAGAACAATGTCGCCGCGAAGGCGCAAATCGAAGCCTCGAAAGCCGCGGTCGAGACGGCCAGGGCGCAGATTGAGGCGAGCAATGCAGCAGTCGAATCCGCGCAGGCCGCGGTTGAGGCGGCCAGGGTGAACACCGGCTTCACGCATCTGGTCTCGCCTATTGATGGAGTGGCCGGGCGGGCTCAGGTACAGGTGGGAAATCTCGTCAGCCCGTCGAGTGGAGTGATCACAACCGTTTCGACACTCGATCCGATCAAGGCGAACTTTACGGTCGGGGAACAGGAGTATCTCAGTTTGACGCGCGACGGCTTGACGCGCACCGGCGGAAATGATCTGGCAAAGCTGCAACTGGAACTGATTCTGGCCGACGGAGGCACATATCCCCATAAAGGAAGGTTCTCCTTTGCGGATCGTCAGGTGGATTCGAGCACCGGTGCGATCCAACTGACCGGCCTCTTCCCGAATCCCGGCAACAGGCTTCGGCCCGGCCAATACGGCAAGGTGCGCGCAGCCGTCGGGACAAGTACAGGGGCGCTGCTTATTCCGCAGCGCGCTGTTACAGAACTACAGGGTGCTTATCAAGTCGCCGTGTTAGACGACAAAAATTGCGTGAGCATCCGGCAAGTCAAAGTCGGCGAGCAAATCGGAACCATGTGGGTGATAGCCGATGGGCTAAAACCGGGTGAGCATGTCGTTGCCGAAGGCGGCCAAAACGCTCGCCCCGGCATGCAGGTCAACCCGAAAGCGTTCGTCGAAAGCAAGGAAGGCAACTAAAGATGTCCAGATTCTTTATCAACCGGCCTATCGTAGCGATCGTGATTGCGATTCTGACCGTCATCGTCGGAGCGGTAACTATCACGGCGCTGCCGGTAGCTCAATTTCCGAATATCGCCCCGCCGGAGATTCAACTTCAGGCTACGTATGTTGGCGCGGATGCGCGGGCTCTGGAGCAATCCGTTGCCACGCCCATCGAACAGCAGATCAACGGCGTCGACAACATGAACTACATGTATTCGCTGAACGCCACGGGCAATTCGCAAACAACGCTGATTGTGGATTTCGATGTCAAGACGGACCCGAATACGGATCTGATTCTGACCCAGTCGCGCGAGAACCTTGCAACGGGTCAGCTTCCACCTGACGTGAACAGTTACGGCGTCACGATCAAGAAGTCGGCGACCGCGCCGCTAATGCTGGTCTCTCTGTACTCGCCTCATGGCACTCGCAACCCGGAATTCATGGCGAATTACGCGTACATCAGTCTCAACGATCCCATTGCGCGCTTGTACGGTGTGGGCCAGACCACGGTTTTCGGGGCGGGCCAGTATGCGATGAGGCTTTGGGTGAAGCCCGACCAACTGGCGAAGCTTGGCATCACGGTGACGGATATTGTGAACGCCGTTCAGGCCCAGAATACGGTCAACCCCGCCGGTAAGATCGGGGGCGAACCCGCGCCAAACAACCAGCAATTCACCTATTCGGTGCTCGCCCAGGGCCGTCTCACTTCGCCGGAGCAATTCGGAAATGTCATCGTCCGCGAAACCCCCGATGGCGGAATCGTCCGCGTGAAAGACGTGGCGCGGATCGAGTTGGGCACCAACGATTACAGCATCGAGAGCCGTTTGAACGGGAAAAACGCCGCTATCCTTGCCGTTTACCAGTTGCCGGGCTCGAATGCGGTACAGACGGCGGCGGGTGTCCGCAAACTGATGTCCCAGATGAAGCAACGCTTCCCCAACGACGTGGACTATGCCATATCGCTTGATCAGACCAGCGCCGTTACGGAAGGGATGAAGGAGATCATTCAGACCCTGGTGATCGCGATTGTGCTGGTGATCCTGGTGGTCTACCTCTTTCTGCAGGACTGGCGCGCGACGCTCATTCCGTTGCTGGCAGTGCCTGTCTCTCTGGTGGGCACGTTTGTCTTCTTTCCTCTCTTCGGGTTCTCAATCAACACGCTTTCCATGTTCGGGCTGGTGCTGGCAATCGGTCTGGTGGTTGACGACGCCATTGTCGTTGTCGAAGGAGTGCAGCGGCACATCGAGGAGGGCCTGGCTCCGAAGGATGCAGCGCGAAAAGCAATGGAAGAACTCACAGGACCTGTCATAGGCATTGCTCTGGTTCTCTCGTCGGTTTTTGTGCCAACGGCTTTCATTCCGGGCATCACCGGGCGGCTCTATCAGCAGTTTGCGGTGACCATCGCAATCTCGGTGGTCCTCTCGGCCTTTAACGCTCTCACGCTGAGCCCCGCCCTTGCCGGGCTTCTGCTGCGCCCGAGGAAGGAGAGCCGCGGGCTGTTGCGAAGATTCTTTGACTGGTTCAATCGTGTGTTCGAGCGTGTCACGCGCGGCTATGTCAGCCTGTCGGGCGCGCTGATTCGAAGAAGCGTTCTGGCTCTCGCGGCCCTGCTGGTTTTTGGCGTTGCCGGTCTTTTCTTTGGCGCCCGTGTGCCATCGAGTTTCCTGCCCGATGAAGACCAGGGCTACGTTTATGTCAACATGCAACTCCCGAATGCGGCGTCATTGGAACGAACGGCCGCGGCATCGAGACAAGTTGAGAAGATTCTCGCCGACACACCCGGCGTCGAGTACACCACGAGCGTCGCCGGGTTCAGCCTGCTCAGTTTTACGCGGACCACCTATAACGCTTTCTATTTCGTCACGCTGAAGCCCTGGGGCGACCGAAAGACAAGAGCCGAGCAGTATCAGGAGATCAGGGCCCGACTGAACCGGCGGCTCAGCGGGTTCCCGGAGGGAACCGTGTTCAGTTTCTCACCGCCGGCGATCCCTGGAGTGGGTACTTCCGGCGGATTTACGTTCGTGCTGGAAGACCGCGCCGGGCGGGATGCCCGGTTCCTCGCGGACAATCTCGATAAGTTCCTGGCGGCCGCCCGCAAACGTCCGGAAATCGGCGCGATCAGCACGACATTTCTGCCAAGCGTGCCGCAGAAGTTTGTGGATGTCGACCGGGAGAAAGTGCTGAAGCAAGGTGTGCCCATCAGCGACGTTTACAGAACCATTCAGGCTTTCATGGGAGGGCTGTTCATCAACTACTTCAATGATTTCGGCCGCACATGGCAGGTCTACGTGGAAGCGGAAGCACCTTACCGTTCGAATCTGGAGAACGTGGGCCAGTTCTATGTGCGCAACAGCAGCGGCGAGATGGCGCCGCTCGCCGCGCTGACGAACTTCGAATCACGCGCCGGCCCTGAATTCACCATGCGCTATAACGAGTACCGCTCGGCGCAAATCAACGGGGGCGCCGCGCCCGGCTACAGCTCAGATCAGGCCACGGCGGCACTCGAGGACGTTTTCCGGAAAACCATGCCAGCCGAGATGGGCTTTGACTACATGGGCATGTCTTACCAGGAGCAGAAGGCGCGCGAAGGGGTTTCGTCTTCGGTCATTTTCGGGTTCTCGCTCCTTTTTGTTTTCCTGATCCTTGCTGCGCTTTACGAAAGCTGGTCGCTGCCGTTCAGCGTTCTTCTGAGCACGCCGGTCGCGGTGTTTGGCGCGTTTGGAGTGCTGTGGCTGCGCCGTGTCCTGCTTTCGGTTTTTCTGCCGGCCTACATGGTTCAGATCGAAAACGACGTTTATTCGCAGATCGGTCTGGTGATGCTGATCGGCCTCGCGGCAAAGAACGCAATTCTGATCGTCGAATTCGCGAAGGAGCGATTCGAAAAAGGCACGCCGATCGTGGACGCTGCTCTCGAAGGCGCGAGACTACGCCTTCGCCCTATTTTGATGACGTCGTTTGCATTCATCCTTGGATGCGTGCCGCTGTGGACCGCATCCGGCGCGGGTTCGGTGGCGCGCCAAATCATGGGAACGGCAGTCATCGGAGGCATGCTTGCTGCAACCGCGATAGGGATTTTTTTCATCCCGGCCATCTTCTATCTGGTCGAGACTGTCTCTGGCGCTGCACGAACGCGAGGAAATGCTCCCGAGCTGCTTTCCTCGCCGGGGCAGGGAGACTGAATATGAAAATCCGAGTGACGGCTGTATTGATTGCCGCGGGTTGGGCGGCCGGCTGCACTGTCGGGCCGAATTATCAGCGCCCGGCCGTGAAGATCCCGCAGAATTTCCGCGCTCCCGACCCGCTGCCGGCGCCGCAGGCCACATCGCTGGCGGATCTCAAGTGGTGGGAGGTCTTCAGCGATGAGAAGCTTCAGGAACTGATTCGCACGGCGCTCACGGCGAACTACGATCTGCGCGACGCCGTGGCTCGTGTGGAAGAGGCGCGAGCCAGCCTCGGCGTCACGCGTTCGAATCAGTTCCCCCAGGTGGGCGTAAGTGGAGATGTCCAGTTCAACCGTCTGTCAAGAGACGGCAATTTTCAACTGCCGCCCTCGTTTGCGCCTTCGCAGAACCGAACCTGGGGCGAGGGGATGCTGAACCTGCTTTCGTTCGAAGTGGACATCTGGGGAAGGCTGCGGAGGGCTACTGAGGCGGCCCGTGCGAATCTGCTGAGCGCGGATGAAAACCGCAAGGCTGTGGTCGTCACGCTGGTGAGCGACGTAGCTTCCGACTACCTCCATTTGCGTGAACTCGACTACGAGCTGCAGATTTCAAGGGCGACGCTCGCCACGCGCCAGGGCTCGCTCAACCTGACGCTCGAGCGCCAAACCGGCGGCGTTGCCACGCTTCTCGATCTGCGCCAGGCCGAGCAACTGGTGGATACGGCGGAACAGACGATCCCGGAGCTTCAGCGACAGATCGAGCAAACCGAGAATCAAATTACTTTGCTGCTCGGCCAGCCCCCCGGTGGAATTGCCCGCGGCCAGGATTTCATGAAGGAAGAACTGCCGCCTGGGTTGCCTCCCGACGTTCCCGCCGGAATGCCGTCCGCGCTGCTCGAAAGACGGCCGGATATTCTGGCCGCGGAGCAGAATCTCGTTGTCGCGAACGCCAACATCGGTGTGGCCAAGGCGGAGTATTTTCCGCGAATCAGCCTGAGCGGATTTCTGGGCGGTCAGAGCACGCAATTGTCGAGCCTGTTCACCGGACCGCACAGTGCCTGGAGTTTTGTCCCGCAGGTCTCGCAGCCGGTTTTTGCAGCAGGCCGTTTGAAGTCCGGCGTGAGGCTGGCGCAAGCCGAGAGGGATGAGGCGCTCGTCCAATATGAGAGGGCCATTCAAACGGCGTTCACCGATGTTTCGAACGCGCTGATCGCTCATCAAAGAGTGCGCGAAAGCCGGCTCAAACAGGAGACGCTCGTTCGAACGCTCGAAGATCGGACGCGGCTCGCGTA
>DATAZF010000050.1:0-116151 GCA_036272235.1 Bryobacteraceae bacterium | reverse complement strand
TTTGCAACCGAAGTTTCCGATGCCTCGGGAACGGCCTTCTTCGACGTGGTCCGGCGCCGATGGTCGTTCGAAATGATGGATGCGCTCGGGCTCGATCGGGACATGCTGCCGTCCGTACACGAATCCTCGGAGGTGACCGGTATCATCTCGGCGCGCGCCGCGGAGTTGACCGGGCTGGCTCCGGGTACGCCAGTGGTCGGCGGCGGCGGGGACCAGGCGGCGGGCGCCGTGGGCAACGGCATCGTCGAAGCGGGCGCCGTCTCCTGCACGCTCGGCACCTCCGGAGTTGTGTTTGCACATACCGACGAACCCGTCTGGGACAGACTCGGCCGCGTGCACACCTTCTGCCACGCAGTCACGGGAAAGTGGCATGTCATGGGCGTGACGCAGGGCGCCGGCCTGAGTCTCCAGTGGCTCCGCAATCAGATCGCGCCCGGCATAAGCTACGACGCTTTGATGTCCGAAGCAGCCACGGCGCCCGCTGGATCGCAGGGCCTTTTCTGGCTCCCGTACCTGATGGGTGAGCGCACCCCGCATCTCGATGCCTCGGCGCGCGGCGGCTGGATCGGGCTCACCGCCAGGAATACGCGGGCGGACCTGATCCGCTCCGTTGTCGAAGGGGTTTCCTACAGCCAGAAGGACTGCCTTGCGATCGTGGAACAGCTCGGAGTTCCGGTCTCTTCTGTACGCGCCTCGGGCGGCGGCGCGCGCAGCCCGTTCTGGCGGCAGATCCTTGCCGATGTATTTGAGAAGAGAGTCGCGGGGTTTGCAAGCCAGGAAGGCGCCGCCTTTGGCGCAGCTTTGCTGGCAATGGTTGGCACGGGCGAGTTTGCGACAGTACCCGAAGCTTGCCGGGCCACAGTACGCGAAGCGGAAGCCACGGCTCCGCGCACGGCCGAATCGATGACTTACGCCCGCGGTTACCAGATCTACCGGGCGCTCTATCCGGCACTCCAACCCATCTACTCACGAATCGCGGAATAACGAATGGTTTCCCACAATTTGGCGAGCGAACTTCTGTTGGTCTCTGAGATGTGCGATGGGTCGAATCTGCCTGGTTCTGGCTGTGGCGGGCGGGGCGTCCCCTTTCACCTCGGCCACTTCGCCCTGCCGCGACGCTTGCGGAATTGCATGACGAGGCCAGGGTCCGGCCGCTGGGTCGATTGTCGTGAAGGGCAGGACGGTCGGGGTGGAAGTCTGCGAGCTTCTCGGATTAGAGTAGGAACACTATGAAGTGCGTCATGTCTCTTCTTCTCTGCACAGGTGTTCTCTGGACACGATTCGCCACGGCTCAGATGTCGATGGCGAACCTGCCGGAAAATTCCGTCACGCGCGTGTCGGAGCATGTCTACGCAATTATCGGCTTCCCTAACATCGCGATCGTTGTGGGGAACGGCGCGACGCTCGTTGTCGATACGGGAATGGGAGAGCGCAATGGCGCCACCGTCGTCCGCGAAGTCGCGAAGCTCACGAAAAATCCGAAGCTGTTTCTCACGACGACACATTTTCATCCCGAGCACTCCATGGGAGAGCAGGCCTTCCCGCCCAAAACAATTCTCATCCGGCCAACAGTGCAGCAGGAGGAACTCGATCAGCACCGCACCGAATACATCGAAATGTTCAGTCGTATGTCGGCAGCGAACAAAGAGCTCCTGAAGGACGTAAGGATGCGGATCCCCGACATCCTCTTCGATCGCGAGATGAATCTCGATCTGGGCGGCGTGACGGCGCGCCTCTTCTGGATGGGGCCTGCCCACACCCGCGGCGACGAGATGATCTTCGTGAAGGAAGACAGCGTGTTGATTTCGGGGGATATCGTACAGGACAAGATGGTCCCGAATATGCCGAACGAAGAAGCGAGCGCGAAGAACTGGATCGCGATTCTCGACAAGCTGGAGCCCATGAAGCCGCGCATCGTTTTCCCGGACCATGGCGCGCTCGGCGATGCTTCACTGATCGGAAAAGAGCGGGCCTTTCTCGTGGACGTCCAGACTCGCGCAACTGAGCTCAAGCGCAAAGGCACATCGGTCGAAGACGCCGGCAAGCAGATCGCGGCGGAGATGAAGGCCAGGTATCCGGACTGGCCCAGCATGGGTCCCGTCCCGAATGTCGTGAAGCGCGTTTACGCTGAAGCAAAGTAAAGGCTACCGATTGCCCATGGCCGAAGGCGTGTAAGTGCGAGGCCGCGCGCTGGCCCTTGTGGAGTGTAGTTCACTCGGGCGCGAGACCATTCGCTGTCCAACGATCTCAATGATTGAGGATAGGAATACTTTTGGCCGCCGGCGGTTGCGGGATCGATTGCAGATAGGCGTAGATGTCCGCCAGTTCCCGGTCGGAGACGACCTTCTTCGTGTACGGGGGCATCTCGCCTGTGGGCTGCCGGACGTACTTCGAGAAAGCGGCGAACGGTAGCGGATTCGGCGCGAGGCGGGCGCCGGCCCCGCCGTGCCCGTCATGATCGTGGCACTGATAGCAGCCGTAACTGTCGAAGAGCTTCTTTCCATTCAGCGCTGACGGCGTTTGAGCCACCAGGGCCGATGCCAGCGTGAGCAGAGCGACCAGGCGCATTCGCATTACCTCGGCTGTGTCACGACGTCAACCAAAGCCGGCTCGCCCCGCAGCACCACATCCATCGCCCGGCGCAGAGCGGGCGCGAGATCCTTCGGATCGGTGATCGGACCTTCGCCGTGCACGCCCATGCCGCGTGCGATCGTCGCATAGTCGATGTTGGGATCGGTCAGCGTCGTACCGATGCCCGCATTGGTGATGCCGCGCTGATGGCGGTTCGCCATGCGCTGGATGTGCATCACTTCCTGATGATAGGCGCGGTTGTTGTGCATCACGCTCATCAGGGGGACGCGGTGATGAGCGGCGGTCCAAAGCGCGCCGGGCGCGTACATGAGATCGCCATCGGTCTGAATCGCGACTGAAAGGCGGCCGTACTTGCGGTTGGCAAGCGCTGCGCCGACGGAACCAGGCGCACTGTAGCCGACGCCGTAAGCTCCTCCGCCACCTGCCGTGCGGTAAACGGTATCGACACTCCACAGGCGCGAAGGAGCACCGCCCACCAACGACCAATCCTTGTCACGCACCACTTCCCAGATCTCGGCGGAGAGGCGCGCCGTGCTGATGGGCGTGGAATCCCATCCGTAAGCAGCCTCGGTGCGCGCGCGTTCGAGCCCTTGTTCGTGAGCGGCCGCCAGTTTCCTGCCGCGTTCATCCATGACACGTTTGCGATCGGGGGTGATGAGACGTTTACAGGCTTCAATGAGATAAGGCAGCGTCGCCTCGGCATCGGCGGCGATGGAAACATCGGTTTCGGGATAGCGCTGGAAGAACTGGTAATTGCTCTTGATGTCCAGATTGACGGCCGAGATGTTGACGACCTTCGCGCCAGGTTTCGTATAAGTCTGTACCGAGCGATGCAACTGATCGCGGACGGTGTTGATTGATCCCCAGAGATCGGGGACCTCCAGACCAACGATCAGATCGGCGCTCCCGATCAGCCCGCGTCCCCCGGCCTGGTTAAGCGGATGATGCGATGGAAACTTCCCCCCAACCACTGGCGCCTGAACTGTTTCGGCGAGTTGGACCAGAAGTTTCATCCCTTCGGCTGTTCGTACGGCGCGATCGGCGAGGATAACCGGGTTTTCAGCCGCGACGAGCAATTTCGCAACTTCGGACACGGCCGCCATCTCACCGGCGGGCGCCGAGGAAAGAGTCAGCTTTGGGATGCGCAGTTTTGCGGACGCCTCGATCGGCGTCTCCTGCAGATCGCTGTCGGCCACCAGCAGCACGGGTCCGTGTGGCGGTGTCATCGCTATCTGATAAGCGCGTACGGCCGATTCGGCGAAGTGCGGCAGCGAGATCGGAAGATCGTCCCACTTGGAGTAGTCGCGAACCATCGCAGCAGCGTCCTGCGCGCTGTGATACCACTCGACGCCGGGCCTGCGCGCGGTGGCATCGATCGTGTTGCCGAGAATGATGTAGGCCGGCGAGCGCGCCGCAAAGGCGTTGTAGATTGCCATCGACGCATGCTGCAGTCCGACGGTACTGTGCGCCATAACAGCGAGAGGCTTGCCCTCGATCCTGGCATAGCCGTCGGCCATGGCGACAGATTGCTCTTCGTGACAACAAGTAATCAGTTCCGGAGCCTTGTTGCCGCCGTAGTTGATGATCGATTCATGCAGCGCGCGGAAGCTCGAACCGGGATTGGCGCAGATGTATTCGAAGCCGAGCGTTTTCAGAACGTCCACCATGAAGTCGGCGCCGGGACGGTCGGCCGTGAGGACCTCGACGGAAGCGGAGACAGGCCCGGTCTCATCCGCGCGGGCGGCTGCGGAGGGGACGCCGGCGGCGCGGCGCACAGTCGGCTGCTGGGCTTGGGCGGCCGGAGTTCCGGCGGCCATGGCGGCGGCGCCCCCCGCGGCGCCTTTCAGGAATCCACGGCGCCCGAGTGATTTTGGCATGCGATCAACCTCCTTGAGAGTTAACGAAGATCGCTAGCGAAACGCAAGCTTCGCCTTCCGTTCTTCTTCCTGCTTGATTCCGGGCCCAAACAACTTTTCGAAAAAACCTTCGCGCACGAGGCGCGCGACGGTAGTGTTGTCGATGATGGTTCGAAAATCAAAACTCTTCATTTGTGCGGCGGACTGCTCGTCAACCGGATGATCCATCATGTACTGAACGGCGGCCGTGAGAACGTAAGGCACGCGCTCGAACGTATTGGTTTTGGCGTAGCGATCATAGACGCGGGCGAGTGCCGTGAGGTCTTCCGGCGCGTATTTCACGTAAGCTTTCAGGGCGAAGTCCTTGTCCTCATAAAAGCGCTTGATGGCCTCGGTGTGGGCCTTGATCAGAAGCTCCGGAAGTTTCGGGTGGGCCGCAACAGTGGACTTCGTGAACACGTAAACCGTCGGCGCGTAGATGTCATCGTAATCGCTCGTGTTCGCCAGGCTCCTGTAGCCTTTTTCTTCAAGCTTGAAATAAACGGGCGCGGTGAGCATGGTCGCGTCGACGCGCCCGGCCACGAGAGCGGCAGCGCGGCCGTTGACATCGGTGCCGATGGGGATCCATTGCACGTCGCGTGGCGTGAGTCCGAACTTCCCGAGCAAGCCGACTGCATAGTTGTAAGGAGCGTCGCCGATCTGGCTGACGCCGATACGCTTGCCTTTGAGATCGCGCACGGTGGCAAAGCTCTTGTCGGCCATCAGAGCGAAGAGGCTTTTACGATAGGGGCTGCCGACGATGGTCAGCGAACCGCCTTTGGAACCGGCGAGCATGGCTTGCTCGAGCGGATAGTTCGTCATCGCAGCTTCGCCACTGATCACCATCGCGATGGCAGCCGGATGGACCGCGAAGGCTATGTCAACGTCGAGTCCGTATTTCCGGAAATAGCCGCCTTCTTTCGCGATATAAAGAGGCCACGTGGTGCCCGTGCGGGTGGCGTAGTTGATCGTGATTTTCTGCAGCGGAGGCGATTGGCCGGAGGCGCCGGCGCCGATCAGCATCAAAATAACGACGAGCTTTTTCAAGCCACACCCGCGGAGACGGATCACTGGCACTCCAGTCAGAGAGTCTATCGCAATCGGGCGGCGCCTACTGAACGGAAACGGTGACGCCAGACGCGCTCGTGAACGCGCCGATCGTAAGCGAGATGGCCGCGGCCGGGTTCCCCGCCGCGCCTGCCGGCACACGAACGTTGATCTGTGTCACGCCCTCGATGAGGCCCGGAGCTGCGCCGGCGTAGAGGACGTCCGCCGCAAAGCCACCGATGGTCGCTGTCACCGGTGTGAGTGTTGTTGCGATTGTCTGCGTGATGGAACCGTCGGTAGGAGGCGGGTTGAGAGCCCCAAAGCCAGTGGCATAGACCATGATCACCGAGCCCGCGGCCGCGGGGTTCGCGGCGGTGTTCAGCGAATAGTCCTGATTCAGAATCGCTCCAGGTCCGCTTCCGTTGGCGCTGGTGGTGAAGATTCCCGGCGCCGCGGCGGCCACTGAAACCGACTCGTCGACGATCGATTGATCCTGGCGTATCTCCACCTGCGCCGCATGTGTCAGGTCGAGACCGAAGGGTACGACCGCGTTGAGTGCGTTCGCCGCGACTGAGACAACCGGCGCCGCGACACCGTTGAAGAATACCTGGGCCGGAGTGCCCGCACTCGATGCCGTTAGAGTGACGACTTCTCCGGGTGAGGCGGGTCCGGCAGTCTGGCTGGCGGCGTTGACGACAACGCTCAGTGGTGACGCGCTCGACGATGCCACGCCAACCAGAACGTAGCCTTGCCGGTCTCCGATCGAGACCGAACTCACACGTGTTCCATCGAGCCGCGCGAACAAGCCGCCGAGATCCACTGTCTGCGCAGCGAGACCTGGCTCTCCGAGGAGCACTTTACCGCCGGTGAAATCCCGTTCGAAGATACCGTTCTGATAGGTCCGCGGCCCGAGCGGGGTGCCGAGATCGACGTCGTAGCCAGGCCACCAGTTGTCGGGCGTGGTGGACGCGTCGCCGATGCTGTCGCTGCCATTGGAAATGAGAAAGTAGCTCGCGAGCCCGTACTCCTGGCCCGGAGGGTCAAGCGCGTATTCCTGGAAATTCACGCCTTTTCCCGCTGCGTGCACGCGATCCACGTAGTTCAGAAACGCGTAGACGGAAAGCCCACCAGTGCCGCCGGAGAGGCCGGTATCACTCGCCACACCTCGCTCCAGCGTGATCGTATCGGCGGTCGCGATCTGGCGCTGAATCGCGGGGTCGGCATCCTGCACACCCGGTGGACCCGCGTACCAGAGGGTATTCTCGAGGAGCTTGAGGCCGCGCGTCGCCGTGCGCGCCTGTTCGAGGAAACCAGCAACGTAGTTTCTCCAGGCGTCGTAAGTCATAGGCTGCCCGGTATTGGAATCGACAGGCGCGACGAGAGTGCCCGAGCCATCGCCGACCTGGAAATTCATGTTGACGTCGTCAATGAAAACGCCCGGATAGCCGGCGCCCCACGCTGTTCCCGCCATGTCGGCGATCCACGCGGCGCGAAAGGCGGGATTAGCGACGTCCGCGGCATATTGCGCACAGGTGCCGCCGCTGCAGTTGTAAGGCAGATAGAGCCGATTGCCGCTCTGGTCGTGCAGGATCCATTCCGGGTGCACTAGTTCTTCCCATGATCCTTTCTGGATTCCATACAAATCGAAGTAGGCATAGCCGTTGGGGAACCAGGAAAGGCTGGCGTCGAACATCGGCGGGTAGACGATCATGGCGGCGATGTGGCTCTGAAACCACTGTTCAAGCAATTGCAGTGGATTCGTCAGGTAGCTCAGGATGTTGGGCGTCCCTGAATTGGCGATGTAAGTCACACGGCCAGGGCTTGCAGCCGGCGAAGGGGACGTTTGCGCGATTGCGAGTGTAGCCATTACGAATATGGCTGGAAAGCGTGTCATCAGCAGGCGAAATGGAAGCATGCTTTTACGCGATGATAGCCGGGATCCCGCGAAATCGCTGTACTGTTTCCTCCGCTGGCGACGCCGGTCCGCGGTTGCCGTGATGCAGGGCACACGGGCCGGCGCGCGGCGCGCGAAGCATACGGTCGAGTGTGCGCTTGAAGTCAGTAATCCTTGAAGGAGATTGCTGTTCGGGTTTGAAACCGTACATACCCTTTTAAAACGCGGCCCCGAAGCACGGGAATACGGCCACGACCGGCGGCCAGAAGTCTGTACGGATAATTTTCGCGATACGATACGTACCGGTCAGGCACACTTTGAGTGTGGATAATCGGATCGTTTCGCGGGCGAAGGAATATGCGAAACGGAACGGCGTTTCGGTTTCCGGTATGGTTGAAACATGTCTGGCGACGGTGCCAAATCCCGGGCCACTGCCGACGCAATCTGCTCCGGTCTTGCGTTCTTGGCGGGGGATTCTCAAGCACGCCGACGTCGCCTCTTGTCGCGACCATCTCCCTCCGAAGTCTCGATGAAGGCGATGAGAAAATCCTCTTCGATATCAATGTGATTCTTGGCATGCTGCTCGACCGCCGGCCGCATGTGGAGGCGAGCGCTGTTGTTTGGGCGGCTGTCGAGAACGGCGGACCCGGGGGCGTCATGGCGGCTCATTCCGCGACCGCAATCCACTACTTGATCCGGAAAGATCTGGGCAACCTCAAAGCCACGCGAGTGGTCGCCGGGATGGCCGGCATTTTCGAGATAGCCGCCGTCAATCGCATCGTAAATTGAGGATACCGTTCGCTTCACTACTTTCCCGGATTTTGAGGACGCCGTCACCGCGGCCGCCGCTCGCCTTGCGGGTGTGACTGCATTGTGAGCCGCGATCCGAAAGGATTTCGCGGATCTCCCGTCCGCTGCTTCGCGCCCGAAGCTTTGATTCCTCTACTACGCCGCGCCTGAGGCCCAAAAAGGCACCAGCCAAAAAAAGACTTACCATCAGGTAGGTTGATGATGAAGTGGCTGGCTTGCCTGATTGCGCTCGCTCTTGCGATAAGTTCCGTTTCCGCCGGCATCGAACCGCGCAAAAGCCTCCAGGAGTATCCTTCCCATATCGAGTCGCCTGCCGCGGACGTCGGCGTCGAGTATCAGGTGCATAGCTACTCCGCCGAAGGGCAGATGTATTTCACGAAGGATTATCTGGTTTGTGAAGTCGGCATCTATCCGAAGACCCCACTTGAGCTGCACGGCGACTCCTTCGAGCTGCGCGTCAACCGTGCAAAAACGGCGATTCCCGAAGCGGGCCCTGAATTCGTTGCCGCTTCGTTGAAGTATCCGGACTGGACGCAGCATCCTCAATTGGAAGTCGGCGCCGGAGTCGGCGACTCCGGCGTGGTGTTGGGCAGACCAGATCCGGTGGGACGTTTCCCCGGCGACCCATCGATTGGGCGGCCGCAGGCGAAGGCCCCGCGTGCGCCCGACGATCCCAACAAGGTAGAACACGCAACCGCCGACCCAGCGAAGCTCGTCCTGGATACCGCGCTGCCCACCGGCAAGATCGGCAAGCCAGTCGCCGGGAACATCTATTTCCCGTACTCGGGGAACGTGAAGAAGATCAGGAGCCTCAGCCTGATTCTGCACACGGCCATGGGTGACGTCGAAATACCGCTCCGCTAAGGGTTGAGCTGACTCTGCTTGACCCGGTTCGATGCCCGCGATAGCATGAACCGCCAATGCCCTCGCAATATCCCCTGTTTGATCGCCGCCGCTTCTGCGTCGCGGCGCGGAATGGACCGCCAGCAACGCGCATCGTGAATCCGGCAGAGCCCGCCGCGCCTGCGGGGCAAGGCGCTTACGTCGCGTTCGCTTTACCGGTTCGTCCCTGACCGGCGCCTGGCGCGCGTATATAAGATGGTGTGAAAGGAATGTTCCGCAGCCAGAAGCGCAAGCTGAAAATTCTGTTCGGTTTCGCTGACGGCATCCTGACAGCGGCGGCATTCACGCTCGCCTACAGCGTCCGCGAGTACGCACCGCTCAGTCACCAGTTCTTCCTGACACCGGATGTACGGACGCTGCTGCTCGGCTTCTGCCTCCTGACCTGGGTCGGGTGCGGCTACTGGCTCGACGTCTACGGGAAACTCGAATCGGTCCGGATTGGCGTTATTGTCGGAGATTCGTTTCGGCAGGTCGGGTCGAGCGCGCTGGCACTGGTGGTGCTCGTGGTGGCGACAAAGCTCGATATCAGCCGTGTCTTCCTGAGCCTTTTTATCGGAACGAGCTGGCTCTTTCTGATATGGTTTCGCATTGCCGCCCGCAATTTCGTATCGTACCTGAGCCGCGAGCTGGGAGCGGAGCGCAACATCTTTATCGTGGGTTTGGGCGAGCGCGCCATGGCTTTGGCCCGCAGTCTTGAAGATCACCATGGACACGGCGTTCGCATCCTTGGTTTCCTGGCTCCTCCGGAGCCGGGTTTGCCGGCCCCTCCGGGACAACTGACCGCGGCGGCGACGGTGCAGATCGAGCATGCGTATCGAATCTTTCCTCTCGATGACTTGCGCAGTCTGCTGGCCGAACACTTTATCATCGACGAGATCCACTTCGCGGTGGATTCCGGCATGCTGCCTTCCCTCGAACCGGTCTTTCGCTGGTGCCAGGAGGAAGGGGTTTGCAGCCGTATCGCCATCGATTTCTTCCCGCAGGTGAACGGCTACATCGATCTCGAGGAGATTGGCGGCACCCCACTGCTCACCTTCTCCGGCGCGCCCGACAACGACGTGCTGCTGCTCGCCAAGCGGGCGATCGACGTCGTTCTGGCGCTGGCCGGAATCATCCTGCTGAGCCCGGTCTTCGTGATCGCCGCCATCCTGATCAAGCTGACGTCGAGCGGACCGGTGATCTTTCGCCAGGTGCGGTGCGGGCTCAATGGCCGCACATTTACGTTTTACAAGTTCCGCTCCATGGTGCAGGATGCCGAGGCGCGTCTGCATCAAGTCGCCCATCTGAACGAGCGGGATATCGTCATGAAAATCAGGAACGATCCGAGGCTGACGGCGGTCGGCAAGTGGCTGCGCAAGTTTTCGATCGACGAACTGCCGCAGCTTTTCAACGTCCTGAAGGGCGATATGTCGCTGGTCGGGCCGAGGCCCGCGATTCCGACCGAGGTTGCGAGGTACCAGCGCTGGCAGCGGCGCCGCCTGCGGATGCGGCCGGGGCTGACTTGCCTGTGGGCAGTACGCGGCCGGGACAAAGTGGATTTCGAATCGTGGATGCGCCTCGATCTTCAATACATCGATACCTGGTCGCTCGGACTGGACGCGAAGATCATCCTGCTGACGATCCCGCACGTGATGTCCGGACGCGGCGCGAGCTGACATGTACCGCTGGCGGTCTTGCCGGCGGGGAATTCCCGACCGTGGATATCAGAGCCCGAACAACTGAATTGCGTTTTCCTTCAGAATCAGAGGGCGCACCTCATCTTTAATAGCGATCTTTTCGAAATCCGCCAGCCAGCGGTCCGGTGTGATGAGCGGGAAGTCCGAGCCGAACAGCATCTTCTTTTTGAGCAGAGTGTTGGCGTATTGAATGAGCACCGGCGAGAAGTACTTCGGCGACCACCCCGAAAGATCGATGTAGACCTGCACCTTATGCAGGCACACGGAGATCGCCTCTTCCTGCCAGGGAAATGATGGATGGGCCATGATGATCGGCATATCCGGAAAATCGACCGCGACGTCGTCGATATCCATGGGATGGCCGTACTTCAACCGAATACCGCCTCCGCCGCGCATGCCTGTGCCGATACCGCTGTGTCCGGTGTGGAAAATGACCGGCTTCCGCGCCTCCGCCAGCACTTCATAGAACGGATACGCCATTTTGTCGTTGGCGTGGAACTGCTGCAACGGCGGATGGAGCTTGAATCCTCTGACGCCACGGGCAATCAGGCGGCGCGCTTCGCTTACAGCCTCCGCGCCGCGCGTGGGGTCGACGCTCGCGAATGCCATCACGACATCGCTGTTCTCTTCGGCGAAATCCGCGACGTCGTCGTTCGAAACCTGGGGACGTCCGGTAAGCCGTTCGTCTACCGAGAAAACGACGCAGCCGATTTTGCGCGATCGGTAGTATTCCGCGAGTTCCTGGCGGCCTCTCGGTACGCCACTGTCGCCGAAGTACTTTTTCGCGGCCTCATCGGCGGCGTTGCCTTCAACTTCTGATTCGATATGGACATGCGTATCGATCGCGACGAGGTTGGCGGTGTCAAAAGGCATTTCTCCGTATTGTAGCGGCGCGAGCGGTTTCAGCGCCCGCTATCATGAAAACAGGGGCGGCACTATGAAAGTCGACAAACGACTCTTCCTCGATAGCCTCGGCGGTGCGGAATCGGCGGGCCAGTTGAACCCGGAAGCCAAAGCCGACGCAATCGAAGATTTCCTCGCAATTCAATTAAAGACAATCGGAGCCGGCGCCAACGGACATTATCCGACCGTCGGCGAAGTCGAGGACCGGATCGAAACCAAACCCTTCCGCGCCGGGGCCGGATTTCTGTTCACATCAAGCAGCGGCAACATGAAAAAGCTGCCGCCGATGCCGGCGAAGCCGACGCTCGTCGATTTCTTCAGTCTGCGATTCGGTGTCAATACTACCCGGAATCACTGTCTCCAGAGCGCAACACTTGCCATGAAGAACGGCCTGAGTGAGGAGATTATTCTCGCGTGTCTGCTGCACGATACGGCGGCCGAATTGATGCGCAGCGACCACGGATGGTGGGGCGGGCAGCTTTATGAGCCCTATGTTCCGGAGAAGGTCAGCTTCGCGATCCGCTATCATCAGGCCCTTCGCTTTTATCCCGATAAGGAAACCGGGTACGAATACCCTGAGTTGTACAAGTACCTCTTTGGCGAGGACTATGTGCCCGCACCCCACGTCGAGGCCGCGTGGAAAATGCTCCGCAACCACAAGTGGTATATGGAGCCGCGGCTGGTGACGCTGAACGACTTATACTCGTTCGATCCCCACGCGGCCGTGACGATTGAACCGTTCCTGGATATCCTCGGCAGACATTTCAGACAACCGAAAGAGGGACTCGGGAACGATAACAGTCCAGTGGCGCACATGTGGCGGGCACTGGCGCGGCCCGATTCGCCACTTTAAGAGCGGTCGGGTTGCACCCGCCATCTTCTCCGCCTTCATATAAGCGCACTGCTACCCGCGCTGCACCGCCTTCGACGCCTCCGCCGCGGACTTGGTCAATTGCCGCGCGCAATTCGACATGCCGCCTTCGCGTCCGAAAGCAGGATTTAGTTAGTACCGCCCCCATCCGGATCGAACAATTTGACGCGCGGCGGCGACGTTCCCCGTGTATGAATGTGGCCGCCATGTGTTCTTGTTACGCTGGCATCCCCGCGACTGCAAGTTCACACTGCGGTAAGACCTGACACCACGCTCCCCGGGAAACCGCGCTATGAACGCCAAAAGCAGCGATTTAAACCCCGGGATTCTTCCGAAGTCGTAAAAGTCAACCCTCTGTGAAAACGCGCGTCGCGAGATGGTCGCGCAAGTACCGTGATCCTGATCCGCCGGAACGTACGCAGACCTCAAGGGCCGCTTCTACAAAGGTAAATATTTGCATCCGGGCTCGGAAGACCGGAGCTGAAAAAATGCTACTATCTGAGACTAATCGTGTGAAGCATCACGTTTGCCGTGTGACGCTGGGCAAGAGGCGCTCTTTCCGGGCGATTTACGGACCGGCAGTTTTCTATCTGGGGAGCCAAAATGAAGAACCTGGTGATAAAGGCCACGCTGCTGGCGGTCTCGGCGCTTTGCGTAATCGTCTCGTGTCAGGCGACGCTGCTTTACGATGTTAGTCCGTCGGCTGGCGGCAATCAGGAAACCGGCTTTGCGGGCAATTGGGGATTCAATTTCACCATCACATCAGCCACGACATTCAAATCGATCGGCTTGTGGGATGACGGGAGCGACGGGCTCGCCGGCCCTCACACGGTCGGGATTTTCAACTCCACCGGCGGTGCGGCGCTGGTTTCGGTCACGGTCGATAACAGCAGCACCCCTGTCGCGTCCACAAGTGCCAATGGAAGGTGGCTCTTTACCGATATCACTCCAATCACTTTGCAGCCCGGGACGTATACCCTCGGCTTTTTTAACCCCTCCGGCGGCGGAAATGACATATTCCGGGGTGGCGCAACGGGTGTGTACACGGCAGGCGCCAGTTTTTCCACAGGCAAGGCCAGGGCAGGTGCGACCTCGTTTGCGTGGCCTGACGCGGACAGCAATTCGGGCGGCGGTTGGTACGGCCCCAATCTCAGCACCACGAACCAGGCGGTAGTTCCGCCTCCTTCGATTACGAGTTCGAGCTTGCCGGGCGCGGGGATTTCAGAGTCGTATGGCACGACCCTTACCGCCACCGGCGGAAGCGGCAGCGGTTATCAGTGGAACGTCATCGGGTCGCTGCCGCCCGGACTCGATTGGAGCATCAGCACCGGCGTCATCAGCGGAAGGCCAACGGCTACAGGGACATTCAACTTCAACGTAACGGTGACCGATTCGACGCCGACCACGAGTTCTCCGGTCGCCTTGACCATCGTTGTGACCTCGCCGGTTTCATTGGCGGTGGTCAACAATACCGCGATCAACGCTCAGCAACCGTTTAATGGCGGACTTTACGCGATCTCGCCCGATGGGCAAACCCTGGCGCCGATTAACCCAATACAGGCCAGCGATCTTGCGATCGACCCGACAGCGGGAACCCTCGCCGCGGCGACGGGCGGACTGGAGACGGCTTTTCTCGGTGGTGCGGCGACCATTTACCAGGCGCCCAGCGGCTCGACTTGGGTTGCCGTGGCTTACGACGCGGCGGGTAATTACATCCTTGGCGACAATCAATCGCACGCGATCTGGCGGGTCAGCCCGGACGGGCTGCTGCAGACGCAGGTCGGCACATACAGCGTCTCCAACCCCGACCAGGCGGAGAAGATCCGGATTGCCGTGGACCGGAACGGGAATTACGTAATTGCTCAGGACAACGGAGCGGGGAACAACCCGATTACGGTGATTGTGATGACGCCCGCCGGCGTCGTGAATCCGGTCAATTTGAGGGGCGAACCACTGCCGCTCGGGCTCGGCGGTCTGGCGCTCGATGCCAGCGCGAATTACATGGTGCTCGACTCGGGAAGCCAGAGTCTTTTCAAGATCACGCCGGCGGGTGCAACAACCGTCTTCGCCACCAGCGCAGGCCAGAACGGGTTGGCGAGAAATCCATTGACAAACGAATACCTCGCGGGGCTGCCCAATCAGATCAACAAAGTCAACGCGGCTGGGACGGCGGTATCGACTTTCGCTTCGACGCCGGGGACGACGCCCAACGCATTGACCGCTCCGGCGGGGGTTGTCGCCGTTCCGGGAGATTCCGTGTCGGCGGTGGATGCGACGAATCCGCTGGCATACTTCCGCATGGAAACCGCGTTGGGAGCCAGCGAGGTTGGAACCAGCACCTTTGCCGCAAGCGCGGCCGGCGCCACGATTACGCCGAACGGAGCTATTACCAGCAACACGGACAACTACGTGCTGCTTGATGGCGCCGCGGGACAGGTGACCACGAATCTTTCCGGTGGAATCACCACCGCCGGCAGCATGATGGCGTGGGTCTTCCTGAACACAAAGCCATCGACGACGCCGGGTGTGATCCGTTATATCGAGGGCGAATCCCAGACCGGCAACGATTTCGACCTGCAGTTCACCGATGACGACACGCTGCGGTTCTATACGACGGATAACAACGCCAACCTCAGCTATGTGCCGCCGGCGCCCACATTCACCGGGCAATGGCACATGGTCGCCGCGACGTTTGACAATACCGCGGGAAAACGCGTCATTTACTGGGATGGCATTCAGGTCGCCAGCGATGCGACAGCCTCGACTCCAAATAAGACAACCGCATTCGAGATCGGGAACTCTGCTGTCAACACCAACCGGTTTTTTACCGGCGGCATCGACGACGTCGCCGTCTGGAATTATGCTCTGTCGCCAGCCCAGGTCCTCAGGCTCTTCGCTGCTTCCGCGCCTCCCGGCGCCGCCGGCTATCTCAGCCTGGTGTCGCCCAGTTCCATCACCGCAAGTTCCAACCCCGTGAGCCTTATCCTGACTGGCGCCGCCTTTCCGCAGGGAACGCAGGTGGCTGCCACGTCGCCAAACGGTGTGACGACCGTGCTGCCGCCGACATCCGCGACGGCCACGACGATTCAGGTGACGGTGCCCGCGAACCTGCTGTCAGGCGGGTTGTGGGAGTTCGCGGTCCTCCGGCAGAACGGAATTCCCACCAACCTCGTACCATTGCGGGTGAACTTCCCCGCATTGGGGATTAGTCCGAGCTCTCCGCTCCTGCCGCAAGCGCGGGTGGGTCAACTCTACACCCAAACGCTGATCGCCACCGGCGGCTCGGGCTCGTTCACATGGTCGATCCAAAGTCAGTCGACGGGGTTGAATTTCAACGTCGTTCCCGTGGCAGCAAATACGGCCAGCCTGACGGGAACGCCGACGTCATCAAATACAGGCCTCGCCGCCACGGTAACGCTGACCGACACGATCTCCGGACTATCCACACAGGCCACTTACGCGGTCTCGGTTGCGCCCAGCGGAACTGCGCCCGTGCTCACCCAGGTTTCGGGGACGACGGCCTATGTGCTGAATGAATCCGGAGTTTTGACGTCGATTGCCGCGGGTGTTCCCGCTTCATTTGCGAATTACCAGCCCTGTGGGGGCGCCTGCAGCGACATTGCACGCGACAGCTTCGGAAACTTTATCGTCGCGACGGGCTCTTCGATCGTGCGGATCGCGCTCACCGGCGCATCGGGTGTTCCGATCGCAACGGCCCCGGACTCCGCAAGCTATGACACGGTGGCGATTGACAGCGCTGGGAATTTTATCGTCGGAGACGGCATTTTTCACAAGATCTACCGAATTTCGGCCGACGGGCAAACACAGGCAACCCTGGCATATCCGGTCGTCAACCCCGGGGCCACGGAACATGTCTATGTTCGCGTTGATGCCGCGGGCAACTACATCATTGCGGAGGACAACAGTTCTCAGGGAAACAGCGCGCTGAAGATTTACAGCATGACACCCGCGGGCGCTGTGACCCCGGTCACTCTTACAGGTTCGACGCCGCTTTCAACAGGCGGACTGACGTTCGACGCGAACGGCAATTATGTCGATGTCGACACGCTAAACGAGATCGTCTACACGATCACGCCCGCAGGCGCAGTGACCGCTCTTTACGTGGACACCGGCTTTCTCAGAACGCCGGCCGGGATTTCGCGCGATGCCGCTTCTGGCAAATACTTCGTGGTCGATTCGACGGCCAATTCACTGTTCACATTCGATGGGAATGGGGCTAATTTTGGCCAGATTCTGACCGGCGGACCGCTGGCGCTCCCGATTGCGGTTACGGTTTCCGGCTCGTTGCCTTCGTTGACATACGTTCTCGAATCCAACAACACCATCGTGCGGGTTACGGATAGCCTGCCAACCGTGACTTGCCCGATTGACACCTGCCCGAGCGGCGCGAACGACTTCACGCTCGACGGTTCCAATAATTTCATTCTGGCCGCGGGGCAGAACATCGCAAGGATTACGCTGGCGGGGACAGCCTCCTCGATCGCCACCGCGACCAATGGCAGCTGGCTTTCAGTAGCCGTGGACGGGGTTGGAAATTACATCGTCGCCGACAATGTGAATCACCAGCTGGTAAAGGTGACGCCCGGCGGCACAATCACACCGATCGTTACCTACCCCGTCAGTTCGCAAGGCGAGCGTGAAGACGTTTTCGTACGCATCGATGCCGCGGGCCATTACATCGTTGCGGAAGACAACGGCGGTCTCCACATATTCAATATTGCGCCCGGCGCGACCGACGCCAGCGCGCTGAGTCTGACGGGGCCGCAGCCGGATGGAACCACGCTTGGCGGACTTGCCTTCGACTCAAACGGCAATTACCTTATCAGCAACATTTCAGATTCAACGATCTACTCAGTCACACCCACTGGTACGAGCAGCGTTTATTTAACTTCTCCTCAGATCACAGCGCCGCTGGGTATGTACCGCAATCCCGCGAACGGAAGCCTCGCTCTGGTTGACAATCACAAGATCGACACGATCGCAAACAGCGCCACAGGCCAGGGTTTCCAGCCTGGCGCTGCGACATTCGCGAATTCCATCTCGGTGGTTTCGTTTCCCGCGCAGACAATAAGAGTCACAACGCAAGCGTTGCCGGCGGGCACAGTGGGACAGTTATACACGCCCATAACACTCAGTGCCATCGGAGGTACGGGAGCTTATACATGGCTCGCCAATGGATTACCCACGGGACTCTCGCTCAGTACAGCCGGAGTTCTCAGCGGAACCCCGGCCACCGGGACCAACGGAACGACAACGGTGAACATCCGTGCGACCGACACCGGTCTCACGTTAAGTGGCACGCAGGCTTTCTCGCTGACGATTAACGCGTCGGGTCCGCCACCTCCGCCGCCTCTTTCCATCAGTTCATCGGCGAGCTCGATCCAGACGACTGTCGGCGGATCCGTATCACTCACCCTTGCCGGCAACGGCGGAATCGCCCCCTATACATTCACGGCGTCCGGACTGCCGGCGGGAGTGTCGATCTCGGGCGCCAGTTTGAATGGCTCGGCCACCGCCGCGGGCAACTATGCCGCCGCGATCACGGTTTCGGATACGGCAGGAAGCCATGCGTTTACCAACATCCAGATCAACGTGCTCGGGCTGACGACATCTTCGCTGCCTGGAGGTGTTGCGGGCCAGTTCTACACCGCCTCAATCGCGGCAACAGGCGGGTCCGGCGGCGTCATATTTACAGGGACCGGTATTCCCCTTGGCTTCTCGCTTGACTCATCAGGCAATCTCTCGGGGACGCCGAGGACAGCCGGCAATTACACCCTGACCGTTACCGCTTCCAGCGGTGGGCAGAGCGTGTCGGGAACCGTGACCGTCAGCATTGCAGCGCCGAAGCCGCTTTCCATAACCAGCAGCACCCTTCCGGATGGCACGGTTGATGTGCTGTATTCGCAAGCGCTTGTTGCAGGCGGCGGGCTCCCGCCATACACGTGGTCGGGAAATCCGCCGGCGGGCCTCAGCCTGAGCGGCAGCGGCGTCGTATCCGGGACGATTAGCACTATCGGGACCTATCCGTTCAGCGTGCAGGTTTCGGACTCCGCCGGCGCCAGTGTCAGCAGCGCGGTTTCGATTAACATCAAGCCGGCACCGCTGGTGATCACGACGCAGTCGCCTCTGCCCGCCGGCATGATGGAGGTCGATTATCCCCAGCAGGTGCTGGCGGCTAAAGGCGGCGTCGCACCATATGCATGGTCGGGCACGGCTCCTGCCGGAATGAGCCTTTCGAGCGGCGGCAGTCTTGGCGGTATCCCTTCCGCCGCGGGTAGCTCGGCGCTCAACCTGACTGTCACAGATGCCGCCGGTGCCAAAACCACCGCGGCTCTCGCATTGACGATCCGGCCTGTATCGCCGGATCTGATTCTCACGTCGGGTCCGCTGAGCTTTTCTCTGCTGAATCCGGCCGGCACCGCGCCCGCGCCGCAGACCGTTGGCGTACAATCCACCGTGGCGTCGCAGCAGCTTTCGTACTCCGTGTCGGGCACGTCGGCCACGTGGCTGGCTCTGGCTCATGGCTCGTCAACGCCTGACGTCCTGCAGGTTTCCCTGACTCCCGCGGCGCTGACGCTGGCCACGGGCGATTATTCGGCGTCGATTACCGTGACGTGTACGACATCGCCATGCTCCGGCAAGGCGCAAAGTGTTTCGGTCGGCTTGAACGTCGCGAGCGCCCCTCCGCGGCTGGCGGTTGCCACGGGCCTGCTGGCTTACGCGACGACAACGGCGAATCTCGCCCCGATCACTCAATCTCTCAACGTTCAAAACAGCGGCGCCGGGCAGCTTGGTTTCGCCTCGGTTTCGTGCGAAGCCTCCTGGTGCACGGTGGGATCCATCCCCACTGCTCTGAGCGGCGGCTCCTCGGCTGCGATTCCAGTCACTGTTGACCCGAACCAATTGCACGCCGGCTTCTTCCGGACGCTGCTCGATCTGGCGACCTCCGGCGGCAAGGCGTCGGTGCCGGTCACCGTCTTTATCGCTTCGGATTCCACCATGACGCTGGCTCCTTCCGGCACACGGTTCAACATGCCGGTCGGCAGCGCCCCCGGCGATCCCGCGGGATCTTTCCTCGTCAGCGTGGTCAACAGCAAACCGGCCACATGGAATGCGACCGTGCTTCCTGGCGCAAGCTGGCTGGTTGTGGGCAGCGCAACGGGTTCGGCATCGTCGACGCAACCGGGCACGGTCTCTTTCTCGATCGATCCCGCAGCCGCCGGCGCGCTCGCCGTGGGAGCTTACTACGGCCAGATCCGCGTAACCTCCGACCAGCTCGCCAATTCGCCGCAGGACTATGAAGTCGTGCTGAACGTGACCACGGCAGCCGCGGCTTCCGCGCCCGACGTCGAGCCCGGCGGATTGCTCTTCCTCACCACGGTGGGCGGAGTCCTGCCGCCGCAAATTGTCAACGTCTACTCCGGCGCAACCACCCCCGCCGGATTCCAGACCAGCGCCTCAACAACTGACGGCGCGAACTGGCTATCGGTGACACCGGCCACCGGAACTGCCGGCGCAGGCGCGCCGGGAGTGACGTCAGTCGGCATCAGCACCAACGGCTTGAAAGCCGGCATCTATCAGGGCGGCGTGAATTACTCGCTCTCGGCGACGGCCGTGCGGACTGTCAACGTGACGCTCATCGTCGCGAACGGCACACCTGCGGGAGCCGCGTCCGCGGCATCGAGTCTTCAGTCGCTCAAACCGCGAGCCGTTTGCGCGCCGACAAAGCTGGCGCCGACGCAGACGGGTCTGGTCAATAATTTCTCGGCCCCGGCTGCGTGGCCGACGCCGCTGGCCATCGTGCTCGCGGACGACTGCGGGTCCACGGTCAATGGCGGGCAAGTCGTCGCGACATTCAGCAACGGCGATCCGCCGCTGCTTCTCTCGCTTGCCGATCCGACGAAGGGTCTTTACTCCGGCACGTGGTCACCGCGAAAGTCGACGGCCCAGATGAACATCAACGTTCACGCCAGTGCCCAGGGTTATCCGGACGCCACCAGCCAGATCGCCGGGTCAGTTACTCCCAACGCGGCGCCTTCGATTACGCCGAATGGTACGCTGCATACCTTCGATCCATTGGTTGGCGATGCGCTGGCTCCGGGGACAATCATCCAGATATACGGTGACAACCTCGCAACTCTGACCGTGCAGCCGGCAGACATTCCGCTGCCGACGACGCTGAATAACACGTCCGTAATTATCGGCGGGATGCAGGCGCCGCTCTTCTACGTGAGCTCGGGCCAGATCAATGCGCAGATTCCTTTCGAGCTTCAACCTGGCAGGCAGTACCAGGTGGTGGTTTCCGCCAACGGCGCTCTGACGACTCCGAGCCCGATCTCGCTCTCGCCGGCAACCCCAGGCATCGCCGTGTTCACCGACAGCACGATGATCGCGCAGCACAGCGACGGCACGCTTGTCAGTAAGGCTTCGCCGGCGGCGCCGGGCGAATACCTGGTCAGTTACCTCGCCGGCCTTGGAGACACCGATGCGGATCTCGCGAGTGGCGCGGCATCGCCCACCAGCCCGCTCGCGGTCCCGACAGATATTCCGGTCCTCACCATAAATGGCACCCAGTATCCAACGACTTTCGTTGGTCTGACGCCTGGCCTGGTCGGTCTTTATCAAATGAACTTCCAGGTGCCAGCGGGACTGGCTGCCGGAAACCTGACCGTCTCTATCTCCCAAACCGGCCAGTCGAGTAATCAGGCGATGCTGCCGTATCAGCCATAGCGCGCATCCGCCCGATTTACGTTTGCTGAAAAACTCGGGCAGTCCAGGGGAGCCGCGAGAGAATCCGCCTCGCGCCCAGGAAGTCGCGCGCAGGCCCGCAACCGGGCCTGGGCCTGACCGCACATGTTCCAAAAAGCACGGTTCCGTGGGCCGGAGCCAGCTTCTTTGAAACGATTTTCGCCGGAGTCACACAATTCTGCGTGGCTCATTAAGCACCGCAAGCAAAAGGAGGCGCGCCGATGGCGGTAACACCAACGTATCCCGGAGTCTATGTTCAGGAAGTTCCAAGCGGCGTCAGGACTATCACCGGCGTCAGCACTTCGATCGCGATGTTCATCGGAATGACGAAGGCCGGACCGATGTTCGACCCGGTGCAATGCACAACGTATACCGATTTTGTGCGGGCTTTCTCGGACGACACATCGATCGCTCAACTGCCCAATTACGTGAAGCTGTTTTTCCTCAACGGCGGCACGAACTGCTATGTGATGCGAATCGCCAGCGGGGCCACGAACGCCACCGTCACGTTGAAAAACGAGCTCGGCGCCGAAGTGCTTACGCTCAGCGCCACCAATGCGGGCGCCCAGGGCGAGAACATTCGGGCGGTCGTCAGCTACGGCGGGTCGCAGCCCGAAACCACGTTCAACCTCGATTTGTTTCAGTGGCAGTTCGATGGAAAAGGCAATCGCACCAAAACCAACGCCGAGAGTTGGAAAGGGCTGAGTATGGACCCGGCCTCTCCGCTCTTCGCGCCCACCTACCTGTCGCAGAACTCGCAACTGGTCACTGCGGCTCTCGGTGGCGCGGTGCCGGCGGCGGGCAAAGGTTCTTCTCTCTCAGGACGGGCGGTCGACGAGACCGCCGGATTCCAGGCCGCGTGGCAGCCCCTGTTGGGAAATTCAGCCGGTGTAACGACCAACAAGTTTCAAATCAGTGTCGGCGGGAGCGCCTATGTCGAAGTGGATCTTTCGACAATCACCGTTTCCACGGCCGCCAGCCTGACCACCGACATTCAGAATGCCGTGACCAATGCCTTCGCCGCGCTTGGGATTCCGGGCGTGAATGTTGCCGTGAGTTTTCCAGCCGCAGGACCTGCCAATGCTTTCCGGTTGAAGATTGAGCCCGCGGCGGCGACAGGCGACATATTCATCCGGCCCGGGTCGTCCAACGATCTGACGGTTCCATTAATGCTCGGCACTGCGCAGGGCGGTCTTGAGCTGTCCGGTCGCTGGAACCAGCGGCCCGCGCCGAACGGCATCACTTTCCGGCCGACGGAAACCGCGCTCTCCGACTTCGCCGCCCTTGCTCAAAACGGCCTGACCGGCATCGATATCGACGTGATGAAGCCCGACGGTACCTTTGTGGGCGATACGGTTCCAATGACGGGTGGGCCGTTGCAGTCCATCATCACGACTGCCGCAGCCGATTCGATGGCGAAAGACGCCAACGCCGCGTCCCCGAATGGCAATTCCGACGGAATCCGCGAGAAGCTCGGCATCATCTCGCAGCGAATAGCGCAGTTTGTTCCGACAGTGGCCGGTAACAAGAACAAGTGGAAGACAAGCCTGGCGAACTACCGGATCACGCTGCTTCCGACCGACGACATCGCGGATAACTTTGTATCGACGAAGTTTACCGTTTCCGCGGCGACGCTGGCGCCGGATTTCCCTGGCCCGAACGTTCATCTCTACACACTTGGAGTCGGCGGAGCCGGCATCGGCCAGCAGACTTCGCCCGCGCTGCCCGCCTCCGACGGTATGGCGCCAGGTCTGAACGACTACGCAAGCGCGTATCAGATCATCGACAAGGAAGTCGACCTCTTCAACCTGATGGTTCTTCCGCCTGACATTCCGGGCAAGGATATGAGCCCTTTTTATGGCGACGCGAGTGTGTTCTGCAACCAGCGCAGCGCTGTGCTGTTGATGGACCCGCCGCCTTCATGGGTGACGGCAAACGACGCTGCAACCGGAGTGGCCGGATTGCGAGTGGGTCTTGTGAAAGACTTCTCCGCGCTCTTCTATCCGCGCATCACGATCGTCGATAACAACAACGTAAATACCAATATCGGACCCGCCGGAGCCATCGCCGGATTATGCGCCCGAATCGACGGCACGCGTGGCGTGTGGAAGGCGCCGGCCGGCACTGAAGCGGACATCCGCGGCATCGTCGGGGTGGAGCACAAGTTCTCCGACGGCGAGCAGGGAATTATGAACCCGCGCGCTGTAAATGTGATACGCGTGTTCCCGGACGGCATCGTCAACTTCGGCGCGCGCACGATGGATGGCGACGACGATTTCGGCAGCGAGTACAAATACATTCCGATCCGGCGGCTGGCCCTCTACATCGAAGTGAGCCTTTATCGCGGCCTCAAATGGGTTGTATTCGAGCCCAATGACGAGCCTCTCTGGGCGCAGATCCGTCTGAACGTCGGTTCGTTCATGCATGATCTTTTCCGCAAGGGCGCGTTCCAGGGCACCAGTCCGAAAGACGCGTACTTCGTGAAATGCGACTCGGAGACGACAACCCAAAGCGATCGGGATTTGGGCATCGTCAATATTTGGGTAGGGTTCGCACCGCTGAAGCCTGCCGAATTTGTGATTCTTTACCTGCAGCAAATGGCCGGACAGATTCAGGTGTAAGGCGAGGTTAATTCGAAAATGGCCGAGTTTACAGTCAACCCAACGCGCTTCGATCCGTACAAAAACATGAAGTTCCGCGTCAAGTGGGACGGCAAGTATGTAGCGGGCGTCAGCAAGGTCAGCGCGCTCAAGAAATCGACCGAGCCCGTCATGCATCGGGAAGGCGGCGATCCAAGCACTTCGCGAGTTTCGCCGAGCCTGTGGAAGTTCGAGCCCATCACGCTCGAGAGGGGCGTCACGCACGATCCGGAATTTGAGGCGTGGGCGAATTTGATTTACAACACCGACGGAGACGGCGCGATCTCGCTCAATAATTTCCGCAAGGACATCATTCTCGAGTTGCTCAACGAGCAGGGAGTGGTGGCCAAGTCGTACAAGGTCTACCGTTGCTGGGTTTCGGAATACCAGTCTCTTCCCGAACTCGACGCCAACGCGCATGCCATTGCCATTGAGCGAATGGTCCTGCAGAACGAGGGATGGGAACGCGACGTCGCGGTCACTGAGCCCACCCAAACATAGCGCCACTGGAAGCAATTCATGGACTCAACGGCGTCGTCCCTTGCGGGCCGGCAGACTATCCGTTTGCGTGCTCTCACCGGCCACGATGAGCGTGCGCTGGATCGCGCGGATTCCCGCGCGGCCATGGAACTGATTGCGCGTACGTCCGGCTCGCAGGGGGATGGGACGCTCTCGCAGGCTCAGGTTGCGAGCATGACGGCATTCGAACGCGACCGCGCTCTGGCCGAAGTCTATATCGGTCTCTACGGCGACGCCATCGAAAGTACTCTTCGCTGTAATGTCTGTGGGAAGCCGTTCGACATCAAATTCAATCTGGTGGATCTGATGAAGCAGCGTCAGCCGGACGCGTTGACGGCGACTGCCCTCGGAGACGGCACGTTCCGTATGCCGGATGGGCTGCGGTTCCGGCTTCCATGCGGCGAAGACGAATTGAGCGTGTTGCATCTCTCTGCGAACGAGGCCGTTCGCGAACTGCTGCTGCGGTGTGTTCTGGAAGCCCCCGCGGGCGCCGACCCGGCTGCCGTCGAAGAGGCCATGGAACAGGTAGCGCCGATTCTGGATGCCGACATCGCGTCCTCATGCCCGGAGTGCGGCGCGGCGGTGCAAGTCCGATTCGATTTGCAGGCGTACCTGCTGCAATCGATCCTGCAGGACAGACGCAGACTGTGGCGCGAAACCCATATGCTGGCTTCTGCCTACAAATGGAGTCTCGATGAGATTCACAGCCTGACACGGGCCGACCGGCGAACGCTTGTGTCGATGATCGAGGCGGACAGCGCGCGCCGTCTGGCGGTGTGATGGCACGGTATCTCCAACGTCTGGTCGCACGCGCCGGTATCGTGAACGAGCCGGCTCCAGCTATGCCTGCTTCTGTCGCGCCGGCGTTCCGCGCACAACAGGAGTTTGAGCCCGGCGATCCTTTTGAGATTGTCGAGTCCCGTGGCGCTCTGCGCCCACCGGCACCTTCGCCATTCGTCGATGCGCCCGCCCTTCACACTGCACAGGCTTTGCCTTCGCCAGACAAGCCCAGGCATCCGGAAGGCCCGCCGGAGCGAAGTGAGATACTTCGGCCGCACATCACTCCTGCGGCGCAGGATCGAGTATTAACCGGGCCAAATCGCGTGTTTCATGAAACCGTTCATGAGATCGAGCTTCGTCCGCCGGCGCGGATCGTGGAGCCGGAAAGGGCGCCCGAATCCGTTCGCGGCGAGCAGGTAGCAGTGCATGAACTGCTACCTGCCACCCGGCTGGTGCCTGCCAGTGGACCGCCGGCGGTTGGTCCGGAAGAGATCGAGCGCAACGTGCTGCAAAAGGTCATGCCTGCCCTGGACGCCTGGTTCAATGCGGCGGCGCACCAGTCATCCGCGCCAGACCAGCCATCGCCTGGAGAAACAAGTGCCCGGCTGAATCTCGCCCCGGCGCAGAGATCCGATTCCGACTTTGTCACTGCGGCGGCGGAAAGCGGTCCCGAAATTGTTATCGGGTCGATTCGCGTCGACATCACACCCGCCGCGGCGGCCGCTCCAATGCCGGCGTCGCGCGCACGAGCAGCCATGACGCCGCGGCCAAATGTCCGTCGTTCCCCGGCCAGGCTCGGGTTCGGATTGGGGCAGATGTAGATGTCTCTTCTCGATCTTTCTCTGGTGACCACGACCCTCACAAATCTGATCACGCAGTGGATCAAACAATCGCCGCTCGGGGGCGGGCTCACGCAACTAAAGGTATCGCCGATGCCGCCCGACAAGCTGACAGGCGATCAGACCGTCGGTCTTTACCTCTATAGTCTGGAAGAAAACGCGCAGTACAAAAATCTTGAATCCCCTTCGCCGGATCCGCTTTTTCCCGAACGCTACATTTCTCTGGGGCTGAATCTCTATTACCAGCTGACGGCGCACAGCGATGTCGTGGGCGATGGGGCCGCTTCGCAGGAGCAGACGTTGATGGGTCTGGCGATGAAGGCCCTGCACGACTATCCGCGGATCGACGACTCTACCGCTATCAATGGAACGAAGATTTTTCCGGTCGATCTTCAAGGCACCGACAACCTCTTCCGCGTAACCCTGCAACCGGTGCCGTTCACAGAAGCAATGCAGTACTGGAATGCCGGCACGCAGCCTCTGCGCCTGGCCGCTTATTACATGGTCACGCCGGTGCTGCTTGATCCGGAAAAAGCTCAATCGCTCCGCGGCCGCGTTGTGCGTTACGGAGTATTCAGTTTTGTTCGCGGCGCTCCGCATCTCGATGCGAGCCAGGCAGCGGTGCAATTCCAGGTGCCGGGCGAGTCTTCGACCCGAACAATTGTGACGCAGCCCGCGGAAGCGCCGGTGGGCGGGGCTATCACGCTCGTTGGAACCGAACTTTCGGGAACCGACACGACGCTGTTGATCAACGGACGGTCGTTTCCGGCGCCAGTTGAAGTCGGACCCGACTGGGGAGTGCTGGCGACAGGTTCGCAAATCACGGCGACCATTCAGGCCAACGCGCAGCTTTCCACGATCGTGCCAGGTGTCTACTCCGCCCGCGCTCGCGTGGCCGATACTCAGATCGCGCCCGGCGGCACGACGCGGACGTTTGCCACCCTTTCGAATGAAACGCCCTTCGTCATAACGCCCGCGGTCTCCGGAGTGAGTGCGCCTGCACCGGACGGAACGATTACCGTTAGCGGCGGAGTGTTCCAGAACGCCGCGATTCCTCCCGACGGAGTCCAGGTGCTGACGGGCGGCAGCGTTCTCCAACCCAAAGGCGCGGGCCCTCTCGCGGCGGGTGAGTTCAACGTCGTGGGCCCGGCTCAAATCGATTTCCGCTTTCCGCCAAGCGGGTTTGCTTCCGGCGCGAAAGTTATGCTTCGGATCATTATCAACGGGGCGGAAAACGCGCCCTTCTGGGTGGCTGCGCCGTAAGGCCGGGATATGATGCCTCATCCCCAGCTCGCGGCCGCGCAGCATGATCCGGCTCCCCCTGCAGCTGAGGCGGCTTCGTCGCCGGTGCTCGCGCCCGAACTGGAACTGGTTCTGCTCGAATTTCGTTTCCGCGCACAGCGCCGCGTCACATGGCTGCGGCAAATCCGCGCGGCCGATGGCGCGTTCGAAGCCGAGCTTATGGATGCTGACTCGCCCGCGGCGGAGGCGCAATGGGCCGCATCCAGCGACGAGGCTTGCGCGTTGAACGAACATATTGCGGCCACGAGGCAGGCGCTCGATTCCCACACTCGCTCGCGGCTGTTCGAACTGCGGGAGATCTTCGGACTGGCCCCGCGCGAATTCGATCTCCTGCGCGCATGTCTCGCAGTGTCCCTCGACGCTGCGCTCGCCCGCGTGTGTGCCCTGCTGCACTCCGATGCACGGCGCCCATTTGTGACGCCCGATCTTGTGGCGCGTCTGTTCGAACACGGCCGTTGCGAGGAATGGAATCCGGAATCGCCGCTGGTGCGCTGGCGGCTGATCACCCGGCAGGAAACCGGCCCCGCGGAGCCTCCGGCGATCGGAATTGACGCGGGCGTTCGTGAATGGCTGCGGGGGCGGAACGATCTCGATGAAACACTGACCGGCGTCTCGCGGCTCCAACCGCTTCGACAGCCTTTCGAGACCTGGCCAGTTGAATCGACCGTTACGTGGCTGCGGGCACAGCTTCGCGGCGAAGCGCGGCGCCCGGTGCGCGTGCGCATCGTCGGGCAGCCCGGCAGCGGACGCCGTACGTTCGCCGCCACCGTGAGCGCCCGCCTGGGCATGCCCCTGCTTGCGATCCGCGCGGACGAGATAGATGAAGGCTCCTGGCGCGGCACATTCGTGCGCGCGCAACGGCACGCATTCCTGGAGCGGTGCGCGCTGGCGTGGAGCGGCGAGAGTATGTCGCGGCGAACTTGGCCCGCGGAAGTCCCGCCCTTCCCTCTGCAATTCGTCATTTCCGAGAGCCGTCTCGATTTGCCCGCGACGGACGCTGGAGAGCTTCGCATCGAGATGCCCGCCACGCGCATTGAGGACCGAATCGCGGCCTGGCGGCACTTCGCGCCACGCGAATGGGACGACGCCCAGGTCGACGCGCTCGCCCGCAGATATCGCGTACAGGTCGGCGACATTGCGCGCGCGTGCTCAACCACGCCCGGCGACGCACACGAGGCTGGTTTGCGAGTGCGCGAGTCCGCGCGCGGATCGCTCGGCAGCCTGGCGCAGTTACTTCCCGCCTCCTTCGATTGGGAGGACCTGGTTCTGCCGGAGACGACGCTCGAAACGTTGCACGACCTCGTCTTTGAAGCACGGCATCGCAACGAGTTCTGGGAACAGCCTGAAGCCCAACGCCTTTTCCCGCAGGGACGCGGACTGTTGGCTCTCTTCAACGGCCCGCCGGGCACCGGCAAGACCATGGCCGCCCAGGTAATCGCCAGTGCGCTTGGCTATGACCTCCTGCGGATCGACCTCAGCACGGTCGTCAGCAAATACGTTGGAGAAACCTCGCAGAATCTGGAACGCATCCTCTCGCGCGCCGCGAATATGGACGCCGTTCTGCTGTTCGACGAAGCCGACGGCCTGTTCGGCAAACGTGCCGCCGAAGTTAAAGAGGCACAGGACAAATTCGCGAACACCGATTCCGCGTACCTTCTGCAGGCGATCGAAGCTTATCCGGGAATTGCACTTCTGGCTTCGAATCAGAAGGGCAGTATCGACACCGCGTTTCTGCGGCGTATCCGATTTCTGGTTGAATTCTCGAAGCCGGATATCGCGCAACGTCTGGTGATCTGGCGGCGTGTGGTGGCGGCGCTCGCGGGCACTGAGAACGCGGCTTCACTTGACGCCGGCTTCATGAGCCTGGCTGCGGGTATCGAAGCCACCGGCGCGCAGATCAAGAACGCGATACTCGGCGCCATCTTTGTAGCTCGCCGGCTGGATGAGCCGCTCGGCATGCCCCACCTGTTGCGCGGTCTCGAACGCGAACTGGCCAAAGAAGGCCGGACGCTGAGCGCGAAGGAAAAGGAACGGTTGCGTTCCGGGGGGCCGGCCTGATGCTACCGCCGCGCATCCGGATTGGAGAATTGAGAATCCGCGTGCCGGGACTCTCGCGCACCGCCGCGGGAGAACTCGGCCAGAAAATCGCGAATGAGGTCGCGGCGGGTCTGGCGGCAGGCGCGGGGGCGGCTAAGTCCGTCGGGGCGGTGCACATCCGGCTGCGTCCACAAGCCAGCGCCCGGTTGTCCGAAACACCGGGCGAAATCGCGCGCGCCATTCTCAGGAGCCTGCGGTGAGCCGCGTCGTCCAGGTTCAGCGTACTATCCGGCGTCGCCCGGAGGGTGAGTATAAGTCGCCGCGCACGCAGCGTAACGCATGGGAGCAACAGGCCGACGAGGCTGCATCGCGCTTCGCGAAGAGCCGGCCCATCGGCGCGCGTTGGCTCACGCCCGCCGCGACCGCATCATATTCCGCGCCGTCGAGTCCCGGCATTCCTTTGCCGCTCGCGTTGCGAACGGAACTCGAACGGGGCTTCGACGCCGATCTCGGTGAAGTACGGATTCATCGCGATTCCGCCGCGGGCGCTGCCGCCCGCGAAGAGAACGCAAGCGCGTTCGCGGCCGGACGCGACATTTTCTTCGACGAGGGGGCCGCGGCGTTTGACACCGCATCCGGCCGCGAACTGCTTGTGCATGAGGTCGCCCACGTCCTGCAGCAGACCGCTCGGCCCGGAGCCGACGGCCGCATGCGCGCCACCCCGGCGGGTGGCCATGGCGACGTGCAACGCAAGGGCGAAGGGTCGAAACTCCGGCGGGCGCTCCATCTCGATTTCGACAAGCTTGCCGACGCGCACCGCGCCGAGGCCGGTGACGGCACTGAATTCAACGCGCTGGTCTCAGCGGTTCGCGACGCGCTCGGCGGAAGCCTGGACGAAACGAGTCAGAAGGCCGCCGACTTTGAAGCGGGTATTCTGCGCAAAGATTCGAAGATCTGGCGATTCGTTCAACAATCGGAAGCAGCCGCCGGATACGTTTTCGATGTGCTCAAGTTCATCGATCGCTTCGCCGGCGCCGCGATGGTTCTGCAGCACTCTTTGCTGCTGCAGACCTACGCACCTTTGGCCGAGATGGCGAAATGGTACATCGAGCACGACGGCAGGAATGCGCACTATTTCGATGAGATCGCCTCGGAACACCCGCTGCTGAGGCGTTACTGGCCGGGCCGCTTCTTCGATACGTTCGTCGTCCTCCTGTATGGGCCAACGCGCGCGATCCCCACGTTGACGGACAACACAGGGAAGCCCTGGGCCGACGCGCTGCAGGAGTACAACGACAGCCAGAAAACGCAGGCTCTCGACGACAACGAACTGATCTACTCCGAAACCGGAGACCTTCTCGCGCTCGACAGAGAACGCATCCGGGTGATGACGCTTCTGAACGACGAGGTCGGTAATCGGCTCGACCATGCTGAGGCCCCGGTGTCGTCGAGGCTGGAGCTCTCTTTCGGTATCCAGCGCTGGGGGAGGGAGTGGAAAGAAGATCCGCTGAAGCTGAAACAACTGATAGGCGAGAAGATCGAAGGCATTGCGCAGGGGGCCGTGCGGTATTGGAACGCGGCGATCTCCACCGATTTCAAATTCCAGATTGCACAGCCAGCGGCGAAGACAGCCAAAGGCGCGCCCGACCGACCGGCAGCCCGTGTCGTGCCCGCGGATAAGCTCTTTACAGAAAAGCTTCCAGATGCCCTGTTGGCCGCGGCTTCCATTTTTTTCAAGGTGAAGCCGGGCCTCGACCTTCCCGAGCCCGCCACATATGCCTCTCAGTTGACGGGCGGCGTTGCCAACCTGAAGCATTTTCTGGTGGATAATTTCGAACTCAAACTGATCGAGTTGGCGCGCAAGGGCGCTGCGAACGACGACTTCGCAGTCGCGATCGGGGCATTCCTGTTTTGGTTCCAGCAGACCTTCAAGTTTGTGGCCGAATACAAAACGGAGCTCGACACCGATTTCCAGAAAAAATTTCAGGGTTATCCGGACGTGCGTTTTGCGCACAGGCTGCATCTCGCCCGGGCGATGTTCGAATTGACCAGGCACCTGCAGGCGGCGGCGTTCCCGCATTGGAAGGCGCTCCTCGATCAGTTGAATCCGATTCTTGAAAACAAAGGCGAAGGCCGCAGCCGGCTTGCCATCCTCGGCGAGTGGACGCCCCAGAGCGCCCCAATTGCGGCCATCGCAAGCGATTTCGAAAAAGGATTCACCGGCAAAGAGGCGCCGCTCCCGGCAGCAGAGCTCGCCAACCTTTTTCTGCTGGTCTATTTCCGCGATCTTACCGGTGAGTTGCAGACGGAGCTCGGGACCGCGGATCAGGACTTGAAAGATCCCCGAGCGGCCCTGCGCAGGAAATCGATTCTGAACCGCGCAGTAGAAGTGGTGGACGCGCACAGTCGCCCCGTGCGCTACGCCGCCTCCAACTGGGACTACGCCGACAATCCCACCGAAAGCCAGAAAATCGGTGAAAAGGACCCGGTGCAGCGTGCCGAGGTCTTTTATCAACTCGTTCTGAACCACCCGAAGACTGTCAAGCTCGAACAGGATGAGGCGGCGCGCGGGCGCCAATTGCTTCTGGCGAACGTTCCATATTCTGCCGCGAAGAAGGAACTGTTTCTGTGGTCGATTCCCGATCCGGATACCATCTTCAGGACACTGCGCGGCATCGACGGCGTGAATTCGATGATCGCCAGTCAGGCGCACGTGCCGCTCGACGACGTCAAACACGCCACGGATGAAGCGTGGATCGCCATGCTCGCCCAGGCTGCCGGCGGTGTTGCCGACATGGTCAGGCACGCGCGTATCGATACGACGGAAGCGGTCCGGCGCGCCGTGAGCCATGAGCGGCGGCTGATTGCCAAACTCCTGAAACTCGTGCTGCCCAGCTACACTGGCCATTCCGATCGCAGTTACGATCTGCCGCTCGATATTCTGGAGCGCATCAAATCGTTCGGATATTGGGCCGTGCCCGTCGAAGAGCGCGCCGCCCAGTTGACAGCGCTGATGCTCGCGATCGCGCCCGAACTCTTCGACGTTCTGAAGGACGAAACCCGCTTCGACATCATCACGGCTTACTTCGGATTCCTGACACTTGCGCTCGCCGGATCGGAAGGCGCGGCGATCGCCACTCTCTCGCGAGACGTTCCGGACGCCAGTGAACGCAGCCAACTCGTCGCCAATCGCAATTTTCTTGAGCGGTTACGCGATAAATTCGATGAGCGGCGCGGGAATGTCCAGGAGCGGCACGGGCTCGGCTCGGAGGATGGCGAGTCTCTCAAATCCGTGACGTTCCGGGAGGAGATCAAACCACACTTCCGATTCCTGATCGACGCCGAGCGCTTCGAACTGCAGAAAGTTTTCAGGCCGTTCCTCTACAACCCACCTTACGGCTATGAAGGCACACCTGCCTACCGGCCGCCCCTGATGGACGGCAAGCTCTATTACAAGGACTATCAGCCCACCGGTGCGCCGTTGTTTCACATTCTCAGAAACGGGCATCGCGTCGTGGTGACCGACAAGGACATCGAGGATCTCAACTTCTACACGAGGGTCGTCGAAGAGGAAGCGAACATCATCGGCCTGCCGGCGCTCATAGAGCTCGCAGGGAAAGCGGCGAAGCTCGGACTCGATCTGGCGGAGTACATCCCCGAAGTCGGCGAAGGCGTGGCGGCGGCGCGCACCATCGCCGTCGTCCTGCAGTTCTTCGCAAGCGAGGATTTCAAAGAGATCAAAGCGATCCTTACGAAGGACCCCACGAGTCTGTTAACGCTGATCGGGGGCAAGCTGAAGGACGTGCTCACCGCGGAGAGCCTGATCATATTCCTTCTGTTCCCTACCCTCCCGGGTCTGGTCCAGGGTTGGCTCACTGCCATTGAATCACCGCCGGGATCGGAGAAGGAAAAGCCCACGGAGCCAGATACCCTCCTCGGGAAGCTGATCGCAATCGTCAAGGGAATCGGACGGGGATTCGCGCGGGCGTGGGGCTGGCTGAAGGACGCGTTCAAAGCCCCGGTGCGCAATTTCCAGCACTTCATATTGACGCATCCTCTTCTCGCCTTCCTGATTGATCTCGTTGCGGACAACCTGCACCGTGTCGCTGACATCAAAAGCTGGATCGCGCGCAGTTCGAGAAAGGGCGAGTTCGACGCCGAAATAAAGGGCACGAAGGAAGTTGTACGAGACCACATGAAGGAGATGCTTCGCGGCATGACGCGGTTGACGCTGCCGCATCGCGTGGTGCCCACGGAGAAGATCATTCAGGCGGTCCTCGAGATGGTTCTGGGCAGGCTTGGACCGGAAGAGCGCCTTATCCTGCGGGACGGACTTCGCGAGACGGGGATTCTCGGACGCATTTCGAGGATGATCGAGAGCGAGCTCATCACGGGAACCGCCGTTGACCCCAATGAATACTGGCGCACGTACGTGGTCACGCCACTTCAGGAGCGATTCGACAATGCACACCAGGCGCTCATCGAAGATGTGTTTGACTTTCTCGCAGACGTGTTGAACTTCGGAAACCCGGAAGAAGAAAAGATCGGCATAACAATCACCGGCGACGATAATTTTCCGGAGGCCGATACTTTCATGGATGGCGACATGCAGTCGCCACACTCGATGCCAATGTCGCGGCCGGGTCCCGGGGTTCCGCTGGCGGGCTCGCTGCGCGGCAATGCCGAGCTTCGATTCGGGCACGATTTTTCGCATGTCAGACTGCACACCGGAAGCGAAGCCGCTGCGATAACGGCGCCTGTGGGTGCGGCTGCGCTCACGACGGGAAGCCATGTTTACATGAATCCCGAGGTCCCTCTGAGCTCGCCAAAGGGGCGGCATGTTTTCGACCATGAGCTCACGCATGTGTTGCAGCAGGCGGGCTCGCGGCCGCTGGGCGGGGATTACAATGCGAATCCGAGCTTTGGCCGTGCGGGCGGCGGAATCCGGCACGACAATGTGCAGGAAGCCGCCGCCGAACGCGTCGCCCGTTCCGTTGGGGGCCGCGATGGCGGAGCTCCGATCGACCCCGGCCCGGCGCGAACCGCCGCGGGTTACCAGCCCGCCGCCCTGGGATTGACGACTGTCCGCCGCGCGCTCAGGAAGCTAACCGACATCGAATCCGCTAAAGAGGGCCAGCACGAGATCGATCGCAGGGCCGGATTGAAAACCGAGCTCGACGCCGATCAGATTCTGATCGGCCGGCGCATCTGGGATGGCGTACGTAACATGATCCCGGCCGCGGAACTGCCAAAGTCGGACCCCAATCTGGACAGCGTCAGAGCGGAGTTTGTCGAATACTTCAAAGGCCTCAAGAGCAATATCGACGACGTGGTTCCCCAGATCGCGTTCGGCGTCTCGGAAATGGCAAAAAAGAAAGATGCCGGGGACCAGGAGACCGCCACCCGCGTCGTGAAGCCCAAAAAATTCGCTCGCGCCCTGGAGGACTACCTTCTGGCTCGAAGCGGTCTCCTGGTCAACATCACGCTGGATGACGCGGATGTCAAAAGCGTTGAAGTCAAGACACTGCTCCTCGCGATGGTGGGAGCCGGAAAACTGTGGGAAAAAGCAATGTCCCGCGTGCCGGGTGACAAGGTCGCCGAACTCAGGCCTCTGCTGCGTGAGAAGCTTCGGACCCTGAACACCAAGACAACGTTTCTCGAGACGCCGCCGGACGGCAGCTTTCCGAGTATGGTCTCAGTCTGGGAAAAAGGAGAGTTCGTCTTCAACGCGAAATTGATCGGGTTGGTGCTGAACCTGGCCGAACTCAACAGAACCAAAGGCAGGCCCACCGATCTTCCGAAATTCAAAGACTATATCAATTACAGAGATCAGTACTCGCCAAAAATCGGCATCCGCATTGGAAAGTATGGGGACGCCAACCAGTCGGGCCCCGACCGTGAATCGCATCACACCACGCAGTTCCTTCTCATCGAATATTTCCGGAACAAGAGTGGAGACAAGCCCTTTCCGCCGGAGCTGCGCAGCACCCTCAAGGCGGCTGGCGTCGTATTCGAGGGCGCCGGGAACCAAACCAAGCACCTGGAAGTGCCCGGCAAACCGGACATCGATTTCAAGGCTCTGGATACGGGCGATCGCGGCGAGGCCATGCCGGCCATTCTCATTTCACGGCCGACGCATCGAGGCGCCGCTCTGCACGTCAGCGGAGCCGAAGCGGACGATTTCCCGACCGGCGGGATACCTGTTACTCAAGGGGGAAAAGTTCACTCGACGTTCAACAACAAGCTCGTCGAGGCCGGTGCGTCGGGTATCGCGAATGCCGGCCCCGACCAGTTATATCGCGCCATTCAGGACACCTATGGCTGGATGCACCGCTACATGATGGCCGCTCTCTTCAAGGGACTGCGGGAGAACGAACTCATTTATTACGGAGAAATCGTTGCGGGCCCGCACACGAAAGACGGGCATTTGGATCCCGACTATGTGACGTGGCCGGATCAGATGGCACCCGTCTTCAATGCGGCACAGGACAACAACGACAAGGTAATGAGCGAAAAAGGCTGGGTTGCCTGATCCCCTGGAGATAAAAGATGCCAACCGGATTATCAAAGAGCCCGAAATTGCTGAAAGGCGCGCTCATCGAATTCTCGGCATCGGTGCTGGCGCCGACTCCGAACCTGATCGTCTTCCAGTACAATCCCGAGACTCTGTCGCGCTCGTTGACGCCATGGGCTCCTTCCTCGAAAGAAGACAAAGAGTACCCCGACGACAAGTTGCTGAACGTGCTTTCACAGCCCTACGATCCGCAGGAGACTCTCACGCTGCAACTCGAGCTCGACGCGGCGGATTCACTGGAAGATCCGGCAAGCCATCCGGCATCCGTCATTACAGGCATTGCCGATCGCATCGCGGCGCTCGAAATCCTGCTGTATGGGCAGGCGAAAACCCTGAGCGGCGCGTTAAAAACTTCGGTCGAGGCCTCGCTCAGTGCTGCAGCGGGCAAGTCTGTGACGGTCGTCGATCAGGTCAGTGTGCCCGTCTTGTTGTTTTGCTGGGGGCCCGGCCGCATCGTGCCAGTCCGGATCCAAAGCTTTTCGGTGGATGAGCAGGCATTTCTGCCGACGCTGTATCCGATACGCGCGAAGGTCACGATCGGCCTGAAGATTCTGGACAAGAGCGCATTCGACGTACACGACGACAGCCCGGAAACGAAGATCGCGAAAGCCGCCTACGACTTTACGCTGGCGCAGAAGCGGGCGCTGGCCATCGCAAGCACTGTAAGCGATGCGGTATCGACGCTGCCGTTCTGAGGAGGAATCATGTTTGACACCAACAGCCGCTATCTCGGAACTCCCACCTACACGGTGACGGATCATCGCGGAAGAACCGTGACCGTAGTCCAGACGCCGCCCGACCCCGGCGAAGGCCTGCTCGGTATTCACGTTCTGAAGCAGGGTGAGCGGCTGGATCATCTGGCGTTCAAGTATCTGAACGACCCCGCGGGCTACTGGCGGATCGCGGAAAGAAACGAAGCTATGCTGCCGGAACAGTTGACCGAGCAGCGCGAAATTGAAATCCCGGGGCAAGGCAGTTAGACGGGACGGTTAAATCCGGATCGCAAATGGGTCTTGGAATCGCAATCGAAGTGGGAGGCAGCGCCGATGCGGATCTCGCGGGCGCCACCTGGGTCGAGGTGACCGAGCGAATGGGAGAAATGACGACATACCGAATTCGCTACGACTTCAACACCAGCAACGGCGATTTCCCACTGCTGGCCGACGGCCGCATTGACGCAGGCTCCGAACTCACAATCGTCGAGCCGGTGAACGGGTCCGACAACTGCCTCGTCAAAGGACCTGTGACAGCCCAGGTGGTTCATTTCCAGCACGGGGGCGCCGGTTCGTGGGTGGAAGTGCATGGCGCCGACAACTCGATCCGGATGGATCGCGAATCGAAGGCCGCGGTGTGGTCCGACATTTCCGACAGCGACGCGATCAGTTCGATCCTGAGCCAATACAGTCTGGACGCGGACGCGGATTCGACCGACGCACAGCACATGGAGACGAAGCATACTCTCATTCAGCGCGATTCGGATCTTCAGTTTGTGCAGCGCCTCGCGCGCCGCAATGGCTTTCTGTTCTGGATTACGTGCGATGGTGACGGCAACGAGACCGCGCATTTCAGGCGGCCGCCGCTCGATGGCGATGGCGATCCGGAGCTGAGGATCAATCTCGACAACAACAACTTGCAATGGCTCGATCTCGACTGGGATGTCGAGAAACCTACCAGCGCGGTAGCAGCCGACGTTGATCTGAGCGACGAATCCGATATCGACGGCTCGGTGGAGAAGTCGCCGCTCGATCCGCTTGGCACGCAAGCGCTTTCGGACATCGTGACCGATACTCGCTCGCTGCACCTGATCGCTCCGGTGGACGATGCGGGAGATCTGCAGAGCAGGGGCGAAGGCGCCCTTATCGACGCCGGATGGTTTGTCCGCGCTCGTTGCGAAACAACCCTTTCGGCTCTGAAGAATCTGGTTCGAGCGCACACCCTGGTGGCCGTCAGCGGCCTGGGGCCGCGCCACAGCGGCAAGTATTTCGTATCAGCCGTAAAGCACACGATCGATCAATCCGAGCACCGCATGGAAATCGAGCTGGTGCGGAACGCGTGGGGAAACTAATGACCGACGACGCTCTTCTGCGCTGGATTCGCAGCCATTTCTTCGGCAAGTACCGCGGCACGGTTTCCGATACGAATGATCCGACTACTCGTGGCCGGCTCAAAGTCAAAGTTCCTTCGGTGCTGGGTGATCTCGAGGTGTGGGCGATGCCCTGCGTGCCATACGCGGGCTCGCAGGTCGGTTTTTTCACGCTGCCGGACACAGGCACGGGCGTGTGGATCGAGTTCGAAGCCGGGGATCCGTCGTATCCGGTGTGGACAGGCTTTTTCTGGGGCGACGGCGACCTGCCCTCGGAAGCCACCGGGGCATCCGTCAAGGTATGGAAGACCGGCGGGGTGACGATTACGATCGACGATGACGTGGGAAAGATCACAATCGTCAACCAATCCGACGCGAAGTTAACCATCGCGAACGATATCGAGATGGAAGTGTCGCCATCCGCAGTAACGATTGCGGCCACTTCGATCACTACTGAATGCACAACGGGCAAAGTCGAGGTCTCGCCGGCCGGAGTCAGCGTGAACGATGGCGCCCTGCAGGTTTTGTGAAATGGCCGGAGGCGCTCTCACCACACTCTCGACTCTCCAGTGCCCGCATGGCGGGTCGGTGATCATTGCGAGCAGCAATACAAAGGTGCAGGCGGGTGGTGGGTTTGCCGCGACCATGAACGATGTCTTTTCCGTTGCCGGCTGCCCATTCATGATTCCCGCCACACCGCCGATTCCGAGCCCTTGCCTGACCGTCCAGTGGCTCGTCGGGGATTTGCGCATTCTCATCAACAACCAGCCTGGTCTCAGCCAGTCGAGCGTGGGTCTGTGTCTCAATGCGCAGCAGATTCCGCAGGGGCCGGTCGTGATCGCGGCCACGCAGCCGCAAGTGAGCAGCCAGTAGATGCCGACGCCATTCACCAGCATCAAATATCCGTTCGCAATCGATGCGGGCCTGGGCCGGCTGGCCGAAGAAACGGACTACGCCGCGCACGTCGACCAACTCATCCGGCAGTTGCTCTTCACGAGCCCGGGCGAGCGGATAAATCGTCCCGATTTCGGTTGTGGCCTCAAACGCATGGTCTTCGCGCCGAACAGCGATGTGGCCGCGAGTCTGGTGCAGGTCTCGGTTTATGAAGCTCTGACAAAGTGGCTCTCTACCGTAATCGACGTCTCCGCGGTACAGGCAACGGCTGACAACGAGAAACTGCTGGTCGGGATCGCCTATGTGCTCAAGGCCCGGCAGGAGCGCAGGTATCTCAATCTGGAGGTTACGCTCTAATGGCCGTTCCGGATCGCCTCGAGCTCCTCCTCGCGCAAACCGCCGTCACGGGTATCGACTTCGTGTACGTCTATCCGTCACAAACGACGCTCGACGTTTACTTCCTGAACAGCCCGGTTTCGATTCAGGGCGCGGTCGCCGCGAAAGATATCAGCATCTACAGCCCCAGCGGCGGAGAAACATTGCCCGTCGTTCCTGTTGCGAATGTTTTCTGGAGTACTGCCAACGGCCGCGACGTTCTTCGCATCATCACCACCGCGCCTGGCGACTTCTCGCGTTACCGGCTGCACATCGAGAACGCCAGCGTCGACCGCTATTACAACGACGTCTGGTTTTCGTTCAAAGCCAACTGCCCGAGCGATCTCGATTGCAAAACGCCGCCGCATGTTTGCCCTCCGGATGCTCAAGTCGATTTCCCGGTCGATTACACGGCGCGCGATTTCTGGAGTTTCCGCCAGGCTCTGCTCGATTTCGCATCGCAGCGGTATCCGAAATGGAAAGATCGTCTCGAAGCCGATGCTGGCAATATGCTTCTCGAGGCGATGAGCGCCCTCGGCGATGAATTCGCGTATATCCAGGATCGTTACGCGCGCGAAACATACCTTGAAACCGCAACCCAGCGGCGCTCGATCCGGCGGCTCGCGTCATTGGTCGATTATCAGATCACCGACGGTCTCGCCGCCACCACGTGGCTCGATTTCCAGATGGACGCGGATGACACGATCGCGGCCGGCACACAGGTTTCCGAACCTGCCGGGACTATCGTCTTCGAAGTGGGCCGCGGCCTCGCCGAATCCTATCCTCCCGAGGCGCCGAAGCTCTATAACGCCCGCGCGATCCTGAATCGGTTCCTGCCGCACATCTGGACGGATACCGATGAATGCCTGCCCGTCGGGTCGACAGACATCTTCATCGAGAATCATCATGCCGCCGACATCCTGTTCGACGACACATCGAGTACTCCCGCAGGCAAATGGATGCTGCTGCAGACCAACCCCACCGATCCCGCCGTTCTGGCGCGCGTTTGGATGGTACGGGTGATCGCGGCCGAGGACACCACCGACCTCGTGTTCGGCGCGCCCATCACCCATCTCACCTGGGAGGCCGCGCAGGCGACGCCTTTCGAGATGGACATGACGTTTCTCGAAATTCATGCGAACCTGCTTCCCGCCACCGCTGGTGCGACAGTGCTCAACAACCGTTTCATCACCGGCCCGAGCGACGATCCCGCGGACCATCCTTCGTCTGTGGAACGCATCGGTCCCGACAGTTCCCTCATTCACCGTTTCAGTCTGCCAGGTTCGGATCAGACACCCATCGCGTGGCTGGGCGACCAGCCTGCTACAGCGGCGCCGGAAGTGCGCCTGCGTGAGGTCCGTAAAGCGGGTCTCTCGTGGGTTCCGGTCCCGAATGGAACATGGGACTGGCGGCGGGCGCTTATCGGAGAAGTCTCCGCAGAGCCGGGTGACACGGTGTTCACACTCGACGATGGGTTCTGGCGGCGCATCGTGGGCTATCAGCGGCTCGGCACCGAAGTGGTGCACCGCGACTATGCTTCGAACGACGGCAAAACCATTCGATTTGGCGACAACGGATTCGGACTAACGCCGGCGGACGGCACGATCTTCGAGACGGTTTTCCGTTTGAATAACGGCACCATAACGAACGTCGCGGCGCGCACACTCACCACCATGCCGGCGAAGCCCCTGTCAGTAGCGACTGTAACGAACCCTCTTGCCGCTACCGGCGGAGTCGACCCCGAGACCACAGAGCACATCCAGCAGAACGCGCCCCAGCAGTTTCGATATCTCACTTATCGCGCGGTCCGGCCCGAAGATTACGCCGAGGCTGCAGAGCGCCTGCCATGGGTGCAGCGCGCAGGTGCGTCGTTCCGCTGGACGGGAAGCTGGACGACGGCTTTTGTCACACCCGACCCGAGGGGCGCGTTTGCAATGACGCCGGCTCAACGGACAGACCTCGTCAATCAGATCGATCGTTTCCGTCAGGCGGGCCGCCCCGCATACGTGCTGAATCCGAAGTACGCCACGCTGGATCTTCAGATCACCATCTGCACGGCAACGTCTTCATATCGCGGCGATGTGGAAGCGGCGGCGTTCACAGTGCTTTTCGGCTCCGGCGGCTTTTTCTCGCCCGACAACTTTACGTTCGGTACTCCGCTCGAGCGCTCGGAGCTCGAAGCAGCCATCCAGCGACTTTCTGGTGTGCAGGCTGTAGAAGATATTCTCATTCGGCGCCGCGGGTGGTTCGACTGGCGGCCGTTCAATGAGTTGACGTTTCAGGTGGCGAAGGATGAGGTAATTCGCGTCGAGAATAATCGTCTGCTGCCGGAGCGTGGCTCGGTGAAACTGATCCTCGAAGGGGGCGCATAGAAATGAACTGCCCTTGCGACACGATCGTTTTCCCGCCGCCGCTCACCATTGCGGCCGGGCTTGGCGAATTGCCTTTGCAGTTCGCCACGTTTCCCCAATTCCGGAGCGCGTTGCTCGATGCCATTACACGCCAGCCGGCGCTTTCGGACTGGCGCGCGCGGTCGAGCGATGACTTCGGCATCATGCTGCTCGAGATGTGGGCTTATGTGTGCGACTCCACTGCGTTCTACCGCGAGGTAATCGGCAACGAGCAGTATGTCCGCACGGCGGCTCTTCGTCCATCTCTGCGAAAGCTGGTGGACCTGCTCGGCTACGTGCCGCGCCCGGCCTCTTCAGCTACCGTCAATCTGGCGACACTCGCGGACGGACGTCAGCCGGTACTTCTTCCCGCCGGCACCGCTTTTCGCTCCGGCGCCGTTCCCGGCGGCGCGCCCCAGGTGTTCGAACTGGGCGCCGATACGACGATCCATCCGCTTCTGAACAAATGGGCCCTGAATAGAACGAAACCATCCACGATTGACGCGGATGAAGGCTTCGCTTTTCTCGATTACCGGTACGCATGGTCATTGCCCGCGGACGTTGCCGTGCAAGCCGGCTCCATTCTGCTGGTGCAGTCGGCCGATGGCTCCGCGACTGGCGCGGCTACGGTTACTTCGATCACCGATCTTCCAGCTCGCGACGGCATCAAGTACAAACAGATCGACTGGTCGCCGTTTGTGCGGCTGCCTGGCTCTACCCCGCTCGCGAGCCTGCAGTTGACCAGGCCCACGCAAAAAGCGGGGCTGTGGAAGCAGGCCGTGCAGGCGGGGGACAGTTCCGTGATCAATGGAAGCTCCATCGTGCTCGATGGCCTTTACCGGGGGATCGCACCGGGTTCCATGATCGTTCTTCAGAACGGATCGGATTTGCGCTGGTTCCGCTGCTGGCCGCAGGAGCAGTCGCGCAAGCTCGCGAGAGGCGGCGACATAACTTATACCGATCCCTCGACGGGTAATTCAACGACGATCTCACCACCTTTTCCGCTCACGACTGCGACTGTCCTTGCGCTCGATGCGGATGTGAACGACAGTTCACGGCGCGGCTTCAATGCATCGTGGGGCGCTTCAGATGTCGCGAACATCGTGTTGAACTACGGTTTTGTTTCGGCCGCGCAGGCGACGATGCCGTTCTTCACCACGCTTGAAGATGGCGATCCAATAAGCGCGCCGCTTCCAATCGAACCGCCGGCCGATGGAAGCTCATCAACCGATTTCATACTCGAAGACAAGAACGGACTTGGCGCCGCAATCTCCGGAACGTTCGACTTCATAACCGGTGTTGTGACGCCCGGCCAGTCATCGTCGATCGGCCAGACGCTTATTACGCCGGTGACTATGTACGGGAACATCGTCACGGCGACGCGCGGTGAAACCGTGGCGGCGGAACTGCTCGGTGCAGGCGACGCGACGATTGAAAACCAGTCGTTTCAATTGAAGAAGAGCCCGCTCACCTACACGCCGTCATTTACCGCCGGCAACGATAGCGGCCTCGCAAGCTCCTTGAAGATTTGGGTGAATGGGCTCCAATGGATCGAAGCGCCTTCCTTTTTCGGTCACGTCCCGGAGGACCAGGTCTACATCGTGCGGCAGGATGACAGCGGCAACTCCGTCGTCACATTTAACGGCAGGGTCGCAACCGGAGTGCCCATCGTCGCCTCTTACCGGTTTGGCGGCGGCGCGGTAGCCCCGCCGGCAGGCTCGATCGGCCAGATCGCGAAGGCGGTCAAGGGTTTGAAGAGCGTGCGAAATCCTGTCGCCGCATTCGGAGGCGCCGATGCGGAGAACCCCGCGAGCTTATCCACGAACGCTCCGAAGTCAGCGCTTCTACTCGGCCGCGCTGTTTCGATTCAGGACATGCAGGCCGCCGCCGCCAGCGTCCCCGGCGTTCGGGCTGTGCAGGTGGAGTGGCGGTGGAACAAACAGAATCAGCGGCCGGTCGTGCAGGTTTGGTATATCGGCGATGCGGGCGTGGCGTCGAATGTTCTTCAGAAACTCACGGGGCTGAGCGATCCGACGACGCCATTCAGCGTGGACCAGGCAACGCCCGTAATCGCAACTCTCGCGATTTCGGCCGAAACGGACCCGCGGCGTATCGCCGGCGACGTCGCTACCGCGGTGAAGGCGGCTCTTATGGATACAACGGCGGGCCTGTTGCCGCCCGAGCGTATCGGCATTGGCGCAACGCTGTTTCGCAGCCGCATCTTCGCGGCGGTCCTGGGTGTTATCGGAGCCGTCGCCGTGGATGGATTGCTGTGGAACGGCGCCGCTTTCGATCCGTGGGGAATCAATCCGGGCGCGGGTAAATACTTCGATTTTGAAAACGGAATTCTTTCCGTGAACGGGGAGGCGGATCCGTATGTCGCGGCCGGCTAACGACCTCTTCGAAGCCTACTTCACCGAAAAGATCTGGGAACTGATTCCCTCCATCTATCGGGATGAGGACGGTCTCGCCGACAACCCGGATGTGCTCCGCGGCCTCGCCACGATTCTGGCAGGACAGGCAGCGCTCTTGCGGCGGAACACCGACCGCCTGTGGGAAGACGCCTTCATCGAAGATTGCGACGACTGGGCTGTGCCATACATTGGCGACCTGCTCGGAACGCGCATGGTGTCGGCACTCGATACTCGCGGACGGCGCGTCGATGTCGCGAAGACCATCTACTACCGCCGGCGCAAAGGCACGCTTCGCGTGCTCGAGCAGCTCATCAGCGATATCACCGGATGGGAGGGCAAGGCCACCGAGGAATTCCGCCGTCTGGCGCGCGCGCAACATGCGCTCGATCCCGCACCGGCCGGGCTGGGAGGACTCTTTACCAATACGCCGCCAGGGGGGTATGCAGACTTGCGGAAGCCGCGCGGATCGGAACTCTCCTCCGGTCCGTTCGACGAATACTTCCATTCCGCCGATATGCGGAAAAACAAAGGCGGTCTTGACGGCCGCTTTTCGATCCCCAAAATTGCTTTTTGGCTCTATCGCATCCCTGCGCTCAAACTCACGGGCGTGATGCCGATGCAGAGCGCGAACCCGGAGAAGTTCACATTCGATCCTTCGGGCCGCGCCATTTCTTTGTTTGCGCGACGGGGCCGGCAGGAGACGTTCGACTGGGATCAGTGGGTCACGTTGCGCGAATGGGAAACGCCCGCGCCGATCCGGTGCCGTTTGCTGGGCGATGCCCGGTTCCAGATCACAGACGCTGTGGTCGCCGCGCTCGTATCGCTGGGAGTCTCTAATGCCGCCTCGGTGGATCTTGCGAAACTGGATGGCTTCTCGCTCGACAGTGAGAGCGCGCTGCACGATGCCCTTGCGACGCTGCCTTCGAGCGCGGAACTAACGGCGGATCCCGCATGGACGGGCCTTCTGCAAAACGCGCTCATTCAGGATTGCGGGAAGAGCGCGCTTCTCACCAGCTTTGTGCCGCCTGCTTCGACCGAGCCGAAGTCGATCCGGGTGACGGCGGGTGGCGCGGAGATATCGAGCGACCGAATCGTTGCAGGAGCAATAACCGGAGCGCCTGTCACCGCGTCCGGCAAGGATCTTGTCATCGATGCGGAGCGCGGCGGCCTGTTGTTCCTCAACGGAGCACCGGCGGCACCAGTCGCGGTCGATTACTACTATGGCTTCCCGGGGCCGTTGGGCGCGGGCGCCTATGACCGCAGCGCCGGACTTGCGGCTCCGACGGTTCCGTCACTCACCGGCGGAGGTGCGATCGCCGCGGGAGCGATGGATCCCGGCACCGCCGCCGCAGCCGGCGTGACGCAGTTCGGCGACAACTCAACATGGACGAATCCGACAATCGGGCTGGTTGTCAACGCAACCATCGAAGCCGCGAATCTGCAGCGCCCGTACATTCGGCTTTCCGCGGACTGGACCATAACGGCGGCTGCGGGCGGTCGCGCCTCCCTTACCATTGATGGTCTTTGGATCGGTGCGGCGGGCGCCTTCAACCTCGTGCTGGCCGGCGACTATGCCACCGTCACCATTAGCCGTTCCACCCTCGATCCGGGCGGCATCGACGCCGCGGGAAACAATATCTCACCCGTCGCTCTCATTGTGGAAGGCGATATCGAACAACTCACGATCGACCACTCGATCACCGGGCCGATCCGGCTCGCAGGGGCGGGCGCGGTCGATTCGATCGTTGTGCAGGATTCAATCGTGCAATCGATCAGCCCCACCGTTGCTGCGATCGACCTGCCGGATACCAACGCGCAAATGTTCCGCACAACCGTCTTCGGGGAAGTGAACTTCGATCGGATGTATGCTTCGGAAGCCTTGATTGCGGGGGTCGCGACCGTTACCGACACGCAGGATGGCTGCTTCCGCTTCGGAGCCGCCCAGACCGGCAGCCGTCTTCCGCACCCTTACGAGTCGCATTTCATCGACGACATTCCACACTATTTCAGCTCGCGCCTTTTTGGCCATTACGCCTACGCGCAGCTAAGCCAAAGCGCTCCCGGCTATCTTCTGCGGGGCGCCGAAAACGGATCGGAGATCGGCGCCTATTCAAGCCTCCTGAACCCCATCCTGCTGGACAGTTTGCGGGCCAAGGTGGATGAATATTTGCCCTTCGGACTGATCCCGATTTACATCTTCGAGACATAGGAGGAGCAGGACCGATGTCTACAATCGATCTTTCGCGTTCCGCCACAGATTACCGGAAACACTACAAGAGCGTTCGCGCGCAACAGGGGCGGGTTTTCGTCGACGACGACCACAACGAGAACGAGCGCATCCATGGCGAGGAATCGCGTGAAGAGATGGTGGAAATCATCGGACCGGTGGGCGCACCGGGCGATGGCTTTCTGATCTCCAATCCGCGGCTGACCAGCGGAAAGATCGATTTCGATCTTGCGGCCGGCAGTCTCTATGTCGGCGGCAACCGGCTGAAACTCGACGCGGCCACGACGTTCCAGACACAGCCCGACTGGCTCGAGATTTTCGGCAGCAGCAGTCTCAAGGCCCCGACGAGCTCGCGGAACGATTTGGTGTACGTCGAAACCGCGCTCGTTCCCGTGTCTTCCGTGGAGGACAGCGAAACGTTCGAAGTTGCGCTGGGCGGCCCCGACACCTCGACCCGTCTGCGGCAACTACAGCGCGTGCGGCTATTCACCGGCTTCAGCGGCGCGAACTGCCAGGACGGATGGAGTGCACTGGCATCCAGTCTCAAGTCGCAGAAGCAGGGCACGTTCAATTCCGAAAACGAACTTGTTCCCGATACAGTGCTCACCGTCGGATTTGCCAACAATGGAGCAAGCACCGATCTTTGCTCGCCTCCGGTGGCGGGCGGTTACCTCGGCGCCGAGAACCAGGCGATCCGTGTCCAGCTTACGGACACGACCCATTTCACATGGGGCTACGACAACGCCGCGCCGCTCTATCGCGTCAAAGTCGATCTGGCCAACGGCTTGTTGACAGAGGTCACGATGCTCACCGAGCCGAAGGACCAGGCGCACTGGCCTCAGGCAGGGCAGATCGTGGAGTTCCTTCCGTGGTCAGCAGTGCTTCCGAACAACGAGAAGACGGCCGAAGTTGCGGGCTTCCTCACACGCGTCGCATCGTCTTATGACCCCGATCAGAAGCAGTTCACAATCGACCCTGCTGATCCGCTGCCTGCCACATTCGGCATCGACTGGAAACAGCGGACGGACGCGCCGCAACTGGCGCCTGGCGCGAGCGATGTCTTCTTCTACATGCGGGTGTGGAATCGCGGCGGGGATACGACATCCGCACCTGGCATTCCGTTCGTATCGGGCACGCCGGTCGACCTTACAGGCACCGGGCTGCAGGTAACCTTCACAGGGAGCGATCGCCCGCTCAGCGGCTATTGGATTATTGCCGCCCGTCCGGATTCCCCCGACCTGGTTGTCCCCTGGGCTTTACAGACGGGCCGCGGACCGAATGGTTACCGGCGGTTCTTTGCTCCTCTGGGCGTGATCCAGTGGACAGCCGGCAAAGCGACCACCGGCAAGGTAATAGATGATTGCCGCCACCCATTTCAACCACTCACGAAACTGGGCGGCTGTTGCACTGTTACTGTCGGCGATGGCCTGACGAGCTTTGGAAAATTCACGAGCATCCAGAAAGCGATCGACTCTCTGGCCACAACCGGAGGCGAGATCTGTATCCTGCCTGGCACCTATACCGAAAACTTTCATACCACCGAACTGCAGCACATCACCATCCACGGCTGCGGAGAACGAACAATCCTTCAGCCGAAAGACCCCGCTTCACCGGTCGCGACCATTTCCGATTCGCAGCACATCACGATCCGGAACGTCGAAATTGCTTCGGACTCATCGATCGGCGTCCTGATTCTCAGCAGCGCTGCCAACGTTTCGAAAGGCAGCGGCTGCGATCACATCACGATCCGCGCGGTGCACTTTGTCACGCGCGATGCGAGCGCCATCGCATGTTATTACGCGACCAACGTATTCATCGTCGAAAACCACATCGAATTGAAAGCTCTCACGATATCGCTGGGTAATGCATCGCCGGCGGGTATGGCGGCGGCGATATTCCTCTTCGGAGAAAACGTCGAGATCGCGCGCAATCGCATCGCAGCCGATTCCACACAAAGCCTGACGAGCGCGTTGGGCGGCATCCAGCTGTTTGGAATCTGCGAGACGGTTCGCATCGAGCATAACCATATCGAGGGCGGCAACGGCAACGGCATCACGCTGGGGGCCGTGTTCCTGGTCGATTCCACCGTTGACCCCGCCACTGGACTCGGCACCGGCGCCGGTTTCCCAACGCTTGGCGGTATCTGGATCGATCCGGGCGGATGCGTGCACGTCGGCGGCGGCACGCCACCCAATGGCGGCGACGGGAAACCACAGGTTCCTGTTGCGTGGGGATTATTCTTCGACATTCGCATTCTGGATAACGACATCCTTAACATGGGCGGCAGCGGCATCGGCTCGCCCGATCTCCCTTCCGGCGTGCAGGGTTTACCGATTGTCGAAATCATCGAGATCGCGCACAATCGAATTACCGGCTGCGCTCAACTCGATCGCTCGGACGCGGTCACTTCGTCGAAGTCGGCCCTGCCCGGCCGGGGGGGCATTGCGATCGATGTGGCGGGCTATGCCATTATTCGCGATAACTGGATCGCGCTGAACGGCGCCAGTTTCGTGTTGTCGATCTGTGGCGTCTGGATCGGCGTCGGCAGCGGCGTGGTGATCGAACGAAACAACATCCTCGATAACGGGCCGCGCATTCAGACACAGCAGCAATTCGAATCGGGGCCTCGCGCAGGCGTCCGCGTCGAGGTCGCCATCGCTGCGGTTTCCCTCAATCTGGCAAATAATGTCGGAACAGCAGAGACCGAATTCCCGGCCCTGCGGGTCGAGGGCAATGTGGTCGTCGCGCCTTCAGGTCCGGCACTTGCGGCGATTGCGGTTGGCCCGGTTGTGATCGCAGACAATCAACTGACCACGGGCGCGCTGGACAACCCGGCGTCTTCAACCTGGCCCATCGACATCATTCGTGCGCTTATCGGAGGAGCCGCCGTGTTTGTATTCGACATCGGAACTCTTTCCGAGACTTCGAGCGCCGCGGTGGACTTCTCGACTCTCGCTCTTTACAACAACGGGCTCGCAGGCGGCGATGCGACTACCTCGTCATCGCCAGACTTCGTCTCCGGCGACATTTTGTTTAACGACAACCGCGTACTGCTGAATTTTCCTGACGGTGCCCGCACTCGGATCATCAGTTCCGTCACGCTCTTCGGTCTTGCTGATTTGAGTGCTCAGGATAACCAGTTCATCGCGCGCACCGGCAATCATCCGCTCGTCAGCAATGCAATCGCGTTCGGTATCTCCGTTCGCGTCGAGGGCAATCGCTTCCAGGACAGATTCGACAACGGCGTTTCCGCCCTGACGCTCGGCTTCATGAATGCGACGACCAATAACCAGGGCACCCGTTGTATCCATGCCGCGGCCGAGACGAGTCTGCTCGTCAACACTGGAAATAAATCGTGGGTGGATCTGATAGCGAACGAGACCTGCTCCAGCCTGAAGTCCGCGCTGACAGGGGCTTATGCGAATGCCGGCTACACGTTCGGACAGTAAATAGCAGTCGGATTGGGGAATGACGATGGACATTAATGAAATCGCGAAGATCCTGGCCACACCGTTGACTGAGAGTCAGACTCTCAAGAATGCCGCGTTCAGTCATGCCGCGGATCGCCAGAGTGCGGTGGTTGAGGGTCTGCAGCTCGAGCAACGCCGCGCCGCGGCGCTGCATGGAAACAATTCAGCCCAGACGCTGAGAATTCAGGCGCTCCTGGCGGCGCGTCAGCAATCTTTGTCGAGTCTCCAGACGGCGGCCGCCACCGCAAGCGCCCGCGCTCCGCTTGCGAATCCTCAGGAGTTCATCATTTATGGACACGTTTACAATGAAGCGGGCGCGCCAGCCGCCGATGTGAACGTTTCGGCAGTAGATGAAAAGGGCGCCGTGTTGCAAACCACGGAGTCCGACGCCAAAGGATCGTGGGTGCTTCATATCGGTCCGTCCGTAAAGACCGGTTACCCGGCCGGCGGCACTACTACGGACGCCCCGACGCAGGGTAGCGGGAAAAAAGCAACTTCGCAACCGCCGCCTGTGGCGACATTTAATGTTGAGGCACAGGACAAGAAGAAGACCTACCGGGTGGTGGCGCCGGCGACGTTTACCTTCCAGGCCGGGAAGCTGGCATATCTCGATCTGATCGTCCCCGCATAGGCGCGCTGGCCACATGCCATTGTTCCAAACGGGAGACCACTACACCGGGATCGTCCTTGATGTCCGAATCCAAAGCGCGGAGCGCCGGTTGAGGGTCGTACTGCCTCGCGAGCTGACCCTGCCGGGCAACACCCACTCCGTACCGCAATGAAACGATGCACGTAATCGTCCACGACCGTATATGGGAAAAGGCGCAGGGCGCCTTCGAAAGCCCGCTTCGATGGATTGGCGCCACCAAATAGCGGAAAATGGCTCGGCTCCCGCGCGCATTTCTTTCGCCCCCGTAATTTCCAGAGAATAAAGTCCCGCCCGGCGCACCACCTTCTCTTGAGCGACTTTCCCGCTCACCAGGAAGACGTGTATTCATGCCGCTTTTCAAGACCATGAGCGCGACCGTTTGCGGAATCGACGCGCATCCAGTGGATGTGGAAGTCGATCTCTTCCGCAGCGGTATGGCGCGCGATTTCATGCTGGTCGGAATGCCGGATACCGCTGTACGCGAGAGCCGCGAGCGAATCAAGTCCGCGCTCATGAACTCGGGTTTTGGGTATCCGAATCAGGCAGTCACGGTCAATCTGGCGCCGGCACATGTGCGCAAGGAAGGGTCGGGGTTCGATCTTCCGATGGCGCTCGCGATACTTGGCGCGATGGGAACGTTCAAGGGCCTCGACAACCATCTCTCCGTGGGGGAGTTGTCGCTCGATGGAACGATTCGTCCGGTGCGCGGCGCGCTGTCGGTTGCGGTTTGCGCGCGGGATCAGCGCATCGGCAACCTGATCCTGCCCTGGGAGAACGCGGAAGAGGCCGCGGTTGTGGAAGGCGTCAATGTATTCGGCGTGAAGCATCTCGCCGAAGTGGTCGCGATGCTGGCAAAACCCGAGAACTTCACGGCGGTGAAGCCATCGGCGCGAATCGCGAACCCCTTGCATCCCGATTCGGCGCCCGACTTTCGCGACGTGCGCGGCCAGACTACAGCCAAGCGGGGATTGCAGGTCGCGGCAGCCGGCAGTCACAACGTTCTGATGATCGGGCCGCCGGGCTCGGGCAAGACGATGTTGGCGAAGAGATTCGCGGGCATTCTGCCGCCGCTGAGTTTCGAAGAAGCGATCGAGACCACGAAAATCCACAGCATCGCCGGGGTGCTGCCGCCAGGCGGCGGGCTGCTGCATACTCGTCCGTTCCGGACTCCGCATCATACGATCTCCGACGCAGGGCTGATCGGGGGCGGCTCGGGTTTGCCACGCCCCGGCGAAGTAAGCCTCGCGCACAATGGGGTGCTTTTTCTGGATGAATTTCCGGAGTTTCCGCGGAACGTTCTGGAGATTCTGCGGCAGCCGCTCGAAGATCAGACGGTTTCGATCGCGCGGTCGAGCATGACGCTGACCTTCCCCGCAAGTTTTATGCTGGTGGCGGCGATGAACCCCTGTCCCTGTGGGTATTATGGCGATCCGACGCGTGAGTGCCGGTGCACGCCCGCAATTATCCAGCGATATCTGGGGAAAATCAGCGGCCCGTTGCTCGATCGCATCGACATTCAGATTGAAGTGCCCGCCGTGCCATTCAAAGAGCTGCGCGGCGGAGAAGTCGCGGAGTCCTCTGAAGATATGCGAGCCCGCGCCGCCCGCGCCCGCGAATTGCAACATATGCGCGGCTACAACAATGCCCGAATGCCGACGCGGATGATCCGCAAGCAGTGCGCGCTGGACGATAGCGGCGAAAGGACACTCGAAATGGCGATGCGGCGTATGAGTCTCTCGGCGCGTGCGCATGACCGCATCCTGAAAGTCGCCCGCACGGTCGCGGACCTCGACGGTTCGGATACAGTCGCCGCGAAGCACGTTGCCGAGGCGATTCAGTACCGGAGCCTCGACCGGAATTACTGGAACTGACCCGGCATCAGGTGAGCGCACCGACTCGCGAGCTCTCTTCGAGCATGGTCCGTGTGGAATCCGCCGGCTGGGGCCGGCCGAGCAGATAGCCCTGCAGGCCATCGCATCCGACCGAGCGCAGACCGGCCAACTGCTCATCGGACTCCACCCCTTCGGCAACTACTTCGAGTCCGAACTCATGCCCCAGTTCGACGACCTTGGCGATCAGCGCGAGACCGCGCGGACCTTCACCGATGCGCCGGATAAACGACATGTCGATCTTGATGCAGTCAATCGGCAGCAGGTGCAGCGAACTGAGCGAAGAGTAGCCGGTTCCGAAATCGTCGAGGGCGATTGTTATACCCATCGACCGTAGCTTCTCGATCTGCGAACGGGATTCCTCCAGGTCCTGTACGAACGCGCTTTCGGTGAGTTCGAGGACGAGCGCACGGGGATCGATGCCCGAGTCGCGTAGTGCCGATCGGACTGTGTCGGCGAAATTCTTTCTGACCAGTTGCACGGCAGAGACGTTGACACCGATCTTGAGCAACCCGCGGGCCCCGCGAAATCCCGCCCTGTGCCACACTGCCGCCTGACGGCAGGCCTCGCGCAAGACCCAGTCGCCGAGCGGCACGATCAGTCCGGTCCCCTCCGCGACGGAAATGAAATCGTTCGGCGCAAGCAATCCGAACCGCGGATGCTGCAGGCGGACCAGGGCTTCCAGTCCCGAGAGTTCGCCTTCGATGGTGGTCAGAGGCTGGTAATGGAGTTCGAAGTAACCGTTCTCAAGGGCCTCGCGGATCAGGCCTGCCATCTGGGCGGAACGGAAATCGATGTGCCGTGAATCGGGGTCGAAAACGGCGTAGTCGTCCTTGCTCTGCGCCTTGCACTGATACATTGCAAGATCGGCCAGACGATGCAGAGTCGCGGCATCCTCGCCATGTTCCGGAAACAAGCTGACGCCGACGCTTGCCGACCCCGAGAGCTCATACGATTCGATGTAATACGGCTGGCGCAATTCGTGGAGAACTTTCTTCGCCATGGCTTCGGCTTCGAGGCGTGTGACAATCGCGGGCATGAGGATGGCGAATTCGTCGCCTCCCAGGCGTGCCAGCGTATCCTGCTTCCGCACCACGGCTCGCAGCCGGCCGCTCACCTCACGCAGAAATGTGTCGCCTGCAGCATGGCCGAGCGTATCGTTGACGGGCTTGAAGCGATCGAGATCGAGCAGCAGCATAGCGACACCGGTTTTGGAACCGCGCGCGTCAGTCAGCGCCTGATTAAAGTTGGCTTCGAAAGCGTTTCGGTTGGCGAGGCGCGTCAGCGGATCGTGTCTGCTCTGCCAGGCGAGCTTCCTGTGATGCAGCCAGGCCATGCGGGAAAGCCAGAAGATGACTGAAACCGCCAGTGCGGCGAGAATCAGAAACTGCTTTTCGAGATACCACGGAAAGAGCACGGAAAACTCGTAGCGAGCCGGAGACGGGTCGATATTCCCGTTGCGGTCCATGGCCCGCACTTCAAACGTGTGCGAGCCCGAGCGCAGGCCCTGGAACGAGACGAACTGCGACGAGCGAAAGCGGCTCCATGCCGCGCCGTCCAGACGCCATGAGAATGTCAGGCGGTCGGGCGCTGTGAATTTCCATTTGTCGGCGCCGGAAAATGTGAGGCGCACTTCGCCGCCGGGAGGGGTTTCGCGCAGGTTGCGATCCTCGATGATCTTCGTGACCGGCGGGTCGGGATCGGCTTCCGGATGGAACATGCTGATGCCGCGGCTCGTGCCCGCCCAGACTCTGCCCCCGGCATCCGCGTAGATCTTGCGGACGGCCGTGGATGGAAGCCCGTCATCCGCCGTATTCGTCAGCCAATGGCTGCCGCCCCCGCGCGGATCCGGGGCAAACCGGTGGATCCCGGAGCCCGAAGCCGCCCAAATGGTTCCATCGGCGCCCAGTGCCATGCTCTCGTAGAGATCGGCGCTTCGCAGGACGTGGAAGGAATTCCCGTCATACTCGGTCAGGCTTTCCCGTCCACCGAGAAGGATCTGGCCGTTTGGTTTTTCGAGAAAGGAGAAGACGCCCGCATCGGCGAAGCCTTGCTTTGGGCCGAGGGTCTGATACTTTCCTTCATGAATGCGGCCGAGGGTGCTGCCCGAACCCAGCCAGATGTCGCCGTTCCGCGCATCCAGCATCGCCCGAAGATTGAACTGCGAGTCGATATACGGATGCCCCTCGGATACAAAACGCGTGCCGTCGAAGGACTCGAGGGTCCAATGTATGCCGTCTTTTTCGAATACCTGGGCCCAGATGTTGCCACGCCGCCGTTGTGTAATCCAGCCGATTCCTTTGCCGTCCGGATGTTGGACAAGCCGGAACTCACCCGAAGCCGGATGGAACACGACCAGATCGGCCAGCGAACCGGCCCGCATCGCTACGTCGCCATTCGCGAGGATCACGATTTTTTCCATGAGCAGCGCGGCGCGCCTGCCCGAGGGCAGTGGAAAGCGGCGCCACATGCCGTGCTCGTTGACGGCGAGATACCGTCCGCTCACAAACCAGGTGCGCCCTTCGTTGTCCCCCGCAATGGCGCTCACGAGCGTGTCCGCCCAGCCGAGCTCGGGGGAGGTTTGCCAGAGAGACGGGGTGTAGCGGGCAACGCCCTCTGTGGTTCCGAGCCAGAACGAATCGTCGGGCCGGCTTACCACGGCGGTGGTCAGGCCCGTGATGTCACGCCCACCCCCAAGATCGTGCAATGGCTGGCCGCCCAGCTCGAGGATCCTGCGCTCATCCTGCACCCAGATATTTCCGCCGGGTCCGCGCCAGCCCTTCAATTGCGTGCCGGATCCGGTAAATACTTCCGTCCATTTGCCTTCCGCAAAGCGCGCCAGAACCCGCTTTCCCTCCGGACGCTGGGCGCTGACGAATACTTCGCCGCCGATGCCGTCCATCGGATTGACAAGATCGGTGAGCGGCCGGGGCGTCGGGAATTCAGTCCACTCGGAGCCGGCGGCGGCGTGCTTCAAACGGGCGAGACCGGTGGCGCCGCTGACCCAGATATTTCCGTCCAGCGATTGCTCCAGATCCCGAAAGCGTCCAAGGCCCGTCTGCGAAGCCAGACGAATGACTCGTTTGCGACCGGTGACGCGATTCCACTCGACCAGCCGGTCCGGGAACATGATGACTCCCGAGCCCTTGCCGAAAGGCGCCACGTCGATGCGGTCCTCAGGACCGCGGTAGTAGGAATACGCCACAGACGCACTGCGGAATATCGAACTGCGTTTTACGAATTCGGCGATATCGCGATCGGGATATTCGTGCAGGCCGGAGGCGTCGTGAACGGCGATTCCCGCGGCGTCGAAAGTCCAGACCTCGTTGTCGTTCGAGGAGACGAGAAGGCGGTCGTAGCCGGGCGTGGTCATCCGAGGCACGATCTGGTAACCATCGAGCGCCGCCACGGAAGCGTCGCTGGACTTGATCAGGACGTGCCCGGCGCCGTCGGCAGTCACGCCGAAAACATTTGTTTGCTTCAATCCGTCGGCTTTGGTCCAGAAGCGCCACGGTGAGGCGGCACGCGCCGGGGTTGGCGATAGCAGCGCGGCTGCCAGGAGGGCTAACGCGCAAGCACCCGGCCGCGCGGTGCTCGTTGTGGTCAGGAATGAGGTCCGATCCGTGCGACATTGCATGGTCTGCTTCCGTCAGGTTTATCGGCTATCCGGGGTCTGGGCATTAGCTCTTCGCACGAAGATTCGTCCAATGTCTGGTTATGTCTCGTAAACTGGTCTTCTTCCCATGACTTTCAGCCGCAACCGTATTCTCACTACTCATGTCGGCAGCCTGCCCCGCAACAACGCGTTGTCCGCCCTTCTCGTCGGCCGCGAAGAGGGTGCTGCCATCGATAAGGTTGAGCTTGACCTCGAGATGGATCGCGCCGTCCGCCATGTCGTTGAGGAACAAGTCAAAGCAGGCATCGATATCGGCAACGACGGCGAGCAGCAGCGCGTCGGATTCCAGACGTATGTGCCGCAGCGAATGTCCGGGTTCGGGGGCGAGTCGAAGCGGCGGCGCGGGCGGGATTATGAGGAGTATCCGGAGCTGGTTGAAGATTTGATGCGGCGGTTTCCAAAGCGGAGCCGCATGCAGAACGCTCCGGAAGCGCTGGCGGAATTGCAGTATCTGGATGCAGCTCCTGTCAGGCGGGAGATTGAGCGGCTGAAGACCGCAGCCGCGGCCGCGCCCGGATTTGCCGAGTGCTTTCTGACAGCGCCTTCGCCGGGAATCATCTCGACCACAATGTTCAATGCGTATTACGATTCGCACGAAGCCTATCTGGCGGCGCTGGCGCGCGAAATGAGCACGGAGTACCGGGCGATCGCGGATGCGGGGTTCATCCTGCAGATCGATTCGCCGGACCTGGCGATGGACCGGGCGATGTTCTACCGCGACTCTTCCGAGGCGGAATTCGTGAAGGCGGCCGAGAAACATGTCGCAGCGCTGAACAAGGGCATCGAGGGAATTCCACGCGAGCGGGTGCGGCTGCATTGCTGCTGGGGGAACTGGGAGGGTCCGCACCTGCATGATGTCGCGCTGGCGACGATCCTGCCGGTGCTCTATCAGGCGAATGTGGGGGCGCTCTCAATCGAGTTCGCGAACCCGCGGCACCAGCACGAGTATGAGGCGGTGCGGCGAAATCCGCTGCCGAAGGATCTGGTGCTGGTCCCGGGAGTGATCGATTCGACGACAAATATTGTCGAGCATCCGGAGGTGGTGGCGCGGCGTGTACAGGAAGCGGTTGCGTCGGTCGGAGACAAGGAGCGCGTAATCGCCGGCGGAGATTGCGGGTTCGGGACGTTCACGGGGCGCGAATGGGTGATCGAGCCCGTCGTGTGGTTAAAGCTCAAGGCTCTGCGACAGGGATGCGACATTGCGTCGGCACGGCTCTGGGATTAGCGAAGAACATTGCTCCGCGAGGGCGGGCAGTTTACGATAGGAAGAGCTATGAAGCGTCTCATCCCCGTTCCTTTTCTGATGCTTTCCCTGATCCAGTTGGCGCAGGTCCCCGTCGCGCGTGCGCAGGACCTTCCGCAGGACAAAGGAAAGGATGTCGTCGAAGAAGTCTGCGGTGCGTGCCATGGAGCGGATCTGGTGGCGTCGCGCAGAGCTACAAAGCAGGGCTGGTCTTACATTGTCGACGACATGGTGTCGCGCGGGGCGACGGCGACCAATGAACAGATCGCGACCATCAACGAATATCTGTCGAAGAATTTTGGACAGGTGAACGTGAACAAGGCACCCTCGGCCGAGATCGCGAGCGTCCTCGAAATAACGCCGGAGCAGGCTGACGCCATCGTCAAATATCGAACGGACCACGGCGATTACAAGACGGTAGACGACATGAAGAAAGCGCCTGGCCTCGAAACCGCCAAGCTCGACGCGAAGAAAGACCGCGTCGTTTATTAAGCCGGTCCGGTTACCCAACCGAGCGCGATTTCATCGCTTTTTTACATTATTGTTTTTGATGCTTTCGATCCGTATTTCGGATTCAGAAATCGGCAACGTTTGACAGCCGGCGAGCATCCAGTATGTATGAAAACCAAATTATTTATACTGCTCGCGCTGGCAGGCCTTTCGTTGGCCGGTGCGAAGCGATACGACGTCACATTCGGGGCTCCCGCAGTGCTCGGTCCAATGCAGGTTGAGAGCGGTTCTTACAAGCTCAGCTTCGACGGACCCAAGGTGACTCTCACTAACGACAACGGCAAGACGTTCGAAACCACGGCCAAAGTTGAGACTTCCGAGAAGAAGTACAGCGAGACAATTGTTCATTCCAAGCGCGTCGCAGGCAAGGATCTGGTTGACGAAATCCAGATTGGCGGCACGAAGACCGCTCTTGACTTCCAGCGCTAAGCTGGTCTCCCCGTTGATTTGTATGTCGTTCTGCGTGTAGTTCCGCGGTCAATCCCACGAAGTAATTGACACGATAGTCCAGGCGGTATAGGATGTGCTGCGTGCGCATCCTTTGTCTACTCTTCCTGTGTGCCTTCAGCTTGCTTGCCCAGCGCGGGCGAGGTGGGGATGCGCCGGTGACGATACCGCCTGGACCTCCAAAAAATCTTAAAGTTCTTCCGGCCAACGTCAATCTTCAACAGACGATGGGCGCGTTCCGGACCGCACTCGGAGTGCAGTGCACTTATTGCCACGTCCAGGGCGATTTCGCGAGCGACGACAACGCGAAGAAGAATGCCGCGCGAAACATGCTGCGGATTGCCGCCGATATCAACGCCCAATTTCCGGACGGAAAGCGGCACGTGACCTGTTACACCTGCCACCGGGGCGAAGCCAGGCCGAAGACGGAACCACCTGCTGCCGGTGCGGCGGCAAAACCCGCGGCGCCAAGGCGGGAATAGAATCCCGCGGTCTCGCAGGCGTTTCCTTAATTTAAGCCACCAAAACTTCCACATCGCGGCCCATGAAGAGGCCGGATTCGATCACGCCCGGAATCGCTTTGATATCGCGCTCAAGCGACATGGCGATTGCCGCAAAACGGACATCGAGTATGAAGTTGCCGTGCTCGGTGACGACCGGTCCATCTTTCTTCACCGCCAGGCGCAACGTTATTTCGACGGCGCCCAGCCCTGTAAGTTGTTGCTCGACAAAACGCAAGGCGATCGGCAACACTTCGACCGGAACCGAAAATTTCTCACCGAGGCGCTCGACCAGCTTCGATCGGTCGATCAGAATGAAGCTTTTCGGCGAAGCGTCGATCAGGATTTTTTCCATGAACATCGCGCCGCCACGCCCTTTGATCAAATTCCGCGCGGGGTCTACTTCGTCGGCGCCATCGAAAGCCCAGTCGGGGCGCAGTTGGAGCAGCGACCCCACTGGCAGTTGATTCGCCACGCATGCGAGCGTGACCTCTGGCGAAGTGCAGACAGTGGTGACCCGCAGATTTTCGCGCTGAACACGCTCGGCGATCGCGTGAATCGCGACGTATGCCGTCGAGCCGGAACCGACGCCGATGACCTGGCCGTCTTCGACCCTTTGAGCAATGCGCCGGCCGAGTTCTTCTTTTGCCGCGAGATTTGAGATCGCTCCGGCGAGCACGTCGCGAACACCGTTGCTCCAGTTCATACCGCTCCACTTCACAAAAGATCCGTCCGATACAGGTCATGCAGGCGTACAAGACCGATGCAGCGGCCTTCGTCGATGACCGGAAGCACCGAAATCTGCGAAAGGCGATCTTCCATCAGGCGGAGCGCATCCTGCAGCGAGGCTTCCGGTGCAATAGTGACAGGCTGGGATGTCATGAGGTCTCCCGCTTTCACTTCGCGAATGTCGTCATTCTGCTGAAGGGCGCGGCGCAAATCGCCGTCCGTAATGAGGCCTTGCAGCGTTCCATCGGCGTCTCTGACACATGCGGCTCCCAGAGGATGCTGGTTCATCGCGATGAGGACCGATCTCATTGAGCTTTCCGCCGTCGCCCATGCGACCTGGTCTTCGCCATGCATCACCTGCGCTACAGTAACCCGAAGATTGCGCCCCAGTTGCCCAGCCGGATGCAGTTGGGCGAAGTGCTCCTGCGTGAGGTTCCGGGCCTGCCGGACGGCCAGGGCGAGCGCGTCTCCCAGCGCGGTCGCGACTGCGGTGCTGGCGGTTGGCGCGAGATTGTAAGGGTCCGCTTCAGCGCGTACCGACGCGTCGAGAAAGATATCGATATCGTGCGCCAGAGGCGAAGCCCGGTTGCCGACGATTCCGATGACTGGAGAGTTCAATTCCTTCAGGATCGGGATCAGCCGGAGTAGCTCCATCGTGCTGCCGCTCTTCGACAGCATTATCGTCGGATCTCCGGACGCGTAAATACCGATGTCTCCGTGCAGAGCGTCGACAGGATGCAGAAAAACGGCCGGCGTGCCCGTGCTGCACATCGTCGCCGCGAGCTTCTGCGCGACGAAACCGGATTTCCCGAGGCCGGTGACGACGACCTTTCCGGGATGTTGCCTTATGACTTCGACGGCACGGAGGAACGCGGCGTCGAGACGGCGCGCCGCGCAACCGATGGCCTCAGCCTCCGCTTGCATGGAGGATTGGCCGGCGGCAAGAAGGTCGGGAGTCATGCGTCAAGCTGTGCCGGACGCGTTAAAGGGAGCCGCACTGCATTAGTGTACTCAACCGGATCTCATAAACTGGACAGAATGTCCGAGACCGCAACGCTCGCATCGTGGATCGTTTCCAATCGTATTGAAACCGTTCCGGAGGATGTGCGCCACGAGGCGCGGCGCGCGATCGTCAACTATCTCGGGTGCGCGCTCGGAGGCAGCCACGATGAGGCCGTCGACCTCGCGATCCGTGCACTGGGGCCGTATTCGGGGCCGGGAACCGCGCGCGTGCTTGGTCGCGCCGAGCGCCTCGATCCGCTGCTTGCCTCGCTGATGAACGGCATCAGCTCACACGTCTATGATTTCGACGACACGACACCGAAGAACTATATGCATCCGACGTCGCCCGTGGCTTCGGCCCTGTTCGCGTATGCAAGCGCGAACAGGGTCAGCGGGCTCGATTTCATGCAGGCGTTCATCACGGGCTTTGAGGCCGAAATGCGGATCGGGAATGCGGTGTATCCGGCCCACTACGATGTGGGCTGGCACATCACGGGCACAGCCGGGGTCTTCGGCGCGGCTGCCGCGATCGGGAAGCTGCTGGCGCTTACGGTGCAGCAAACCGTCTGGAACCTTGGTCTCGCCGCGACACAGGCAGCGGGGATCCGCGAAATGTTCGGATCGATGGCAAAAGCGTTTCATCCGGGGCGTGCGGCGCAGAACGGGTACGCGGGCGCTCTGCTCGCACAGGCCGGCTTCACGGCTGGAGAGCATGGGTTGGAAGGGCCGCGAGGGTTCGCTGCCGTGCAGGCGGCGCACTACGATCTCTCCCGGATTACAGCCGGCCTCGACGTGGATTATGAACTGCGCGCCAACACCTACAAACCGTTCCCATGCGGAATCGTCAACCATCCAACAATCGATGGCGCGATTCAGATTCGGGCTGAGCATCACCTGGCGCCGGAGTCGATTGTGGCTGTACGGCTCCGCGTCGCGCCGCTCGTGCTCGACCTTTGCAATCAGACGAACATCACGAAAGGGCTGCAGGGCAAGTTTTCCGTGTATCACGGGGCGGCGGTCGGGCTGGTGCGCGGGAAGGCGGGAATCCGCGAATATACGGATGAGGCCGTGAACGATCCTGCGATCAAGCGCGTGCGAGAGCGAGCGACGGCGGTGGGGGACTCGTCGATTTCGGAAGATCAGGCGCATCTTGAGGTGGAGTTGGCAAACGGAGAGAAGCTGACGCGATTCGTTGAGCAATCCCTCGGAAATGTTCATCGGCCTTTGACCGACCGCCAGCTGGAAGAGAAATTTCGCGACCAGGCTCACGGAAATGTGGATGAGGCGTTGCGGCTTTGCTGGGAAATCGATCGTCTGGCCGACGTCAACGAACTGATCAGCCTGGTAACGGATAGATAATCTGGATGGGCATGCGGACGGCCATCGTCATCTCGATTCTCAGCGCGTTGGCGACAGTTCAAGCCGGCGCGGAAGTAAACGAGGTGCGCATTCCAACGGGCGCCGGGGGCGTCGGGTTTCTCCCCCTGCTCGTGATGGAGAAAAACCAGCTCATCGAAAAACGCGCTCGAGAAGCGGGGATTGCGAATCTGAAGGTTCGCTGGATCAACATCGGTGGACCCGCGGTGATGAACGACGCGCTGTTATCCGGCTCAGCTGATTTCATCACGGCCGGTCCACCGGCTTTCATCACGCTTTGGGACCGCACGGCATCCTCGGTGAAGGTGAAGGGCGTGGCGGCAATGTCGTCGATGCCGATGTATCTCAATACGCGCGCGGACCATCTGAAGAAGCTCGACGATGTGACCGAGAAAGACAAAATCGCCGTAACAGCGATCAAGGTGTCGATCCCCTCGATCGTCATGCAGATGTATGCGAAACAGAAGTACGGGCAGCCGGCCCGCTTCGATCGATTTACGGTCACCATGACGCATCCGGATGCCGTCATCGCGCTGCTGGCGGGATCTTCAGCGGTCGATGCGCACTTTACGTCGCCGCCGTTTGCGCAGCGTGAGAAGAAAGACCCGCGCGTGCGCACCATCATGCTCTCGGATGACGTGATGGGCGGATCAACGACGTTCACTATGGTTTCGACGACGGCGAAGTTTCGCGACCAAAATCCGAAGGTATATGGCGCCGTCCTGAAGGCCATCGACGATGCCAACCGGATCATCGCGGCGGATAAGAGGGCGGCTGCCGCTCTGCTGCTTGCCTCCACCAACGACAAAGGGTTCTCGGTGCAGGAGGTGGTCGACGTCCTGAACGATCCTCATATCAAGTTCACGACGACTCCGGAGAACGTGATGAAGTACGCGGACTTCATGCATACGACCGGAGCGATTAAAAATCATCCCGCATCGTGGAAAGAACTGTTTTTCCCCGAAATTCATGGGGCGCCGGGAAGTTAATGGCGGCGCTTCTCGCGGTGGATGGAGTCACCCTGCAATACCCCACCCGCGATCGTCTGGTGACCGCGACATGGCGCGTGAGCTTCGAGGTGGTGGAGTCCGACCGGTTCGTCATTCTGGGGCCGTCGGGATGCGGAAAGTCGACGCTGCTGAAGGCCGTTGGCGGCTACGTCAGCCCGGTTGAAGGAAGCATCTCGCTCAATGGTGCGCGGGTGACCGGTCCGGGGCCGGATCGCATCTTTGTCTTCCAGGAGTTCGACCAGCTTCTACCGTGGAAAACTGTCAAAGAGAACATTGTCTTCGCCCTGACGGCCAGCGGAAAACTTTCGCGGCGCGAAGCTGGTGAGCGTGCCATGCATTTCATCGCGAAGGTCAAGCTGGCGGAGTTCGCCAACAGCTATCCGCACACACTTTCCGGAGGCATGAAACAACGTGTTGCGATCGCGCGCGCCATGGCGATGGAGCCGAGGATTCTTCTCATGGACGAACCTTTCGCGGCCCTCGACGCGCTGACCCGCGGCCGCATGCAGGACGAACTTCTGCAGCTTTGGGAAGACACGAAGTTTACAGTGCTGTTCGTGACGCACTCCATTCCCGAAGCGCTTCGCGTCGCGAGCAGGATCCTGCTGTTGAGCCCGCACCCCGGTCAGGTAAAGGCCGAGATCAACAGCGCGGGGTCGGACGAGGCGCGCATCGAGTCGATGCTGTTCGAGCATGCCTGACGCGCGTCCGGAAATTGTGAACACGGTCGCCGCCGCCGGTTTGAACGTCACCGGAAAGGCGTTGAGCGCGCCCGCAAAGTTCTACAACAAGGCCGCGGCGCGCAAGGCCGTACTGCTCGTATTGCTCGCACTGCTCTGGGAAGGTTACGCGCGCTCGCTGAATAACCCGCTGCTCTTTCCGACGTTCTCGGACACCGTAAAGGCGCTGTTTACATCGATCGCTTCGGGAGAGATCCCGCGAGCGGCGGCTTACTCGATCGGGATGTTGCTCAAGGGGTATGCGATCGGGCTGGTGCTCGCCGGCCTGCTGACGGCGTTTGCGAGCGCGGGGCGAATCGGCGCCGATCTGCTCGAAACACTCACGGCGATGTTCAATCCACTGCCGTCGGTCGCGCTCCTGCCGCTCGCGCTGATCTGGTTCGGACTGGGAGACGGCAGCGTGATCTTCGTTCTGATCCACGCGGTCCTTTGGGCAGTCGCGCTCAATATGCATGCGGGATTTCGCGCGGTGAGCCCGACATTGAAAATGGTCGGCCAGAATTACGGTCTTGCGAAGCCGGCGTACGTGATTCGCATCCTGCTGCCTGCCGCGTTCCCCGGAATTCTCACCGGCCTCAAAGTTGGATGGGCGTTCGCGTGGCGCACGCTCATCGCAGCAGAGCTGGTTTTCGGCGTGAGCTCGGGCTCCGGCGGGCTCGGCTGGTACATCTTCGAGCAGAAGAACCAACTGCTCATTCCGAATGTTTTCGCCGGACTGTTGACGGTGATTCTGTTCGGCCTCCTGGTGGAGAACCTGATTTTCAAAGCTATCGAAAACGCGACGGTGCGCCGCTGGGGGATGCAGACGTGACGCATGCGGCCTTGACAAGGTCGCTTGCATCGCCGAGAGTGTCGAGATATTGAATCAGGCCCGCGAGTTTGTCGCGGCGTGACGACGAAAGAAAGCCGCTCGCATTTTCGTCGAACTTGGCGGTGATTTCTTCCTTCGTCATCGGATTCTCGGCCGAACCCCGGTTGTACTCTTCGAGCTCGTGGAAAGAGCGCCCGTCTTTGAGCGTGATGGTCACTTCACCTTTAAATCGGCCGGGTCCGGGATAGGCAGGATCGACGCGGTAGTGCACGCGCCGCGCGAGATCGAGGATATCGGGATTCCGCAGACTCTCGGGGCGATAGGCGTTCTTGCCGAGCGATCCCACCACCAGAGCTTCCGCGAGACTGTACTGCAGGCTCACGCGTCCATGGGAATCGGAAGCCGGAGCGAATTTTTCCACCGTCGGTTCGCAGACAATGCCGACAATGAATTCCGTGACCGGACAATCGATGCGCGCCACATCCATTGGCTGAATCGTATGCCGTGCCCGCAGGCGCAGGATCGCACCGATGTAGGGGTGCAGCACATGCGCCGCCGGATAGGGCTTGAAGGATGAGTTGCGGCTTTCCCAGTGCGTCCCCAGGCCATCGATGAGGCGGCCGTAGTTGGGGAACTGATCCGTTGCTGTCTGCAGGTGTGATGCGAAAAGGCCGAAGCGGCCTTCGAAGACTTCCGCCGGTCCCGTGGTTCCTTCGCGAGCCAGAATGGCGGCGGTAATTCCACTCTGCGCGGCCCATCCCGGATGCAGAAACTTGGTCTGCGTGCCATCCACCCAGCACTGCAGCAGGCCGGAAGCGAAGCTGCCGCAAATGCCGGCGGCCTGCGCCATCTGGTGCGCATCGAGCCTGAGAAGCCGGGACGCGAGGCAGGCGCTGCCGAAAGTGGCAAACAGCCCGGTGGGATGAAAGCCGCGTTTATGGAACTGCCCCGAAGCGACACTGCCTGCCCGGCAGGAGATCTCATTGCCGACAGCGATGGCGGCGATCAGTTCACGTCCCGACAGCGGACGAATTTCAGATAACGCCAGCGCGGCGGCGACGGCAGGGCTGCTCATGTGGACGATCGACTCGTTGTGGGTGTCGTCGAATTCGAGCGCTTGTGAGAACGCACCGTTGGCAAACGCCGCCGCCGTGATGCTGAGACGGTCGCCCGTACCGAGGATGCGGCATGGTCCGGGAGGGGAGAGGGCAATCGCCGCGGCGCGGGTGGAACGTCCGAAAGGGGTTTCGGCGCCGGCGAGAGAGAGCCCGATTACGTCCAGCACGCGTAACTTCGTGGCTTCGACGACGTCGTGCGGCAAGTCCTCAAAGACGAGTTCCGAAGCCCAGACGGCGAGGTCTGTGGAGAGTGGCAAACTGACGATCATATCCCAGGCATTCCTTCTGCCTTAAAGTAAGGTCATGGCCGCTACACCTTCCACCATGCTCGAACTCGGCACTCCAGCGCCGCCGTTTTCCCTTCCGGATGTCGTTTCGAAGCGCACCATTTCGCTCGACTCTTTCGCCGGCCGGAAGGCGCTGCTCGTCATGTTCATCTGCCACCATTGCCCTTTCGTCAAACACATCAAGGATGAACTGGGCCGTTTGGGCAGAGACTATGCCGGAGGCGACCTCGCAGGCGATCTTGCGATCATTGCGATCAGTTCCAACGATCCTGCGGTTTCCGTCGAGGATTCACCCGAAGGACTGGCACGCATGGCCGCGTCGTGGGGGCTCACCTACCCGGTCTGTTATGACGAAAGCCAGGAGGTCGCAAAGAGCTACGCCGCAGCCTGCACCCCCGATATTTTTCTCTTCGATGCGAACCGGCGCCTTGTCTACCGCGGCCAACTGGATGACAGCCGGCCAGGCAATTCGAAGCCCGTGACTGGCGCCGATCTGCGCGCTGCCATTGAAGACACCATTGCGGGACGGCAGGTCAATCCGCACCAGATACCGAGCATTGGCTGCAACATCAAGTGGCGGCCAGGCAATGCGCCGGAATATTTTTGACGATCCGCTTGCGAGAACGCAGTGAGAAATTACAACGGGCAGGCGGTCCGCACTGCCAAACCGTGGAATGAACGGCGCGTCTGGATGCGAACGACCCTTCCCGCGGAAAACGCGATCTACCGCTTTCCTGCTCTGCGCAAATTTTCCAGAACGGACCACACCGCATGGGCCTTGCGATGAACGATGCTGCGCTGAGCGGATAGTCGCATCTGCTCACGAACTGGCTCCGTGTGAATCGGTTCCCGCCGCAATAGCGGGCGGAATACGCGCTTTATCCACCAATATCCGGGGAGCCTGGAATATCTTCGCTGCGTGGGCTGCTCCGTTTTTTGTGTTAAAACGGGAGGGCTCCCGATGCTTGAAAATGCGAAGTCTCCTCAGCCCCGCTCGCGGGGCATCAGCAAAACGAACCGCGAAGAAGAAACAGCCGCGAACGGGCCAGGGCGCAATCGCGGACTGCCACTCTATCGCGCAACCGTCGGCATAGCGATCACCATGGCCATCGCCCTGGCATTGGTGTCGCCGGCGGGCGCTCAATCACCGCCCATCACGAAGTCCCTCTCGCACGCGATTCACGCAGTCAACGACCTCGACACAACCCTCGCGTTCTACCGGGAAGTGCTCGGTATCAACGGCAAGCCGCAGGATTTTCCCAACACCGCCGTGCCGTTGCTCACGAATGCTCCCGGCGTCAAACTGCGCCTGTCAATGCTCACGCTGCCCGGGAACATGCGTTTCGAACTAACCCATTTCACAGGGCTCGAACGCAAGCCCGCCCAGGCCAGGTACACCGATCCAGGTGCAGCCAGCATCGTCTTCCACGTACGCGATATCGACACCCTCGTCGCCAATGCGAAGAAAGCGAATACGCCGATCGTCACGGAAGGCGGCGCTCCGGTTGAAATTTCCACCGCGAGAGGGAAGGCCCGCTCCATCATTCTCCGCGACCCCGACGGCTTCTTCATCCAACTCATTGAGGAAGCGCCGGCGGCAGGCGCACCGGAAGGCAATCTGTATCGTGTTTCGCTCGCGTACACGATGGAGAGTGCCGAAGCAACCGCCGGGTTCTACACGGGTCTGTTAGGCATCGAACTCTCCGGACCGTCGGCATTTTTGAAAGATCCGGCCGTGCTGAAACTCTACGGTGCGCCTGCCGGAAGCGAATTTCGGAAGTTGTCCGGCGTGATGCCGGGGCCGAACGCTGAGATCGAATTCACCGAGTTCCGCGGTGTGCCCCGCACAAAATTTCATCTCAGGGTCCGCGATCCCGGTGCGCCTGCCATGGCCATTCAGGTGAACGAACTCAGACCGACCATTGCGCGCATGAAAGCAGCGGGAACGAACATCATCTCGGCCAATGGAGAAATTGTGGACTTCGGCGGCGGTACCTTCACGATCTTCCTTGAAGATCCAAATGGCATGAATCTTGAAGTGTTCGAGCGAAACCCGCCCCCCGGAAGAGGCGCCGCCCGGAAATAGAGGGAGCATCGGCGCCGCGCCACGAATTCGCCGGCTCGATTCTCAGCACGAGCCGTCCGCTAAACCAGCCCAACCCGTGAGTGTGGACTCTCCGACAGTGCAACATTCGCGTCGAACGGCGCTCATGTATCGCGCGCCACTCGTACCTCCTTAACCGCGTTCGAACAAACACTTTCAGATTCGTCGCCTTGTTGACCGCCTTATTTTCCGCACAGTAACATCGGGGCACGATGTCTCGATTTGGCTTAGTAATAACTGTTTTTCTCGTTACACTCCCAGCCTCAAATGCTTGCGCCGGCACTACGCAGTGGACCGGATTAAGCGGTTGGATCAGCGGCAAAGTCGCCCTTGCCAAAAACAAAGACGGACGCCTCGAAGCCTTCGCCCGGGCTCGCGACAACACGGTGTGGCACATTTCTCAAACCGCCGCCGGCAGCGCGACGTGGTCCGCGTGGGCAGGCCTTGGCGGTCAGATTATCAGCGACCCCACAGTCGCCGTCAATGCCGACGGGCGTCTGCAGCTCTTCGTTCTCGGCACCGATAACGCGATCTGGACTGCTTCGCAGTCAACGCCCGGTGGGCCGAACTGGATAGGCTGGAGTTCTCTCGGCGGCCGGGGCCTGGATGACCCTACGGCCGGCGTCAACGCCGACGGGCGCCTGGAAGTGTTCATCCACACGACCGACAATTCGCTCTGGCACACCTGGCAAACTGCGCCCGGCGGCAACTGGGCGACTGGAGACGAGATTTTGGGTGAGGTGGATCGCGCCCCCTCTGTCTCCCGCAACTCCGACGGCCGGCTCATCGCTTTCGTCGGTGATTCCGATGGAAAATTCTGGTGGACAATTCAAAACACAGCCGGAGCCGACTCCTGGTCGTCCTGGTGGTGTCTCCTCGGCGGTACCGTAAGCGCTCCCGTGATCGGAACGAATTCCGACGGACGCCTGCAGCTCTTCGCCACGCGCGCGGACAACACCATCTGGACCTCGTCCCAAACCGCCGCCGGCGGATACAACTGGTCCGACTGGGCGCAAATGGGCGCCGGGATTTCCGGCGACGTCGCGGTCGTCAACAATCAGGACGGCCGCCTCGAAGTATTCGGCCGCGGCACGGACAACGCGATGTACCACATCTGGCAGACGACGCCGGCGGGTCCGTGGGCATCCGGCTGGAGCGGGCTTGGCGGCGTCCTCGTCGACAGCCCCAGCGCGGCCATCGATGCCAGCGGTTTGGTGAACGCGTTCCTGGCCGGCAGCGACAATACGTTGTGGTACATCGGCCAGGCATCGCCGGGCGTCTGGTTTTGATCTGTCGCATCTCGCCCCTGGCATTGGCGCTCGTCGTCGGCGCATCGGCATCGTCCGCGCCGGAACTCCTGTTTCCCGATGCCGCCGGATCGCTGGCAACCGGCCGGACCGACGGTCGTCCCGTCGACCTGGCGGGGGTGTTCTTTCAGCCGCTGTCTTCGAATGGCCGCAGCTGCGGCTCCTGCCATCGGCCCGCGCAAGGTTGGACAATTTCGGCGGCGGAGGTTAAATCGCGCTTCGAAACCACGAAAGGGCTGGACCCGATCTTTCTCCCCCATGACGGAGCGAATTGCGATCACGGCGTCAGCACTGCCACCGTTGACGCACGCCGCGCCGCGTATAGTTTGCTGACCGCAAGAGGTCTGATTCGCATGGCGATGCCGGTTCCCTCGAATGCGGAATTCGACGTTGTGGGCGTCGAGAACCAATACGGCTGCAACGACCGGAAAGTGTTGTCGACCTACCGCCGCCCATTGCCGACGACCAACCTGAGGCTCTTGAGCACCGTGATGTGGGACGGAAGGGAGTCGACCGCGGATCTCGCGCACCAGGCTCTCGACGCGGCAAATCTCCATGCGCAGGCGGCAACTCCCCTGACAACGCAACAGCAGCAGGAGCTGGTTAATTTCGAAGTGAGTCTCGTAACAGCGCAGTCGTCCGACCGCGCGGCGGGATCGCTCGACGCGGACGGCGCAACGGGCGGCGCGGCCCTGCTGGCGACGAAGACCATTCCTGGATTTTTCCCCGGCATCAACGACGCGAAAGCCGGCGACCCGCATGGCATCAAAGCGGAAAACGCGTTCCGGCTGTTCGATGTCTGGTCGAAGGTTCCCTATGGCCGTGTCTATATTGACGCTCAGCCCGAGCCGGACCCGCGCGACAATCGCCGCGCCGCCATTGTACGTGGCCAGGTTCTTTTCGATCAGAAACCCTTCGACATCACAGGCGTCGCGGGATTTAACGACGACTTGAATGTTCCTCGCGTGACGGGCGCCTGCGGTACGTGTCATAACGCGCCGAATGCGGGTAACCATTCCGTGACCACCACGATGAATACGGGCGTGGCCGATGTGGACAGCCCTCTCGACGTCGCTTATTTACCGCGCATCACACTGCGCAACAAAGCAACCGGAGAAACTAAAATCACGACCGATCCTGGTCGCGCACTGATTACGGGGGGCTGGAAAGACATCGGAAGAATGAAGGTGCCAACCCTGCGCGGCCTCCCTGCGCGCGCTCCCTATTTTCACAATGGGTCAGCAGACTCGCTCGCGGAGGTCGTCAACTTCTACGATGCGCGCTTCCACATCGGGTTTTCTCAACGGGAAAAAGAAGATCTGATTGCCTTCCTCAATGCTCTTTAGTGCCCGGCAGGCTGAATCCCCGCCCAACGCCGCAATGCTCTTTCAAGAGTGAACTAACTTTGGAATCACGACACCCGGTTGATGCCCGCGGTGGGGCAGGCGATTTCGCCTGCCGTCTTCGGCTAAGGGCTTTTGTCTCTGCTACTCTTTCGTCGCTGCCTTCGCCTTCGCGTCGCTCTTCCGCACCTGCGCGAAATACTGCTGCACGTAAGACTGCAGGGCGAGCGGAATCTCGTCCCGCGTCACGTCGCCATCCGTCTCCGCATGCGCCGCGGAAGTGGTCGAGTAATCGGTGTGCAGCTTCTGTGCCCCCGACTGCACCTCGACCGTCGTCTCGCCTGACACAGTTGCGGCGCGCTGGCCGATAATCTCGCTGATTTTCCCCATCGCCTTCAACTGCTCGGCCGCTTTGATTTCTTTCGAGCCGTCCTGATTGCCGATGCCGCTGCCGCCTTGTGCCGGTGTTTTGTTCGAGGCCGAATTCAACTTGCCCTGCGCCTGCTGCCCGCCCTGCGTATCCGCATCCGGCTGACCTTCTGCGTCGGACTGGCTCTCGCCTTTCTCCTGCTGACCCTTGCCCGCCTGCCCCTGCCCGCTCTTCGGCGGCTCGTTATTCGCTTGCTGCTGATTCTTCTGCGCCGATGAGTCCTGGTTGTTGTCCGACTTCGACAGCATATTCGACACGGCGTCTTTCAACCGCGACAGCAAACTCTCTTTATCGCGCCGATTCCCGCCCTGGCTGGAAGGAGTCTTCGCGCTGGCGTCGGCACTCTTCTGATTGGGCGAATCCTGCCCATTCTGATCGTTACCAGCCTGCTGCTCCCCGTTGTCAATCGGATCGCCCGGCGCCGCATCTTTCGATGGATCGCCTGCTTTGCTTTGACCGGCCTTGTTCGCGCCCGCGCCCTTGTCAGACTTTCCGGTGGAATCGCCGGGGTTTTGCAGCGCCTGCTCAATCGCCTTGTCCAGAGCATCTTCCTCGCCCGGAGCCGGCTGTTCCGGCGTCGGGCTCATCCCCAGTTTTGAAAGCAGTGACTCCGCCTCCTGCATCCATTTCGGCGATTTCGAATTGAGTGCCTTCGCCTTCTTTGCGTCGTGAATCGCTTCGTCTTCGAAGAGCACCTGCGTCAGGGGAGCGCGCAGATTCAGGCCGTGACCGACGCCATAGCGCAAAGCGACCAGCGCCGACGCAAGCACGCACAGAGCTGCCATCGCGTAAAGTGACCGCGGCACAACGAAAGGAACCGCCACCTCGAGTTGGACTTCGCCCGCCGCTTTCTCCGCCTGTTGCCGCTGCGCCTCGCGGAATTCCGCGGTGCCTGCAAGATCATGCCTGAAATGCAGCGCTGTCGAAAGCGCATCGTGCAAACCCGCGTTTCCGTCAACATGGACCGCTGTCGAGTACGCATCGGGTGTCCGCTGCGCTACGCGCCACACGCCAACGCCAACACCCGCCGCGGCGAAGGCCCCGAGGGTCCACCATTCCAGATATCGAGTGCCGAAAATCAGCATCAGCACGAACCCGGCAACGACGACAGCAACCGCAAATGCAGATTGCGCGAGCGTCTCGTTTAAAAGGAAGCGTCGCCGTGCCCGGCGTATCAGATCCTCGATCATTTCAACTCAACTTGATTATCCACTACGGCCAGCGCGCGCCCGACCCGAGAGACGTCATTAAACCAGTTCCGCCCCCTTTGCGGCGGGATCATACTTACAGTAAGGAGCCGATAGCACCGAGAGTGCGATATCGTAACTACATACAAATGTCGTATGGGATTCGCACTGTGCTGTGCGGGGTGTTGCTCTTTCTGCTCCTCGCACCGGTCAGCCGGTCGGCAGATCCCCGCTGGATAAAGGCCCGCTTCGGATCCTTCGAAGCCATCAGCGACGACGGACGACGCTCTGCGACGCAGGCTCTCAGCCAGTTCGAGCAGTTCAGCTTCGCGCTGGGAACGGTAATGGGGCAGCCGGATCTCCGCCTCGATCCTGCTCTTCGCATCATCGTTTTCAAAAACGCCCAGGAGCTTCGCGGCCAATGCCCATCCGGACTTGTGATGGGCCGCGACAGACTGATGGCCTGCACGACTTCCGAAGGCCAGCTTCCGAAAGAGTTGCTGCGCCAGTTGACCCGCAAGCTGCTCGAAACGAATTTCTCGAAGATGCCGCCTCCCATCGAGACCGCTCTCGAAACATTTTTCAGCACCGTGGAATCGACTGCCGTGCACGTCACATGGGGCGCGGCTCCGCCGCAAGCCGAACGCACCCGCGAATGGGCACTGCTGCACCGCATCATCACGCAATCCGACTACGCCGGGAGGGCGAAAATCTATCTGCACAATCTCGCCGCGGGCATGGACCAGGCAGCGGCCAGCCGCAACGCCTTCGCGGAAGACGGCCCGAAGTTCGATGCCGACGTCGACAGCTATTTCGCGGCCGGCGTTTTTAATACTGCGGTTGCACCCAACCGTCCGATCAATCCTGACCGCGATCTCAATACGGCCTTCCTCACTTCGGATGAGGGCGATCTCATGCGCGCCGACCTGCTCACTACCGCCTCGGCGGGGATTTATCAAGCCCTGCTGCAGTCGGGAAAGCATGTTGCAGAGGCCAACGAAGGTCTTGCCGTCCTCGCGATGCGGGCTGGCGATGCCTCGAAAGCGCGCACGTACATTGACGCGGCGCGCAAAGCGGGCACCCGCAATTTCGTCGCTCTGACTACTTACGCAAATCTTGAAAGCGATCCAGCAAAGGCGATCGAGATCCTGAAAGAGGCTCTGACCATCGACTCCAAATACGCGGAAGCCCATTGGGTTTTCGGCGAGAAACTGACCGAGCCCGCGCGCCGCCTGGCTGAGTGGAAGCAAGCCGTCAATCTTGCGCCGCGCAACTACGAATGGTGGTCGAAATACGCGCAGCTTTGCGTCGACCAGAAACAATATGCCGAAGCGGGACGCGCGTGGGTGGCGGCGGCGCAGGCGGCTCCGACCGTCCAGTTGCATGAGCAGTATCTTACGGCGCGCGGCCAGATCGAACAGCAGCGCCTCGATGCCGAAGATGCCGAGCGGCGCCGGGATGCCGAAGCCAAAGCGCTCGAGATCAATCGACTCAAAGCGGACGCGCGCAAGGAACTCTCCGATCTGGAAGCGCGCGCGAACACTCGTCCGCTTTCGCCTGAGGAGGCAGCAAAGACCGTCGACTGGTTCGATGACTCGAATGCTCCGAAGATCCGGGGAAATCTCATGCGCGTCGATTGCGCCGGCAAACAGATTCGATTAAACGTGCGAAGCGACGACGGCAAGATGCTGAGCCTGAACGTTCCGGACACACAGCAGTTTGAAATCAAAGGCGGAGATACGCTGGCTTGCGGCGCGCAAAAAGCTCGTCACGTGACTGTTGCTTACAAACCGCCATCCAAAGGGGATGCCGCGAAGGGCCTGGCCGGCCAGGCAATCTCAATGGAATTCTCTCAGTGAAGGCATTCATTGCGAGTGTTCGCGGGGCCGATCGTCCAGGATAATCGCCGTCGTTGCCACCACGAGATGCGAAGTGGAACCAGTGGCCGGGAACTCAGCCCAACATACTCAGAGCGGCTTGTAACTCGCTCCGCGCGTGATCGTCCCCCATCGCGCCGGTTACCTCGATACCCCTCCGATACAAACCCTTCGCTTCGTCGATGCGCCCCAGCTTCTCCAGCGTCTGCCCGCCGTGAAAATACGCCGCCGCATAATTCGGATTGTGCGCCAGCAATTGCGTGAAGTGCTCGGTCGCTGTTATGAGATCCCCGGCTTTGACGTATTCCATCGCAAGCCCGTAGCGGCTGAAGCCATCCGCCGGATTTCGATCCACCATCGACAGCAGAATTTCGAGACGATTCGTTCCCATGGGCACTTGCTACTATAGCGTCGAGTCTTCACGAGATGGCTTGTCCGCTATTCCTGCCAGATTCGCGCCCGGCGCCGTTGAGCGATCTTTACGGTGGTCGTTGTTCTGCTGATCCGCAGGCTTCGATCGGGGCCGACCTGCTGCACGCCTGCAATAACGGTTATGCGAGGGCGGCTTGCGAACGCGCCACCAAATCCGACTCGGACGCCTTCCGCTTCCTGATTCAGGGAAACCATGGAGGCGTGATTGACGTTGCATGGTCCAGCGAACGCAATCACCATCCTGTCGCCGTCGGAAACCTCCACATGAGTGGAACGGAAGCGCCCCCCGAAGCGGCCGGACCCCTCGAGCAACAGGCGCGCGTCTACGTGGCCGCTTACTTTCGCCAGGCGGGAAAGTGAGAGCCGAAAATCGTGGAACCGCGCCGGGTCAGTGAATCGATCGCCGAGTATTCGGAACTGGCCCTGCCGAATGACGCCAACGGTCTCGGCAACCTGCTTGGCGGCAAGATTATGCACCTCGTCGATCTCGCCGGCGCCATCGCCGCCATGAAGCACTGCCGTAACGTGGTCGTCACGGCCTCGGTGGATCACATGGATTTCATCCATCCGGTGAAAATCGGGCAATGGGTGCGGCTGCGATCCAGTGTCAACAGGGCTTTTCGCACATCCATGGAAGTCGGCGTCAAAGTTTGGGTCGAGGATCTGATCCTCGGCAGCCAGCAGCATGTCTCGTCCGCGTTTCTGACCTTTGTGGCTATAGACGCGACCGGACACGGGGTTCCGGTGCCGCCGATTATTCCGGAAACTGACGATGAGAAGCGCCGCTACGAAGAAGCTGGGGCGCGCCGCCAATACCGCCTCTCGCTGCGCCGCGGCTGAGAGGGGATGGCGACTTTTAATTTAGAATCTAAACTTCCCCGTCCTTATGCATGTACTTGATATTGCTCTTGTACAGGAGTAAATTCGGATCGCCTTCGCGATTCAATTTCAAACACGACCGGTCATACCACTCGATGACGCCCTTCAGGACCTCTCCATCCTTCAGAGTGATCACCATCGGCGTTTTCGACTGCATCTGCTTGACGTAGTAGAAATTCTCCGCGTTGGTCTGATCCGGAGGTATCTGGCGTTTTTGAGCGTTGGGAGCCGACTTGCGGGGAGCGTCGCTCTTTTCCTTGAATTCGTTAAATGAGGGGCGGATCAGTTTCCGGTTGCCGGACTCCACGAGGGTTCCTTTCTGCGCTGGCCAGAGCATGCTGTAAAATCTGTGAACATCCGGAAACCTTTCGGTACCGGGGAGGAAGGCGTTCAGCCGATTTCAGCCCAGCCGTTTAATCATTGATAACACACCGGTTTAGGCGGATCAATCGAGGGGAACGTTACAGGCCGAATTCAGCTGGAAATGCGGCAAAAAGAGTGGCGATGCATACTGAGCGGTGGATACTGTAGCAAAGCGGGTGCGTAATTTCCTCCTCTTCGCGCTTTTGGCCCGGCCGCTGGCCGCCCAGCCCGGTGTCGAGCTGCGCCAGTCCATTGCGCGTGCCCTTCCCCCCATCGAGCATTCCACCGAGACCTTCGTTGCCAAACGCGCCTGCGTCTCGTGCCACCACAACATTCTTTCGATCCTGATGTTCCACTCCGCGGGCGAGCGCGGCATTGCGGTCGACCCCGCTACGCTCTCCGGGGTGGAAGCGAAGACGTTCCGCTCGCTGCGCGGTCCGGCGGCCCTCGATGACGCGGTTCAGGCTGTGACGCTGAACGATCCGACCCCGGACGACAGCTACCTCCTGATGGCGGCGCACGCGGCCGGCCTGCCGCAGGATCTGACGACCGCTGTATATGCCCGCCGTCTCGCCCGCTGGCAGCGCGATGGCCACTGGGTCACGTCCGATTTCCGGCCGCCGCATTCGAGCAGCGTATTCACTGCCACTGCGACGGCAGTGCGGGCCATCAGCCTGTACATGCCCGCCGAGCTGCGGGCGGAAAGGGACGCGTGTATTCTGCGCGCACGGCAGTGGTTCGCAAAAAACAGGCCGTTATCCACCGAGGACGCCGCCTTCCGGCTGCTGGGCCTCGTCTGGGCTGGTGCGACCGCCAAAGACATCAACGGCGCGCGGCACGATCTTCTCGCGATGCGGCAGCGCGGAGCGTGGCCGGAACTTGCGGGCTACCCTGCCGATGCCTATTCCACCGGTCAATCCCTGTTCGCCCTGCACGAAGCCGGCATGCCGGTTGCCGACCCGGACTGGCAATCCGGCTTGCGCTTTCTCACTTCGACGCAGGCAGCCGACGGCACGTGGCGCGTCCAAACGCGGATGCTCTCTCCGGCGGAAGTCAGCCCGCCGTATTTCCCCACGGGCTTTCCCTATAAAAAGGACGAATTCCTTTCCTACGCGGGAAGTTGCTGGGCGGTAATGGCGATGCTCGAGTCGCTGCCGGCGGTGGCGTCTCCAGCAACTCCAGGTCTGGTTCAGGAATCGAGTGACGCGCCTTCGTGGGCCCGCACCGCGCTCTTCGGAACCACCGGGCAGCTATCCGCGCTCCTCGATCGGGGACTCGATCCAAACAGCAAGACGAGCAAAGGAACTACCGTTCTTATGATGGCTGCCGGTGACGCCGGGAAGGTTCGACTGCTGCTGGCCCACGGCGCGGATGTAAAAGCTCGCGCGTCCTCAGCCGTGGATGCTTTGACGATCGCGGCTGCCTCCCGGGATACGGCTCCGGCGATCAAGGTCCTTCTCGCAGCCGGCGCGCCAGCGAGTATTCCGGAGGGCGTCCGGGCAAAGAATTCTCCGCTTGTCTTCGCCTCGATGACGGGCGACATCGAGAACGTAAGACTTCTCCTCAGTCATGGCGCAAACCCGTCGGCAGCGCTCGCCCAGGCGGTGACCTTCGGATATCCGGACGTCGTTCGTGCTCTGATCGATGGCGGTGCGCCGGCCAAACTGACCGAGAGCTCGGGGATCAACCTCCTGCACTGGGCCGCGATAGCCAACCGCGCGGCAGTCATCCCGGTACTGGTTGCAGCGGGCGTTCCGATCAATGCGCAGGACGAACTCGGATACACGCCGCTCATGTATTCGGCCACTATCGACTTCGGCGATACCGCGACGCTGCGGGCGCTGTTAAAAGGCGGAGCCAACCCCGCCATCCGCAACAGCGAAGGGCGCACGGCAATCGAGCAGGCCCGTCAACTCGGGCATGTTGATCTCGAATCCCTTCTGCGATCATTTCAAACTCATTAAGGACGTCGTTCTGGCTCGTGGAAGATTTTCAGGCTTTTCGCTGCCAACATTGCGCCGGGCAAGACGCGCCGCCTTCTCACTGAATCGATACATTACGGAAATACGGCAACAAGAAGATATCTGCAACCAACCTGAAAGAGTTATCGCGGGTCCTGCGCGAGCCAATCCGCGCTCGGCTAACCCCCTGGCGATTCAGGCGACGAGCCGGGGCATACGCGATTCGAGCACGCGCATTCGGGCCGAAAGCGTTGTGCGCTTCAGCCGCAGCAACTCCGCGGCGGCGGTCTTGTTACCGCGCGTGCGCGTGAGGGCCTGCGTCAGCAGATCGTGCTCAAATGTTTCGAGCGCCTGTTGATAATCCAGCCCGCCGGATGGGAGCGACACGCCCGGGGCTGACGGAGATCCGAGCGGGATGTGGCGAGAGGGGTTCTGACCGATACGAATATCCGCGGGGCCAATGCGCGATCGGCTGCCGCTCAGAATTACAGCCAGTTCCATCACGTTTTCGAGCTCGCGGACATTGCCGGGCCAGTCATGATCCAGAAGGCGGCCGATCGTTGACGGGTCGAGATCCTTTGGAGAAAGATTCTCCGCAGCGCACGCTTTGGCGACGAAGTGGCGGGCGAGTTCCGGGAGGTCGCAGGGCCGTTCGCGTAACGGCGGGAGTGCAATCTCGAAGACATTCAACCTGTAATAGAGATCTTCGCGAAACAGACCGGCCTGCACGCGCTCACGAAGATTGGCGTTCGTAGCGGCGATCACGCGGACATCGAGACGGATGCGTTCGTTGCCGCCGAGGCGCTCAATCTCCTTTTCCTGCAGTACGCGCAGCAGTTTCGCCTGTACGGCGAATGGCATGTCACCGATTTCGTCGAGGAAGATTGTTCCATGATTCGCGGCTTCGAACTTTCCGACGCGGCTCTGTGTGGCGCCGGTGAACGCGCCCTTTACGTGGCCGAAGAGCTCCGCTTCGAGAAGCGTGTCGGGGATTGCCCCGCAGTTCACGGCCACCCAGGGTCCGCGGGAACGATTTCCGGTGTCATGAATCTCCCGCGCCACGACCTCTTTGCCCGTGCCCGTCTCGCCTTCGATCAGAACGTTGCAGCGGCGGCTGGCGACAAGATCAATACTGGCGGCAACAGCACGGATCGAACCGCTGCCGCCGATGAGGGCCCTGCGTGCGATCGGGATGTTGCGTATGTCTGCATTTGCAGGGGCCGAATTCACCAGACTCCGGATCTCCGCAATTGTCGTCACGACGTGCGCGGCGCCTGCTTTGAGGAATGTGACAGTGGATTGGGTGGTGGCGGCAGGCTGGTAGATCCAGACAGGGCAGGTTCCTGCAGTTTCCATGGATATCTGCAGCGCGCGGGCGGCGTCTTCCGAGCCGCTTACTTCCACGACAAGGGCGCCGATCCGGTGAAGGGGGGTGTCAGGAGTGATGTGTTCCACAACGATGATGTCTTCCCAGTCCTGCGGAAAAGAAAAGGAATTTTCGGAAGAAGACCTGACCCAGGTAAGTTTCATGGCGCTGATCCTCTATCGGCCCGAGCTGGAAAAAATTTAGCGAATATTTTCGCAACCGCCGATAGGTGCGAAAAAGTACGATTCGGATCCTGTTGCGCATGTATCTGACCCAGAATGGAACGAGAAATTCCCGGCTTGCTCGCCACTGTTCTCGACAGGAATGTCAGAACCTGTGGAGGGTGCCGTAGCTGAAAATGTTGTGTCTCCAAATCCGGAAGTAACGCCGGAGTTGAGCCGTCTGGTGCGAATTCTGGCGGCACGAGTACTTGCAGCGTTGCCGCGGGATTCGGGAATTGAATTGGCGGATCTGATCCAGGCAGGGAACCTCGGTCTCTTGCAGGCATCGCGCACTTTTTCGCCCGACAGTGGGGCGCCGCTTTCAGGGTATGCAAAGTTTCGTATCCGGGGGGAGATGCTGGATACAGTGCGACGCCACACGGCTCTGCGAAGAGCGAATCCGGCGCCGCAGGGTACGACGGCCGACGAAGGCACGGATCTGGAAAGCACCCTTCCGGCAGCGTCGGAGAACTCGCCTCACAGTCAGCTTGTGAGGAGCCAGCGAGCAGCGATCCTCGGTCAGGAAGTGGCGCGATTGCCTGCTCGCTATCGGGCGGTGGTCCGATTGCGTTACTCGAAAGAATTCAGTCTGCGGGAAATCGGAGCCGTGTTGCGAGTGCACGAGAGCCGCGCGTGTCAGTTGCATCGAAGCGCGCTCGGCCGGCTGCGGCGTGCGCTGTCGCAGCGCGGTTTAAGAGGGATTTCGACGCTGATGTAGCGGCGCGAAAAAAGGAAAACGATGAGACTGCAGCTGGATCCGGCGGTAACGGGGGCGGGAATTGGGCGGACTGGGGAGACGGGGCAAAGCGGCGCCGTTGGCGCAGGCGGAGACTCCAGCCGGATCAACGGCCGTGCCGCAGGATCTGACAGCGTGCAGATTTCAGGTCCGTCCAGTGCCTTGAATCATCTGGCCAGCGAGCGGGCGGCGCGGATCGAGCAATTGTCGGCGCTGGTGCAGGGCGGATCGTATGAGGTGTCGAGCGCGAAGGTCGGTGGCGCTATTGTTAGCGACGCCGTCTCCGGAGGCGCGTAGTGGGCGGACTGCTCTCTTCGCTTCAAACGTCATCGAACGCGCTCGATGCCTTTAGCCGCGCGCTGAGCGCCGACCAAAACAACATAGCCAATGCCTCGACACCTGGTTACGCGGCGCAGCGCGCGACCATTGTGCCGATTGGCGCTTTTGGGCTGGGGGGGAGCGGCGGCGACACCGTCGTCCTGAGTTCGACGGGCAATGCCAGATCCGACGCCGCGGTGCAGGCGGCGACATCCGAGGCTTCGTATAGTCAGACGCAGACAGGGCAGTTGTCGAGTGTGAACCAGCTGTTCGACATCACCGGCGCCAGCGGTATTCTGGCAGCCTTCCAGCAATTCAGCACGGCGTTTTCGAACCTCAGTGTGAGCCCGAACGACCCGACGGCTGGCGCGGCGGCCCTGACGGCAGCGGGTAACGTGGCAGCTGCATTCCAGACGGCGGCCACCAGTCTCGACAGCCAGCGCGATCAGGTCGATTCGGGGATTCAGAGCACTGTCACGCAGATCAACGGATTGGCGGGGCAGATCCGGCAGTTGAATGTTGAGGCGGCGGCCTCGCCAAACGACCCCGGCGTCGACACGGGACTGCGGAACGCGCTCGACCAGTTGTCGTCGCTCGTCGATATCAAGGTGTCGACGGCGGCGAACGGCAGTGTGACGGTACTGGCGGGCGGGCAACTGCCGCTCGTGATCGGCGATCAGGCCTACGCGTTGTCGGTGAATCCGTCGGCGGCGCCCGGCGCGCAGGTGTCCTCCGCGGCGGGGGGTAATTCAGCAGCATCCTTTTCCGGCCAACTGGGGGCCCTGCTCGCGACGCGAAACGGAACGCTCGCACAGTTGCTGGGGTCGGGTGGAAATCCGGGAACTTTAAACGCGCTTGCGGCCGGCTTCGCGGGAAGGGCAAATGCACTGCTTTCGAGCGGATTCACCGCGGCCGGCGCAGCGGGTGTGCCGATCTTTGCTTACGACACCGCAAACCCCGCAAATGCCGCGCGCACTCTGACTCTCGACTCCTCCGTGACACCGGATCAACTGGGCCTCGCGACGCAGGGAGCACAGCCGGAAGCGAATGGAATCGCCAATCAACTGGCGGGTCTGGCCGGTTCCAGTGCCCCAGCCGATCAAATCAATGGCCTTTCCGCGCAAGGTCTGTTCGGCTCGATCTCTTCCTCGATCGGCCAACAGCTGTCCGACGCGCAAACGGCATCGACAGGCGACCAAACAGCCCTCACCGCGGCGGAGGCGGATCGTCAGCAGTTAAGCGGTGTCTCGCTCGATCAGGAGGCCGTTACGATTACCGGATACGAGCGCTCCTATGAAGCTTCGGCAAAGGTTGTTTCGATACTGGATCAGCTTCTCAGCGACACAGTGGATCTGATTAAATGACGATCAATTCGGCAGCAGCGGGCTCGGAATGGTTCCTCAACGGGATCTCGAATCTGCAGCAGCAGCTTGCGCAGACAGAGCGGCAGCTCTCTTCGGGCTACCAGGTCGAGAGCGCGGCGGATTCTCCCGGCCAGACGACGCAATTGGTGGATCTGGGCTCATCGCTGGCGGCGGTTCAGACGTACCAGACCAATCTGACGCGAGTCCAGGCGGAGGCGAGCGGGGCGGATCAGGCGCTGGGTTCGGCGATTTCGCTCATCGACAACGCGCGTACCCTCGCGGTCCAGGCGGGAAACAGCACGCTCTCGCCCCCGGACCTCACAGGTATTGCGACGCAGGTGCAGAGCATCCAGCAGCAGATCGCCGGACTTGCCAACACGACAGTCGAAGGCCGCTATATTTTCGGCGGAAGTCAGGATCAGTCGAACCCCTACCAGGTCACTGCCGCCGGTTCCCTCGTTGCTTTGACAACATCGACGGCGCCGCGCGTGATTACGAACCCCCAGGGGCAGCAGGTATTTCAGTCGCTGACGGCGCAGCAGATTTTCGACCCGCAGGATGCGAGCGGCGCTTCCACAGGGAACAGCACGATCGCCGCTCTGCAGTCTCTGTCGACGGCGCTGGCGAATAACGATCAGCCCGGAATTGCGTCGGCGCTGTCATCGCTCGACAATGTTTCGACGTACCTGAATCAGCAGCAGGCATACTACGGGGCGTCCGAGCAGCGGCTTACGAACGAACAGAATAATGCCGCCAGCCAGATCACCGGATTGCAAGTGAGTATTGCGGGGATCCGCGATACCAACGTCCCGGAGGCGGCGACGGATCTTGCGACCGAAACGACCGATCAGGCTGCTGCTTACGGCGCCCAGGCGGCCATCTCGAAGAAGAGTCTCTTCGACTATCTGGGATAAAGGCAACGCGACAGGGCAACGATGGCGAGCGGACAATCAAACCGGCAGGAAATCGAGGCGGCCTTCCAGAATGCGCGAAACCGCCAGTTGGATCGCGCCAGCTCGAAGCGGGCGGCGTTGTTCGATTTCCGGCGGCCGGACCGGATAGCCAAATCGCAGCTCCATGCGATTCACCAGTTGCATGACAACTTTGTGCGCAATCTGGTGTCGAGTCTGTCGGCGTATCTTCGGTCTTATCTGATCATTAACCTGGTCAGCGTTGAGCAGTTATCGTACTCGGAATTTCTCGAGTGCCTGCCGTCTCCAACCTGTCTCGCTTCCGTCGGGCTTAAACCTTACGACGGGAACGCCGTGCTCGAGTTGAACCCGTCACTGATTTTTCCAATACTCGAAATCCTGCTGGGCGGCGATGGGAAGCTGCAGTTCAACGCGGCGCGCGAAATCACCGAAATCGAACAGGTGCTGCTTGACGGGTTGATCCGGCTGATCCTGCGCGATCTGCGCGAGGCTTGGACCTTCGTCACCCCGATAGACTTCACGATCGAAAACATCGAGACCGAACCGCAGTTTCTGCAGATCCTGGCGCCGACCGAGGCTGTGGTGGCGGTGGCGATCGAGATCCGTATCGGCGACTCGGTCGGAATGATGAACATTGCAATGCCTTCGATCATCATCAAGATGATGCGCCAGAAGTTCGACCAGCAGTGGACTTTGCGCAAGAGCGCCTCGACCCAGGAAGAACAGGCGAACGTGCTCAATTTGCTGCGGACGGCGCACTTACCTGCCGAGGTCATGCTGGCGGGCCCGCAGTTGCTGTTGCGCGATCTGATGAATCTGGAAGAGGGGGACGTGTTGAGCTTCGAGTTTCCAGCGGCGAGCCCTCTCGATCTGACGTTGAGCGGAAAGCAAAAGTACAGCGGTGAGATGGTAAACGCGGGACACCACGCGGCATTCCGGGTAACAGAGTGCGCCGGAGAGCAGGCTCTATGACTGCGACCCATCCGGAGAACTCGACGATCTTTTCCCCCTGGCTGGGAGAAATCGAATCGGGCCCGGATTGTGAAATTCTCTTTCCGGCGGGATTGCCAGGGTTTGAAGAGGAGCGCCGTATGATACCGGTCGAGATTCCGGCCCAGCGGCCGCTCGTGTATCTGCAAAGCGCCGGGAACGCCCGGGTCTGCTTCGTGGCGTTGCCAGTGTATGTGATTGACAGGGGATTCCAGCTGAAGATCCCGGAAGAAGAGCGGTCTTTACTGGAGTTCCCGGAGAACAGTGAACCGGTGATCGGCGAGGACGTCCTTTGCGTGGCGCTGCTGATGCCCGCCGGGGCGACGGTGCAGGTGAATCTGAATTCGCCCGTGGTTATTAATCTGCATAACCGGCGCGGCGTGCAGTGTGTGAATTCCGGCGGCCTGCCCGCCGGTTACCGGCTTTCGGCGAATAACGGTTGGACGCGATTGTGCTAGTACTTCGCCGGCGGCTGGGCGAGACGATCACAATCGGCTCGGATATCGAGATCGAGGTAATCGAGATTTCGCGAACGCGCGTCAAGCTCGGGGTGCGGGCGCCGCGCGATGTGCCGGTGGTTCGGAAGGAAACGATCGCGGCGGCGGCAGAAAACCGTCAGGCGCTGGATTTTGTTTCGGCGGGACCGGAAGGCGTGGCGGAAGCGTTGCGTCTGCTTGGAACGGCGCTCGGGCCGGGGAGTTGATGGCGATGTTTTTCCCCGCCCCTGTTAAAACTTACCGGGGCCGCGCCGATATGTCTTGCATGAGATATTCCGGGCATCCCGAATGAATCGGGAGAACCCGGGCCTGGCAGGATGCCAGGTAATTATCACGTTGAAGGACGCAAAGAATGTCGTTATCAATACAGACAAATATCAGTTCGCTGATCGCGGAGAACAACATCCGCACCAACAGCGCTTTTCAGGAAAATACGATTGCACAGCTTTCCTCGGGCTATAGAATCAATTCGTCGGCAGACGATGCTGCGGGTCTTGCTGTGGCCAACAAATATCGCAGCGATACGGCCGAGTTGACGCAGGGAGTTCTGAACGCCAACAACGGTGTCAGTTCGCTGCAAATCGTCGACGGCGGGCTGAACAACATCTCGACAATTGTGGACCGGCTGCGCACGCTGGCCACCGAATCCGCATCGAACACGTTCACCGGGAGCCGGACGACGCTGAATAACGAGTACCAGGGGCTGCTTCTCGAAATCAATCGCCAGGCGTCGAACGTCAATCTCAACACTGGCGGCAGCTATAACACGAATCTGGTCACATTCGTCGGCGGGGGCAACAGTCAGAACGGCTCGAGCGCCAGCCAGGCGAACGGCCAGGTAACCGTCAACCTGAGCGGCGCCAACAGCGCGGTGGATGCCCTAGGTCTTGGCATCGCATCCAGCAATATCGCCGGGGGTGGAACGGAACTGAGCACGAGCGGCACGGGCACTACGAACAATACGATCCGGCTCGACGACACGGCAACAACATTCCTGACGAGCGCGACGCAGAACTTCTCCTTCCATATCGCGACTGCGACGGGAAATACGGATGTAACAGTGCCCGTGACCGGTGGAACCGAGGGGCTGACGGGGGCCGCCGTGATCAGCAGTCTCAACACGTCGCTTTCGCAGTACGGCATCACCGCTTCAATCGCCAATGACGGCACGTTGCAGTTCGGTGGCAGCACCGCGTTTACGGCGACGACAACAGGCGTGGCGAATGGAGTTGCGGAGGCGGCCGGCGTAGTGGGGAATGTCGTCAATACATCCAACTACAGCCTCGACAGCTCGACAGGCGCCGGCGGGGCATTCGCGGCATTCACGGCGGGCGGCGGCACCAGCGCGTCGGAAACAGTGATATTTCAAAATGGCGCTGGTTCGACTACGGTGACGCTGGATGAGACCAACGCAGGAACCATCGACCAGGCATTGACGACCCTGAACACGGCGCTCAACGCCACGGGTATCTCCGCAGTGAAAACGGCGGACGGAAATAATATCTCGTTTCAAAGCACCACGTCGTTTAACGCCAACGAGACGGCTTTCACGGCGGGCGCGGGCGGCGGCACGGGAAATCTTTTCGGTGGAACCGGTGCGCTGGCGGTGGCGGGTCCTTCGTCAACAGCGGGCAATACGGGGAATGCGCTCCAGGCTCTCACGGCACTGGCAAACGCAGTTACCAACCTGGGTCTCGTCCAGGGTACAGTCGGCGCGGGAATCAACAAGTTGAACTATGCGGTGAATCTGGCGCAATCGCAGATCACCAATTACTCCGCCGCGCAGTCGTCGATCCGCGACGCCGACGTGGCGGCGCAGGCGGCGAATTTGACCAAGGCGCAGGTGCTGCAGCAGGCGTCATTGGCAGCTTTGGCGCAGGCGAATTCCGCCCCGCAGGCGGTGCTTTCCCTACTGAAGGGGTAAATCGGATGAGCCTGCTTGAAGGCTGAACTGAAGGCTGAAGAGCGGATACCGGGGCGGCAGCTTTAACCAGCTCAGCTGGTCCCGGTATCCGTACGTCAGGAGGCGAAAATTTTTGTCCACATCTTCGATACCGGCGCCCGTAACAGTCTCGGCCCCGACGTTTACGGGTACGAGCAAGTTCGCCTCCGGCCTGCAGCAGGTTCTGGCCCGCGCGGTCGGGATCGCATCCCTGCCGCTGAACAGCCTGCAGGCTGGTTTGACCACGCTGGATGACCGTCAAGGGGCTCTCGAAAACCTCGACCTGACGTTTTCGAGCCTGCAGCAATCGATCAATTCATTGCAAAATACGGTCAGCAGCGGTTTGCTGAATACTTCCGTATCGAATGGTTCGATCGTCAGCGCGAGCGTGGCGCCGGGGGCGACTGCCGGTTCCTATTCGATTGAGGTGGACGCGCTCGGTTCGTATTCGACAGCGCTGAGCATCCCAGGCTCGACAGCGGTAACGGATCCGTCGACGCAGGGTATTACGACCGCTACTTCACTGACTCTCTCCATCGGCGCGACTTCGGCGACGATCACGCCGGCGAGTTCGTCACTCGCCGATCTGGTCAGCGCGATCAACACGCAGGCGGGCGGCCAGGTGCAAGCTACTCTCGTGAATGTCGGTTCGAATTCATCGCCGGACTACCGGCTCTCGCTGACGGCCAATAATCTCGGTACCGACGCGATCGGCCTCACCGATTCCCTCGGCACCGATCTGATCTCCACCGCGACTTCGGGAGCGCTCGCCAGTTACACGGTCGACGGGGCGGATTCCATTTCGAGCAACAGCCGCACCATCACGTTGTCGCCCGGCTTGACCGTTAACCTTGTGGGGCAGAGCACGGCAGGCCAGGCCACCACGATCACGGTCCAGAACGATCCCTCGCAGCTTGCGTCGTCATTCGGTTCCTTCGCGCAGTCCTACAACGCGGCTGTCGACGCGGTCGCCCAGCAGCACGGGCAAAGCGGGGGACCGCTGCAGGGAGACAGCCTTCTGCAATCGCTCTCGGGCGTACTGAGTCAATTGGGTACTTATACAAGCGGGTCCCCGGCGGGCGCGCTGGCCAACTTCGGTATTGCGGTCGACCAGACGGGGCACCTTTCCGTTGACACCTCGACGTTTACATCCGCGGCGAGAGCCAACTTCTCAGGACTTCTGACGACGCTGGGAAGCTCCGACAGCGGCGGATTTTTGAAGACCGCGACCGACCTTCTGGGCGGAATCGAAACGGCCGGCAGTGGATCTATTCCATCCGAGGAGAGTGCCGTGGCCGCGCAGATCACCACGCAAAATTCCAAAATCACGGATGAGCAGGCCACCGTCACGCAATTGCAAACGAATCTCACGGCTCAGATCGCAAAGGCCGATGCAGCCATTGCACAACTGGAGACGCAAGTGAGCTACGTCACGGGCCTGTTTGCAACATTCACAGGCGCCGACAATACACAAAGCAATGGTCTCTCAACTCTCTGACCCCGGCGGTGGGGCGTCCCCTGTATTCACGCTCCTCGGGTCGTTACAGAAATGCGCCCGCGGCGGCGACTGGCAAGGCGCTCAGGACCTGGCGGAGATTCTGCCGGTCCAGAAGCTGCCCGCGACTATCGAAGGTCTGCGCGGCTACCTGCGCTGCCTGCAGGAGACACTGATCCTGGCGCGCGCCTCCCGGGCGCACACGGCGGCTTCTTTGGTTCGACTCAATGCGGCGGCCGGATTCCACAGGGCCGCCATCGGGCCTCCGTCACGGCGCCAGGAATTTGGCGAATCGGCAGAATTCTGACGACGCCGACAGGCGCCCGGGCGAATTGCTTCTATAACTTGGCTTTGGTACGCCCCTTGCACTACGGACCCGGCATGATGCTCGAGAAGACCGGTCTCGAACTCGGGAACTATCTCAGTTACCTTTCGCGGCGTGAGGAAGTAATTGCGTCCAACATCGCGAACGCCGATACGCCCGGCTACAAGACTCGCGATGTCGCGGCACCGGCCGATTTCAGCTCGGCCCTGCAGGACGCAACCAGTTCCACCACCGAAGCCCTCGATCTTCCCACCCGCAACGACGGCAACAATGTGGCCATCGATCGCGAAGCGAAGCTGCTGGCGGAAAACAGCCTGAAGTTCAACCTCGCCACGCAAATGCTGCGAGGCGAGATCAAAGACATTCGTTCGGCGATCGAGGAAGGCCGCGCATGAGCCTGTTCAGCGCCATTTCGATCAGCGCCTCGGGCATGGAGGCGCAGCGTTCGCGGGCCGAAATCATCACGGAGAATCTGGCTAACGCCGACACGACAAGAACCCCGGAAGGCGGACCCTACAAGCGCAAGGACGCGGTTTTCACCACGGCGCCGGTGCCTGTGTCGTTCTCCGATGCGCTCTCCGCCGCGTCTGGCCTGGGTTCCGCGGGACAGAGCGACGGAGTCGCGGTCTCCGACATCACGATCGACGATCGCGAACCGGAGCGCCGCTATCTGCCCGGTCATCCGGACGCAGATGCGCAGGGGTATGTGGCTTTTCCGCGCGTCGATCCGGCGGAAGAAATGGTGGACCTGATGAGCGCATCCCGCAGCTACCAGGCCAACGTGGCCGCGATTTCGGCGGTCAAGGACATGATCGCCCGGTCGATCGATTTATTCCGTTAGCTTGATTCGCGACGACGCAAACTTGCCATGAATATTCCATTTGGAGCAATTCCATCGACGATCACCGGGCTGACAGGAAACACTTCCGGCGGGATTACCGGCGCGGGCGCGCCGACGAGCTTTGCCGACGCTTTTGCCGGTGCAATCGATCAGGTCGAGGGTGCGCAGTCGAGTGCGAAGTCCGCCGCCATGGATCTTCTTGCAGGCGGCAAGGGGGATGTTCACACCGTCGCGCTCGTTGCGCAACGGGCGGAGCTTTCACTCGAATTATTCCAGCAGGTAAGAAATAAGTTCGTCTCGGCTTACCAGGAAATCATGAAGATGCCGATGTGAGCCGGCGCGCGCAGACTCGGGACGAATGAATCAACTTGCCAGAATCTGGTCATCACTCAGCCGGGGTCAACAGATCTCGCTGATTGTGATCCCCGCATTGGCTTTCGCCGCCATCTTCGGTCTTCTCAGGTGGAAGCACGAGAGCGACTTTCGCGTTCTCTACAGTGGACTTGCGCCTGAGGATGCCTCAGCAGTCACACAAACCATCCGCACGGCCGGCATTGAATTCCGTCTGGATGAAACGGGCGCGACGGTGCTGGTTCCCTCCGCCCGCGTGGCGGATGCCAGGCTGGCATTGGCCGGGGCGGGTTTGCCGAGGACCGGGCGGATCGGCTTCGAACTATTCGACCGGACCAACCTCGGCGCCAGCGATTTTGCCGAACAGGTCAATTACCGGCGCGCACTCGAAGGCGAGCTCGAGCGCACGGTGGCAACGCTCTCCGAAGTCGAGCAGGCGCGGATTCATGTCACGTTCGCGAAGGATTCGGTCTTCCTCGACGCGCGGCAGCCATCCAAGGCGACAGTCGTTCTGCACCTGAGGCGCAACGCGCAGCTTTCGCAGGGGAGCGTCACCGCGATCGCGAACCTGGTGGCGAGCGCAGTTGACGGTTTGGCGCCGGACGGGGTGGCCATCATCGATTCGAACGGCAGGCTTCTGAACCGGCCACACGCGCCCGGTGACAGCGATGCCCAACTGGCCGAGGCGAATCTCGACTACCGGCACCAGATCGAAGCGGAATTTCTGAGCAAGATCAATCTGGCGTTGGGGCCTTTGCTCGGTCCCGAACGATTCCGTGCGAGCGTCAACGCCGATTGCGATTTCACGACCAGCGAGGAGAACGAAGAGAGTTTCGACCCGGCGAAGTCCGCCGTTCTGACGTCCCAAAGCACTGAGGAATCGAGCGGCTCCGCACTCGCCGCGGGCGGAACACCAGGCACTGCTTCAAACCTGCCGCGGCCAACCGCGCGTGCGAGCACCGCCGGTGCAGCGCTGGTGCGGCGAACCGAGAACGCGACGTATCAACCGAGCCGCACGGTCAGACATACTCTTTCTCCCAGGGGGACACTGCGCCGGGTTTCGACGGCTGTCCTCGTGGACCAGACCGTTCGCTGGGATGGGGTGGGGGCAAAAGCGCGCAAGACGCTTATACCGCCGTCCGCGGAGGTCCTCAAGGGAGTTCACGATATCGTCGCGGGAGTAACGGGCTTCAGCGAGCAGCGCGGCGATCAGATTACGATCGAGACACTGCCTTTCGAATCGACGCTCCAGGCGGAACCGCCATCCGGCCCGGTGGCGCCGGCGAAACCGGCTCCCGCGCGCTTCGACCTCAAACAGCCGGTGGTCATTGGCGGGGCCGTGGTGCTTTTGGTGCTCGCCGCCGGCCTCATTCTTCTCCTCTCGCGGAAGCGGCGCAAGCCCCCTCTCGATGCGAACCAGGCGCAAATCCAGCCGGGTGGGGTGGCCAACGCGGGCACGCTTGACGCCAAAGCGAGAGATGGCCAGGGCGACCGGCAGGCACCGGAGATTGAGGCACGAACTGACGCTGAGGAACTGGGCCGAATCCAACTGCCCCCCATCACCCGAAAGACCGAAGTTCTCGTCAAACACATTCGCAATTCGGTTCAAAAGGACCCCGAAAACGTGACGAACGTCCTGCGGAGCTGGATCGCCGATCCAGACGCCAGGCGAGCGACATAGTGTGACCGCGCAGGCCCATATGACACCGGTTAGTCACGAGCCGCTCACAGGCATTCGGAAGGCTGCGATGTTCCTCGTCCTGCTTGGCGAAAAGTCCAGCGCAGAAATCATCAAGCAGCTCTCCGAAGACGAGGTGCAGGCGGTCAGCCGTGAGATCTCGCGACTCGAATCCATTTCCGCGGACCACGCGGAGAACCTCCTCGAAGAGTTTTACCAGATGAACATGGCGCGCGAGTTCGTAGTGCGCGGTGGGATCGATTACGCGAAGAAAATGTTGAACCAGGCTTTTGGGCCGGAGGTCGCGAGGAAGCTGATCGACAGACTCGCGAAATCGCTGGGCGCCGAGTACGCGAGTCTGGACGTGCTGCAGAAGGTGGACCCGCAGCAACTCGCCAAGTTCATCCACAACGAGCATCCGCAAACGATCGCGCTGGTGCTTTCCCATTTGAATCCCTCGCAGGCTGCCGCTTTGCTGGTGTCTTTGCCTTCCGAGATGCGATCCGACGTGGCTCTGCGGATGGGTGTGCTCGATCAAATCTCGCCCGAGATCGTCAACAAGATTGCGACGGTGATCGGCAAAAAGCTGAAGTCGATCGGTGAGTTCAGCCGCGAATCGTATGGCGGCATACGCGCGGTGGCGGAGATGTTCAACCGGCTCGACTCGGGCACGAGCAAGGAAATTCTGGCGGCCATCGAAACCCACAATCCCAATCTCGTGGAGACCATTCGCCACCTGATGTTCGTGTTCGAAGACTTGCTGATGATCGATGCGATTCAGCTGAAAGACATTGCGGCCAAAGTCGACCGCAAAGTGTTGACGCTGGCGTTGAAGGGCACGAGCGAGCAGCTGCGCGATCATTTCCTGGGCACGATGTCCGCCCGCGGCGCCGAAATGATGAGGGAGGAAATGGAGGCGCTGGGGCCGGTCCGCATCAAGGAGGTCGAAGCCGCGCAGCAGCAGATCATCGCCGTCGTGCGGCAACTGGAAGCGGAGGGTCTGGTCACCATGAAGGGCACGGTCGGAGAGCAGTATGTTGTCTAAAGTGATCCGGCGCACCGATGCGAGCGAGGTGCGGGAGATGGTTTTCCCCCAGGTGATCCGCGAAGCCGCGAGACTGGAAACAAACGGGTGGCGATTGGGGGCAACGGAGGGCGCGGGGCGTGATGTCAACGACGACGCAGGTCTTCGCCAAAAGCTGCAACAGCTCGAAGGGCGGACTACCGTCGAGCGCCGCGAAGCTTTTGAGGCCGGGAAACAGCAGGGCGAGCAGCAGGCGCGCGCTGAGATCCAGCCTGTTCTGGAGCGGCTCAACGCATCGATCGTAGAGGTGCTCGCGATGCGTTCCGATCTGCGGACGCGCGCCGAACGCGACACGGTGCAACTGGCCCTGCTGATTGCAAAGCGAATTCTCCATCGCCAGCTGAACGTCGATGAAGGCGCGCTGACCGCAATAGCGCGCGTCGCGTTTGAGCGGTTGTCACGCGCTGAGTCTTACCGGGTGACGGTGCATCCGCGGTTTGCTGCGGCGGTTACGTCAGCGTTGCCGGCCAGCCATGTATCCCGCGTCCGGATCGAGACTGACGCCAGTTGCGCGCCCGGCACGCTGATTATCCATTCGGAAGAAGGCACGATCGACGCTTCGCTCGATACCCAACTCGAGGAAATCAGCCGGGGATTGACGGACAGGATCGGAGTGTAACCGAATGAGTTCGGCATACGGAATCGATTTGAGCCGCTATCCGGATCTGTTGAGCCGCCTTGAGCCGGTCCGGCTGGAGGGCGAAGTCGTGGAAATGGTCGGGCTCATTGTGGAATCCCGCGGGCCCGCCGCCGCGATGGGCGATTTCTGCGAGATCCGCACGCGCGGTGGCCGGATGATCCGCACGCAGGTCGTCGGTTTCCGGGCAGGGCGCGTGTTGTCGATGCCGCTCGAACAGACCGAGGGCCTGTCGCTGGGCGATCGCATCCTGGCGCGCGGCGGCGAATCCGACGTCAGCGTGGGTCCGCAACTGCGTGGCCGGGTGCTCGATGGATTTGGAATGCCGATGGATGGTGGCCCACCGATTTTCGCGAATGAAAGGCGGCCACTGTATGCGCAATCGCGCAGCCCGATGGAGCGCGCACACATCGAGCAGCGTCTCACGACAGGCATCCGGGTAATCGATGGACTGCTGCCGTGCGGGAAAGGGCAACGCATCGGTATCTTCGGCGGCAGTGGAGTCGGGAAGAGCACACTGCTCGGTTCGATGGCGCGGTCGAGCTCCGCGGGTGTCAATGTGATTGCGCTGATCGGCGAGCGCAACCGCGAGGTGCGATCGTTCCTCGAGCACGATCTGGGTCCGGAAGGGATGCGGCGTTCGGTCGTCGTGGTGGCGACTTCCGATCAACCCGCGCCGCTACGGGTGCGCGCATGTTTCGTCGCGCTCGCGATTGCGGAATACTTCCGGGATCGGGCTGAGGACGTCCTGCTTGTGATGGATTCGATTACGCGGCTCGCGATGGCGCAGCGCGAAATCGGTCTCGCGGCCGGCGAGCCTCCGAGCCAGAAGGGCTACACGCCCTCGGTCTTCAGCCTGCTGCCGAAAGTATGCGAACGGGCGGGAAATTTCGACACGGGGTCAATCACCGCGTTCTTCACTGTCCTTGTAGAAGGAGACGACTTCAACGAACCGATTTGCGATGCGCTGCGTGCGATTCTCGACGGGCATATCACGCTCGCCCGCGAACTCGGCGCCGCGGGACACTATCCGGCGATACAGGTGCTTGATTCGGTGAGCCGGTTGCAGTCGAAGCTCGCGACTCCTGAAGAGTCGGCCCATGCACGGAAAATCCGCGAGGCCCTCGCGCTCTACCGGCAGTCGGAAGACCTGATCAACCTCGGTGCTTATGTGGCGGGATCGAACCCCAGGCTCGACGCGGTCATCCGATCGAGAAACGAGATTCTGCGCTTTCTTCGGCAAGGCCCGGCGGATAGTTCCGTGGTCCAGGAAACCGTGCGGCAGATGGGTGCGCTCGCGCAGATGGTGGCTTAGCCGATGCTGAGAAAATCCTCGGAGCTTGCGGAGCGCAGGCGAAATCGCCTGAGCCACCAGGTGGGGCAGGTATTCGCTCTGCCAGTTACTTTTTCATCGTCCTGTTAGAGGCCGGCGGATGAAAGCCTTCGCGTTTCGTCTCGAGCAGGTGCTGCGATGGCGTGAGACGCAGGTCAATCTCCAGAAAGCGCGTTTAGCCGGCGCCGCCGGAAAGCTGGCGGAGATTGAAGCAAAGCTGCGAGGCCTGCAGACCGAGTTGCAAGCTGCGGCATCACAGCTAATCGATGCCGCCAGGGGAGATGTTACGGGCCTCGGGCTTGATACCTATGCCGGGTTTCGCAGGCGATCCAATGGACACATCCGGGGACTGGAGGCGCAGGCGGTGGCCGCCCGGAAGATCGTGGAGGTCGAGACCAGGCAACTCATCGACGTAAACCGGAAACTGCGCGCAATCGAAAATCTCAAGCACGCCGAACTGGGCGAGTGGAGGCGGCAATTCGATCGGGAACTCGCGGCGTTCACGGACGAAGCTTTTCTGCAGGGCCTGCGCAAAACGGCCGCTCATCGGCGCGGGCGGTAAACAGGTATGGCTGGTGTCAGGCGGCGAATACGATTTCGGGTTCCCGCTCCACGGTGAAATCGTCCGACGACAGCGACAGAACCTTCAGCCTTTGCCCTTCCGGCAGACGCTGCAGCAGAACGGTGTAGCCGGCGGCGAAAAACAAAGCATCCCTGTGCTGATTGGCGTCGGCGGAAATCTGCGTGAAGACAACTTCTTCACCGAGGTCCGGAGAAACTTCCGCTTTCAGGGCTTCGGGAACTCCGAGCAACTGGAGCCGCGCACCGGGCGGAATGCAGACGACCGGCGTGGGTTCGGGCAAGGAAGAGAATCCGTCTTTGAACCACTGGCGAAGGCTTCTCGGCTCACGACGCGCCCAGTTGCTGAAATCTCGCGATGAAACAATTCCGGTCGATCCGCATTTGAATTTGTGCGCCACCAGTTCCTCGCCTTCGGCGGCAAGCCGATTGGGCGCCATCATCAATGAATAGTCACACATGGTTTAGTCTCCTTCCGGTGGAGTCGGCACCGCCGCCGGAAAGAATGCACGACGCAAAACTCCGGGGTGCGCGCCGGCCGCGGTGAATCATCTTTCAGCTCCCGCCGTGAAAATCGTAACGCAAATCGGATTTTTCTCTTATTCGATCCATCACACTTGAGGCCTGCACGGCGCTGGATCGCACAAGCGCAAATCGCTTACCGGCCGGTCCTCCCCAGCCGAATCAGATAGCAGCCCATGTCAGGACATATGATCTCTGGAAGGAGCTTCCGGTATCGATGACGCACAAGCTGGGCCTGTTTCTGGCGGGCGGGCTCTCGATGGTTGCATTGATGGCACTCGCGGCTGGGCTGTTCCTTGCGAGCACCCATGGTTTGAACGCGCGGGAAACGCCGGGTCCGGTCGAGCGATGGGTCGCGGCCCGCGCCCGCCAGATGGCGTTGCCCAAAGGCGCGCGGGAAAGGGAGAATCCCGTGGCGGATTCCCCGGAAGTCCTTTCGGACGCCCGTGCTCACTGGGCCGATCACTGCGCCGCATGCCACGCGAACGACGGCAGCGGCAATATCGAAATGGGAAGGCGCATGTATCCGCAAGCGCCCGACATGCGCGCACAGGGAACGCAGCAACTGACGGATGGCGAACTGTTTTTCATTATCCAGAACGGCATTCGGCTGACGGGGATGCCTGGCTGGGGCGGTGGTGGTTCGGCTTCGAAAACGGCGCACGATGAGCAGGATTCGTGGAAGCTGGTTCGTTTCATCCGCCATTTGCCGCAGCTTACGGCGGCGGAAGAGCGTGAGATGCAGGGGTTGAATCCGAAGAGTCCAGACGAGTTGAAGGAAGAACAGGAAGAGAAAGATTTTTTGAATGGAGGCCAAACGAATGAACACGAAGAGCATCACCATCATTAGGGGCAGGGTCCGAATCGCTCTGCTCGCGATAGCGGCCGTTGCGTTTCTGCCCGTCGCCGGGTGGGCTCATGGCGGCGAAGAACACGTGATCGGAACGGTGGCGAAAGTTTCCGATACCGCAGTTACCGTTAAAACCAAAGCCGGAAAAGCCGTCGAAGTCGGTTTCGACGCGAAGACAACCTACAGCCGGGCGGAGAAGCCGGTCCAGAAGGCCGACATCAAGGCGGGGGACCGTGTGGTAATTCACGCCGTGGAGGTGAACGAAAAACTGGTGGCCCACACGGTTGAACTGGGTGCCGCGGTTGCCGCCGCAAAGTCCAAATAGGCGACTGGTCAGACCATGCCTCGATGGCAATCGACAATAACCAAAGAGAGTATAGTACCAGCAGTACCAATCTGCCAGGATGTCTTCATGCAACTGATGAGCTTTCGTCTGCCTGACATCGGGCATGCGGCTTCGGAAACTTTGCCTTTATGGCAGGATTCGCCCTATATTTGCGCGCTCGCGGATGCGGAGCGCCATTTCGGACACATCGTCAAGAAGGAAAAATGGCATGCCTACGACGCCATTCACTCGAATCCTGCCGCGACAGGTTTTCGAGAACTCGGCCGTTTCGCGGATCTTGAAACCGCGAAACAGGCTGTCCAGTCAGCCGTGAGTTGGGCTTATTCACCCAAGGTCATGGCGGCAGGCGCCGGCATGAGCCACCGATCGGAGTCATCACCCTTCGACGGCCGTCAAACGATGGCGAACGGCGCCGCATAGGTTCGCGGCGGACTTGCCTTCAACTCGCGCGGCTCACAAATATCAATATTGTGGCTGCTGGTACTGCGGCTGCTGATATTGTTGCGCCTGGTTCGGATCGTAGTATCCCTGTTGCGGGGGATACGGCTGCTGGTTCGGACTGTAGTTCTGTTGCGCCGGAGGCGAGGTCTGCTGGCCGGAGTAGCAAGCCGGATCGGGAACCCATGCACCATTGCCGTCGTAATAGCCCTGATTACAGGGCGGCGGAACGGGGGCCGGCGCATAGGAATAACCAGGGTCGTAAGCGTAGCCATCATAGCCATACGGGTAAGGGGCGCTGTATCCGAAATAGAGGCCTCCCCCGTAGTAACCGCGATAGCCGGGCCGGACATAAGCGCGCGGTGTGCCGTAGGAGCGGCCGGGATAGACGGGGCGTGCCGAATAGCCGCGGGAATAATTACCGCGCGGGCTCGCGAAATTTTCGCGTCCACCTGAAAAATTGCGGCTGCCGCCTGAAAAACTCCGGCCCCCGGACGATCGCCCGGAGAAGCTTCCGTGCCCTCCGCCCGAACCGTGGCCGCGTCCTTCGGCCAGCACGGTTGCCGGAATCATCGCGGCGAACAACAGGCCGGATACAAACGCGGTTGATTTGAGTGTGCGGAGCATGATCGGATCCCTGCTTTCATTTCTTACTCTTCCTGCGTCTATATCGACGCGGCGGCACTTGTCCGCGTTCTGAATGTGAACAAGAAATAATGCCGGATCACGATGAATTGCTTTCCCGGGTCCCGCCGTCGACAACGCAAAGCCTGCCGCGCCGGCGGCCATCCAAACGAGGAGGAGCGCCAGTAACGGCGCGCGCCGCCATGTTTTCCCGGCACGGGGAAATCAGGTTTTCCGATCCGGACGGGCCGGTTCATGGATTACGCGGCTCCGAGCCGCATCTACCGTGCTGATTTCAGGCAGCCGGTTTTGCAGGTCGTTCCAACCGTCGCTTTTTCTTCCTCGATCATCTTCCCGGCCTTTGAATACGGGACGACGTGCTGGGGCCAGACATCGGCTCTCAGCAGCCATACCTCGCGTCCTTTGAAATATTCCAGCAGCCGGGCGTCGGAGGCGGCGTCCATCTCGCGCGCCCACACGACCTTGCTTCCATCGATATCGGCGTGGTTATAGACCCACTCCTGGTTTGGAGAATGGTCCGGTGCATAGCGAACCACAACCAGCTGCGGCCGGCTCCGGAGGGTAAGCCAATGCTCAATCGCCTCCCGGGGGGCGCCATGCGGTTCGAGAGAGTGCTCCCAATAAGTGAGCGGCAGGCCAAGCTGATCCGCATTCTGTTTCAGGATGCTGGCGCATAAGACGCACGCGGGGAGCGCGAGCGCCAGTATTGGTCCAGCGGCCGCGCGCCAGTTTTTCAACCGGCGATAAATGATTGAAAGTCCCAACACAACCAAAGCGAACATGACCCCGACAACAGGGCCGAGATGATAGGGATATAAGACAAGTTGAAACAGATTCAGGAACGCGATGAGCGCGAGAAACAGACCGAGACCACGTATGGAGGGAAGCCGGAAGCCTGCAATCGCGAAAACCAGCGGGACCGTCAATAGAGGACCGATAAAAAATGCCCAGTTCTCAAATATGCGCTGGGCTTTGTCGGCGATAAAAGCATTCCAGTCTTTGAGAATTTGGCGCCGCTGGATTTCGATGGCGTGCATATCCCGAAGTACCTTATGTCGTATGTTGACGGTCCTGGCGGGCAGGAACGCGAGATTCTCCGGCCAGCCATAGGTGTCGCGATTCACAACGTAGGGCATGCGGACGGGGCTGCCGGTAACTCGCCAGGAGTAATAGCCGGTGAAGGCGAATCCACAGGCGACTACCACCAGCGCCGGGATCCAGGGTCTTAAGACGATGACACTCGACGGCGTTGTGTCAGGCGTCGTCTTAGCCCGCGCGAGGCGCCACAGGCCGAGACCGATATAAGTAAGCGCTGCCACCGTAATGAAGGCACCCTCGAAGGGGCGGCTGTTCATGAGAATTACAATTCCCAGTCCGAACAGAAAGTAATGCGAAGTTCTTCTGCTGCCTGACCGCAGCGCGGGTATCGAGCCGATCAGAAGTGCGCCGCCGAGCGCCGACACGGCGCCTCCCAGATAGCCGCTGATCCAGGGACCGAATATTCCGAACCGCAGAATCGCGAGGAGCGTTCCGTAGAAAGCCCATTCCGGTGTCATCCATTGCTGCATCATCCAGCACATGGCGGCGAACATGAGTCCGACGCTCAGCAGCACGCCGGCCCAGGGCTGATGGAACAAGACCTGGCCCGCCGCGAGAAACAGACCCTGACCCGGCGGATACATCGAGCTGTACGTCGGTTGCTGAATTATATGAATGGATTCGAAGTGCTGCCACATCGGATGTGTGGGGTTGCTCATTCGCCCGTGCGCCAGAGTATCGGCGAGAAGCAGGTGACTGAACTCGTCATGAATACTCGGAACCGGAACCGGATAAACTCCCAGCAGCGATAACCGGAGAGCCACGGGAAGAATACCCGAGATGGCAATGGCGGTGTTCTTATTCGCCGCGACCCGCCTGAAGCGATCGCCTGTGCAGGTGATCAGTCTCCACGATCCCGCGGATGCTATCCATATCAGCAAGACCACGAGAGCACAGAGAATCCATTCGATGGCCACAATCTCGGGTGAGATGAATCGCGTGGCTATATCGATCCAGAGCCGAATGACCTGCAGCGTCGTCATCGGCTTTCGAGGGACACGGATTTCGCGATGGCGGCGAGCTCGCGGTCATCTCTCGTTGAAGGAGATCTGGCTTTGTCGAACGCGAATGCGACCACGGCGAGCGGTGAGCGAAGGTATTCGGAAGAGACGCCGCGCGTGTAAACGGCGTCTCCAGCAGAGGAATATCGTTGCTCCCCGAGGCTGTGACCGTTGACGTAAGCGGTAAGTGTCATGGGACCGAGATCGCGAATCTGATTCTCCGGAATAAAGAGCCGCAACGTCAAGCGCGCGCCGCTGGCAGCCGCTCCGGAAGGCCGCTGGAGGGCCGCCGAGAAGTGTTGTGCGCTCCAGCGCCACGCTCCCTCTTCCACGCCGCCGAAACCGGAAAGCAACTGGCGGGCGGTCGAGGCGTCGGCCATCTGGATGGAGCTGCTTAGATGGACGCCGGCGGCGGGGGTGGTCCGCTGGTAAAGATCGAAGCTTTCAACTTCGAGAATGCCCGTCCGCCAGAACAGGCCGCCGTCGAAATGATGCACCCGCTCGAAGCCGGCCACAGCGGCTATATCGCCCCAGTGTGCGCGCTCTGATGGGACCTTATAGCCGACTATAAAATATCCGAACCGATCGTTGAGTACCAGAGGGAGCGGGTCGTTGCCGTGCCCTCGCGAAGACCAGTCCCAGTAGGCGGGTTCGCTGACACGAGTCATCCGGCCAAGTTCCGCCGCCGAGAAATACGGTTTGAGGGATTCCGTCGAAAAGCCCGCGAGATAGAGGCCGTGTTGCGCGACTTCGGTATGGTCCCGCAGAAAAGATGCGGCTTCACGGCTGCCGGAGTATGGGTCACGCCAGTCATAGACGACTGCGTCGATCGCCCAGTAACCCTGAAACGCGATCACGAGCCCCAGCGCCGCGATGATGCCGGGCGTCGGAGGAGTGCGGGCGGATGCGATCCAGATGGAAAACAACCATGCAAGCAGAATGGCGCCGATGTGCCATACGTTGACGTAAACGAGCCAATGGACAGCGCAGAGGCACAACGTGGCGGCGACGAACACAGCAACGCCGCCACCGCGGAAGAGAAAAGGCAACGAAAGAATCAGTGCCGCGGCGGACGTAATCCATTCCCCCGTGAATGCGTACCGAATCAATGCCGGGGCGACGGTCGTCAGCCGATCCAGCGAGAAGTTCAGATGTCTTACGAACTGGTTATCCGGCGCCGGCCATGCAGACCATGCAAGAAGCATTGCCGCGACGGCAAAGGCGCCGGCGGATGCCGCTATTCTGATCGAACTCTGGCGTCCATCGACCGGCGGACGCCGGGTTATGTGAAAGAGAAATGCCAAATATATGACGATCGCGAGGACGAAGCCATCCAGGTTGAGCGCGGCAAGCAGAATAGCCATCGCGGTAAATGCCTCGGGTCGGCGCGCCCCTTTCTTATAAAGAATCGCGCAGCCGAAAGTAGCCACGGGCAGCAGCGAATAGCTTCTTGCAACAACTCCATACTGATAGAGCAAATAGTAAGTGAAGGGAAGGGTTACGCGAATGAAAAGCGGCAGGGGGGCATACCGGATCACAAGCCATGCGGCCACGATGCCGGCGCCGGCCGCGATAAAATTCAGCCCGGCATAAGGGAACCGGAGCCGGATCAGAATGTGCAGGAGAGTATGCCAAAGCCCTGGTGTCCCCTCGTAATGCAGCAGCCTGGTCCATAACGCTCGCAGTGTCGCATCACGCGCCAGAAGCCAGCTTTGCGCCTCATCGGCCCATGGTTCGTGCCGCCATGCCGTCCAGACTCCCACCGCAATGTAGAGGGTGAGCGCGCCGGCCAGAATGCGGGGATGGCTCCGGTCTTTTTCCAGATAAGGCGATTGCTCCGGAAGTTCCATGCCGGACTTCGCCGTCATTGCGCCTGTCCTGGCGCCTGTCCCGGGAGGATCGCGATTCCGAGCATTACCGCGGCGAGTTCGCGCTTGTCGTCCGCTGGAGTCATCGCTTTGTCGAAACAGAACTGTACCGGAAGGATGTTCGTATCAAGGGTCTCCGGCGCGAGGTTCCATGTGAAATCGAAGGTCCCCGCGCTGTTGAAGGTTCGATTGCCGATGCTTTTCCCATCGATGGTCCCGGTCAAAGTGAGTGGTCCCAACTTCTGCAGTTCGTCAGCGGAAAGGTAAAGACGCACCCGGAGACGGCCCCCTCGTTCCGCCGCGCCCGCAGGGGGTTTCAGGGCGACGGAGAAGTTACGCGCCGCCCAGCGCCAGGAATTCTCCTCGATCCGATAGAAACCGTCGAGGAGTTGGCTTGATACGGCCGGATCGGCCATGCGGAGATCGCTGCGCGGCTCGTAAGTTTGATGGCAGGCTGCGAGAGGACACGAGGCGACAAGGATGAGTAGCCCGAATCTATTTGCGAGGTCCATACGGGAGCGCCCGGCCCTCAGTCAGGCATGTCTTTCCTGCTTCAGGCGCATCTGTCACGAAAGGCGCTGTTATTTGCCGTCTTTTGATTCGTGGTACTCCATCTCCGTATTCAGCGCCCAGATATTACTCATATCCACGCGGTTGTCGAGAATATTATCAACCGCCGTCATGGCCGTCAGCATCGAATGATCCTGATTGTTGTATTTATGCATACCGTTGCGGCCGACAAGGAACAGGTTATCGAATTGGGTGACCCACGATTTTACGACATCGAAATGTTCATAGGCGCCGAAGTACGCCGGATAGGTTTTCGGGACCCGGATCACGCAGGCATCGAGCACGTCGGCGGCGTCAAAGACACCGATCTTCTCCATTTCCGCTTTGGCGAAGGCGATCATATCCGCATCGGACATTTTCCAGACCGGATCGGTCTCATAGCAGAAATATTCGAGTCCGATCCAGACATTGCCCGGGTCGGCGACAAGATAGGGGCTCCAATTATTGAAGATCTGCATCCGCCCGACCAGGACATCGGGCTCTTGAATATAGATCCAGTTATCCGAAACCAGCTTTGCGCCGCGTGACGATGCCTCCTCGAGAGTCAACTTTTTCAGCAGCACGCCCACTGTAATGAAATCCCGATAGATCAATCCGTCGCTGACCTGGAGAACGGACGAAGGGACATTTCCATCCAGAGCCCGCATCAGCTCTTTTACAGGCATGGTAGAAAAAAAATAATCCGCCTCAATCGTTTCGCGGGCGCCGGTTTCGAGGTGGAGCGCCTCGGCCGCGACCACGTGAAAGCCGTCCGTGTGGAGCTTATCCACCTTCCATCCGGTTTTCACCTCGGCGCCTCGTTGCCGCGCGTCCTCGGCGACGTATTCCCAAAGTTGCCCCGGCCCGAGCTTCGGATACATGAACTTTTCGATCAGCGAGGTGTCGGTCCCTTTCTGCGAAATGTCCGCTTTGTTGCGGGCCGCCAGGCGGCTCTTCAGAAAGTGGCGCAGGGCTTTGGTGATCGACAAACCTTTAATGCGCTGCGCACCCCATTCGGCGCTGATTTGATCGCAGGGTACGCCCCATACTTTTTCCGTATAGGATTTGAAGAATGTGAGATATAGTTCTTTACCAAAACGATTGATTAGAAACTGCTCCAGGGTCAGCTCCGGTTTGGTTTTATGCAGCAGCGTCTTCAGATAGCTCATGCCAATCTTCAGAACCCGAACCGGCCCCAGATTTCTGATGGTCTGATAGTTGAGTTGAATCGGGTAATCGAAGAATTTTCGAAGGAAGTAGATACGCGACTTGCGATCGCGAATCATCATGACCCGGTCGCTGTGTTCGGGGTCGGGGCCGCAGGAACCGCATTTCACCTCCCGGGTTTGGCTCTGGTAGGTGATTTTCTCGGCATCGCCATTGACCCGGGCCTCGACCGGCATGACCTGCATCCACCACTGCATTACGCGATCCGACTTGGAAAAAAACCTGTGACCTCCAATATCCATCCGGTTGTCTTTGTAGCGGACGGTTCGTGAGATTCCGCCCATATAGTCGCTCTGTTCGAGAACGATAGGGAGAATTTCGCTTCGATGAACCAGTTCATAGGCGGCGGTCAGCCCGGCAGGGCCCGCTCCTATAATGAGAGCTTTGCGCAACGGCATAAGAGAAGTTGTCCGCGTGAATAGACGCGCTTACACAACCTTAGCGAATGCCCTGATAATTTATATGCGGCCGAGTTCAGAGACGTAAAAAACGCCACCACACAGGACTTAAATTGTATCTAATAATACATCTATTGTGTGACAATCACATTATTAAACGTATTTATTAGTACCAATCATGGGGCCCTGCAGCCTTCGCGCGGCAGGTACTTCCAGGAGCCGGGCCTGGGATTGCGCAGGGTCCAGATCTCCATGCCGGCGCAGAGGCCGGCGAGGCGATAGTTTCGCAGCACTGCTTTGAAGACATCGTCATTCCAATACTCAAAATCCCGATATTGGCCGGCGCCCTTCAGAAAAAACGGATACATTGCCAAAAGCTCGTAATCGGATCGGTCCATAGCCTCTATGACCGGGTGCCAGTTCCAGCGGCCCAGGTCGGCGAGCACCGAGTTCAGCAAGACGTCCGGAATTTGAGGTGCACTGCTGTAGATGGTCACGTCGGGATAGCTGGACAAAAGCGGGCGATTCGCGATGGAATCGGTAAACTCCTTCCAATCGAGGCGAAAGGCGGCGTAATGGTTCGCGCGGAACACGCTGTCCGAAATGATTTCGAGCGTGGCCCTGCACAGCGGGAAGGAAAACAACAACAAAGCCGCCATTGCCGGCAGGAAGAAGCGGCGCGGCATCCCGTTCAGCGTGTCTTCGATATCGTGCCAGCGCAATGCTGCCACCACGGCGGACGCCATTACCGGCTCGATGAAGTAGTTCGTGCTGCCGCCAACCTGCACGATCGACACCACAGCCACGGCCCAGGTCAGCGCGCAATAGAGAAGCAGGAGGAAGTCTTCTTTGTGTTTGTGGCGATTTGGGCGGCGGCTTGCGCGCGTTGTCACGGTGCCCACGAGAGCGATGAGCGGCGCCACATTCCAGAGTCCCTCTCCCGCCAGCAGCATACCGCTTTTAAAGCGGTAGATCGGCCGGGAAAACAGAGTCAGACTGCTCCAGGCATAAGGCTCCCGCCAGATAACGCTGCCGTATCCCAGAATGATCCCCGCACCCGCGCCCGCGGCCCAGACCAGCGCCTGGCGGGAGCGTTGCAGCCACATCAGATACAGGAAAATGGCGCATGGAGCGGCGAGGAAGGTCTGTTTGCAAAGCAATGCAAGCACTGCCCAGATGCAGCCGAGGAACAGGCGCCTCGAAGTTTTCGCGGTGAGTACGCAATAGACGCTCAGCAGCGAGAAGGCAATGCCCAGCAGGTCACTGCGAATCTGTGTGGTCCAGTGGGCTACGATCACGGGCGCGCAGGCGAGCGCTATGGCGGCGACGCCTCTCTTTGCGGAACGGGTCAGCCGGTGAACGATCAGGAAGACCAGGGCCAGACTCACCAGCCAGAATCCAATCAGGGCCACGCGAACGAACAGGCGAACCGTATCGACGTTGTTTGTGAAACGCCAGGGCAGGCTGAGGAGGATATAAAACAGAGGCCCATACAATGACACGAACCAGGGCGGCCGATTTGGATCCGCGTAAATCGTGTCGGTTTGCACGTACTCGCGCATGCGCAACAGGCTTGCGCTGTCGGGATATCCGACGTCGCGGTACCAGGCGAGATCTATGGCAGTGCCGGCTAGGACTCCAATGACGCCCAGCAGCAGGACCGCGGCCAGGACGCTTCGCACGAAAACCGTTCGCGGCGAAGCGGCGGACCATACCGCGATGACACGCTTGAGGATGGTTCTTACGACAGCCACTTGAGCAAACGAATAATACCCATGTCGGCCGCCTGTTTATGCGCGGAGACGTCGGTGCGCGCTTCGATCTGACGCCGGTTTGTCTGATAGTACCGGTAAGCCTCATAGAGCATCTGCTCGTTGGTCAAGGTGGGCCGCCATCCAAGCGATGATTTGATCCTGCTGGTATCGAAGAGAAAGTTTTCGGCGATCATTTTGTAATGGTAAGGGCCGAGAGGCGAAAGCTTCAGGTGATGGGCAACCCTCATCGCGAGCAGCGTCGGGGCTTTGGGAAGCGCCGCCACTCTGGCCCCGGTGCCCGCTTTCGCAATGACGTACTCGTAGACCTCCGACATTGTTTTTACACCATCGGAGCCGATGTTGAATATCTCCGAGCGCGGATATCCGGCGGCCCGGATGCAGGCGTCGGCAAGATCCTGCGCGTAAATGAACTGGTATCGATTCGTTCCTCCCCCGACCGTCCAGACTCGACGCCCCTCATCGATGAACTCGAAGAGAATCGACAGCAGCCCGAGGCGGCCGGAATCGGTGATCGTGGGACAGCGGAAACTGACGACATCCAGGTCGCCGCGAAACTCATTGACGATTTTTTCCGCCTGCCATTTCGATTTGCCGTAGAGCTCCACTGGCGCGGGCGGCTCATCTTCCGTGATTGCATAGGGATAGCCCCTGCCCCAAAGACAATTGGAGGAGATAAACACCAGCTTCGGGACGCGCGCCTTACGCGCGCCTTCGGCGACAACCCGCGTGCCGTCGACGTTGGACGTCCAGAGAAATGCCTCATCTTTGACCGCATGCGCGAGAATCGCCGCGCAGTGGTAGGCAACGTCGAAGGAATTCTCTTCATAGATCGTTCTCATCAGTTCCGGATCGCGTATGTCCCCCTGAACTGCCCGAAAACACGGATCGACCCGGTCGTCCGGCTGCAGGTCGATACTGACCACCCGCCAACCGTCACCGAGCAACCGGCCGATGAGAATGCCGCCGAAAAAGCCTGCTCCGCCTGTCACCAGCGCTGTTTTCATTGAGACCCCAAAGCTCTTGCCTTTGAACGCAGACTAAACAACTCGAATACCGGATGCCCGTTGCGATCGGGAATTACCTGCCGCACCTGCTCTTCGAACCCGTCCTGCAGCGCAACTGCGCGAAACCTGTCGTTCACACCCGGGAAGATCTGTTTATCGGCGACGTGCTGGATGAAAACAATTCCGGGCGTACCAGCCATATGCGCGACCGCCTCGAGATCGGCAGCGGTTGGGGTGTGACTCACCACGAAGTCGCTTGCCACGAAGAAGCTCACGTCTCGCTGGTGCAGCACGCGCAGGCCATTCAGACAGCCCCAGTCGACGAGACCGATCCATGGGGCGGAAATCGTATCCACTGTGGCCGCCAATCTGTAGATGGCATCTGTCCAGCCGCCAGCGCCGCCATTGGTGATGAACTCGGCGAGATATTCGTTCGTGGTAAGCACGTTTGCGGCTAACACCACGACCATGAAGGCCGCAAGCAGGATTTCACCGGTCGCGGCGAACTGTTGCGCGGCGGATGCCAGAGCGATCCCGGCAAATACGAATGGAAAGGGCCACAGCAAGACCACATGGTGAACGAAAACGCCTGTGCCTTTGTTAAAGAACATTTCCGCCCACGCGACGGCCATGGTAATTCCGAGGAAGAGCAGCGGCCGCCGAATCGGCGAGCGCCACAGAGCGGCGAAGCAAAGGACCGCGACTACAAGTACGACTGGCATGAGATTCCGCCGGTGCGTGCCGAAGTGACTCTTAATCGCCAGCGGCAGCCGCGTGAAGAAGCCCGCGCCGGAGGGAGACCGGGAGGCGTTGTCATCCTTCACAATGAAGCCGAACATCTCCGATCCGTCCACCGATTCACGCAAAGCCTTGATCTTTTGGTGACCTTGAGCAGTTGAAAGGGCCAGATTCCGGCTGGCCGTCTCGCCGGGCCGCGCAATGTTGAACCAGATCAGAGGCATTGCCCCGATGGCGAAGCAAGCCAGCGCGATGGCTGCATCGGCGAGCCGGATGCGGCTGATCATTTCACGCCAGTAGACGATGCAGCAGGCGATGGCGAGGCCGGTCAGCGGCCAGAGCATCAGCGCTTTGTCCCAGAGCCCCAGACCCCACAGCAGAAAAGCCACGGCCAGCGCTACACGTGATCGCCGGGCAATCCAGATTTGAATGCAGACCAGACCGCTCATCAGCAAGAGGTGCTGCAGCGCGACGGGTCCCCAGTCGAAGGTCGTCGTGAGCAGGTAACTGGTGTCGGTGGCGAGCAGGAGAGTCGCGATTGTCGCGGCTTTTGCGCCGGCTCCCATCCGGTTCATCCAGATCCAGGTCAGCCAGATTGTCGCGGCTCCTGCCAGTAGAGCCGGGATTCGGATCACCCAGGGTGAAGGCTCAAGCGTGGCGAGCAGGCCGGCATAGAGCCACGTCTTGAGCGCACCTGTATAACTTATAACCATCAATGGGATATGAAGCGTGCCCAACTGTGAGTAATAGAAGGCTGCGTTCCGATCGAACAGGGGCCCGGCGAAGAAGAGCTCGTCGTTCTGCAATCCGGGCCAGGGAATCAGGGCAATGCCTGCGAGCAGAAAAAAAATGATGGAAGCCGCCGGAATCAGGCCAGGTATACGGCGCAATCCGGAGATTCCCATGGCTATGTGAGGATTACGCATCGTACGGAGTGTTGTCTATGACTGTTCCGGGATCGCGGTGAACTTCGATACGATCTATCCCCCGCGGGAACAAGGCTCTATTGCATCACAAACCCTGAGGAATCGGCGGGAATGTGCCCCAACTGACCTTATCCGGCACGGCGTTCGAGAAAAGTGGGACGAGACGGTCAAGCAGAGGCTGGTAACCGGCGCATAACTCCAGCAAATTGAAGCCTTTCTGTCGTATCGTACGGCCGCTTCAGGCTACAATGAGAGCCTTGGGGGTTTGTTGGGAAATTACATGGTTGTGGCCAGGCGATCGAGGCGGAATACGGAGGGAAAATGAAAGCTTCACAGGTAATTCCGCAAATAGCCGGGGGGTTCGTTCTTGCCCTGATCGCCGCACCTGCCCAGGGCGGATTGATTATCAGGCCTACGTTCGATTCGACCATCACGCTCGATACCAACGCGCTGGCAATCGAAACCACGATTAATTCGGCGATCACCACTTATGAAGCGACTTTCGCAGATCCGATTACCGTCGACATCACTTTCAGAGAGGGTACCGGACTGGGCGGAAGCAGCTTTAACCTTTACACGTTTGACTATTCGACGTTCTACAACGCTTTGGTCGCCGACGGGAAGAGCCTGGACGACGCGGCGGCACTTGCCCACCTGGCGACGGACGGAACTGGCGCCAACAATCCCGTAACGGGCACCGGTACGGTGCTGATCAAAGCCGCGAACGCCCACGCGCTCGGTCTGGATTGCAGCCCCGACTGCGGTGCTGACGAAGGCGGCACCATCACTCTGAATACGCATCTGACAAATCCCGGCAGCTCCGACTCATCTGGCACTTACAATCTGCTCCCCGTCCTCGAGCATGAAATGGATGAGATTCTCGGCCTCGGATCGACACTGGGGCTGGGCCTTCCCGCCCCATTTGCGACCGATCCGTCGCCGGAGGATTTTTTCCGGTTTACGTCCGTGGGTGCCCGCAGCTTCAACGGTAATGGCGTCGGAGACGCCTATTTCTCGATCGACGGCACTACCGATCTTGCCCAATTCGATAATCAGAACAACGGCGGCGACTTTGGTGACTGGCGAAGCAATCCGCTTCCGCCCGGCGCAAACGCGGAAGTTCAGGACGCTTTCGCCACCCAGGGAGCCAACCCCACTCTGAATGTCGAGCTCAGAGCGCTTGACGTGATCGGGTACGATCTCGCCACGCCCGAGCCGGGAACCTTTATTCTCATGGGCGGCGGGTTGGTACTGGCCGGCTTTGGGCGGCGACGAATCCGCGGCGCGAAGGCGTAGTCGGCTCATCCAATCACGCTGGTCCCGCCTGCCATCAATTGGCAGGCGAGATTGCGTGCCCCATCTGCCGGGCGCACGCAGTGCCCGAGTGGATATACACTGGCTTTAAGATGCGAACGCCATGGGTTGAAAAACGATCGTCCGACGTTATCCGGACCCAAATGCATTACGCCCGCAAGGGGCTGATCACGGAGGAGATGGAATACGTCGCCCGTGTCGAGAAAGTATCGGCAGAGCTGATTCGCGCCGAAGTCGCGCGCGGGCGGATGATCATTCCGGCCAACATCCGGCACACCAATCTGGAGCCGATGGCGATCGGGGTCGAGTCGAAGTGCAAAATCAACGCCAACATCGGAAACTCGGCGACGACGTCGAATATCGACGAAGAGCTTGAGAAGCTTCGATACTCCGTGAAGTACGGCGCCGATACCGTGATGGATCTGTCGACCGGCGGCGACATTCCGGAGATCCGCAAGGCAATCATCGCGAACTCCCCTGTGCCGATCGGGACCGTGCCGATTTACGAAGCCCTGTCGCGCGTGCGGCGCGTCGAAGACCTCAACATCGACGTGATGCTGGAGGTGATCGAAGAGCAGGCGGAACAGGGCGTCGATTACATGACGATCCATGCGGGCGTGCTGGTGCAGTATGTGCCGCTGGCGTCGAAACGCATCACCGGAATCGTGAGCCGCGGCGGCGCGATCCTCGCCGAATGGATGGTGAAGAATCACCGCCAGAATCTGCTTTATGAAAACTTCGAGGCGATCTGCAAAATCTTTCAGAAGTACGACGTGAGCTTTTCGCTCGGCGATGGCTTACGTCCCGGCTGTATCGCCGACGCCAGCGACGCGGCGCAATTCGCGGAATTGAAGACGCTCGGCGAGTTGACAAAGATCGCCTGGGAGCGCGATGTCCAGGTGATGATCGAGGGTCCGGGCCACATTCCGCTGGATCAGATCGAGCTGCAGGTCGTGAAGGAACGCGAACTCTGCCATGACGCGCCGTTCTATACTCTCGGACCGCTGGTGACCGACATCGCTCCCGGCTATGACCACATCACTTCCGCCATCGGCGCGGCAATGATCGGCTGGCATGGGGCATCAATGCTGTGTTACGTGACGCCGAAAGAGCATCTCGGTTTGCCCAACCGCGAAGACGTCAAACAGGGCATCATCGCTTACAAGATCGCCGCGCACGCGGCCGATCTTGCGCGTCACCGCCCCGGGGCGCGCGACCGCGATGACGAGCTTTCACGGGCGCGCTACAACTTCGACTGGAACCGTCAGTTCGAGCTTTCGCTCGATCCGGAGACGGCACGGTCGATGCACGACGAAACGCTTCCCGAAGAAGGATTCAAGGAAGCGGCGTTTTGTTCGATGTGCGGGCCGAAGTTCTGTTCGATGAACCACTCTTCAAAGGTCGAAAGCTTCACAACGGAACAGGCCGAAGCAGTGCTGACTCAGATCTCAGCCGGGGGCAGCGAAGCCCGCCGTGCGGACGCGGCCGATTAGGCTAATTTCACAAACACGGGGGGCGGGATGGAATCCTGCGAAGGGTAACCCGCTTTCCGGTCACGGGTGAACTGGGCGGGTCGACTACCCTTCCCTGGTGAAACTACTCTGGATTCCTCAGAAATCCCCAGGCGGTTTTCTTTGGCAGCCCGCTTGCACATGCCAGCCCAGGAGATTTGCTTTATGAATCGATTTGGGTTTGCTGTGCTGGCAGGAGGGCTCGTCCTGTCTTCCGGGCTATATGCAAAAGACAAAGCGCATCTGGATCCGTATGTGAACGGGCCCGCTGATGAATCGCACGTGATTCGGGAAGTGCGCCACCAACTTGTGACGCTGCCCTACTACAGCGTTTTCGACGACATCGGCTTTACTGTAAATGGAAGCACCGTTACGCTCGAAGGCCAGGTGACGCAGCCGGTCACCAAAGACGATGCAGGACGCACCGTCAAGAGAGTCGAAGGAGTGACGAACGTCGTCAATAACATTGAAGTGCTGCCACTCTCGCCAAACGATAACAACATCCGCCGCGGCGTTTATCGCGCGATTTACGGAGACCCCAATCTCTCAACGCGTTACGGATTCCGCAGCCTGCCGTCAATTCACATCATTGTGAAAAACGGCAATGTGCGGCTCGAAGGCGTGGTCGCCAACGAGATGGACAGGAATATTGCCGGTATAAGGGCTAACGGTGTCCCGGGCGCTTTTCATATCGAGAATGACTTGAAAGTGGAAGGCAAGTAACCGGTTCTGTCGCTACCTTTCCGAGGTCCGGGATCGCCACGCAAACAGGACGATCCCGGTCGCGACGGAAACGTTTAAAGAAGCAATCTTTCCCGCCATCGGTATCCTCAGCAGTGCATCGCAGTTCTTCTTCACCAGTTCGTGCAGGCCTTTTCCTTCGCCACCCATGACGATTACGGTCTTTTCCGGCCAGGCGACAGCGTCGTAGGGCAGATCGCCTCTCTCATCCAACCCATAGACGAAGTATCCCTTCTCTTTGAGCGACCGCAGCGTGTGGTTGATATTCACCACCCGCACCACCGGCAGATGTTCGAGAGCGCCAGCAGCCGCTTTGGCGACGGTCTCGGAGAGTCCGGCGGCCCGGCGTTCGGCGATCAGGATGGCGCCCGCTCCAGCGGCATGGGCGGTGCGGATGATTGCGCCGAGGTTGTGCGGATCCTCTACGCCGTCAAGAATCACAAGGAGTTCCGCAGCCTCCGAAATGTCCTCGAGTGCGGCGTATTTCTTTTCGGCCCCCAGCGCAACGACACCCTGGTGCGCCCCGGCTCCGGCCAAACGGTCGAGCGCACTGCGCTCCTCGAATCGAACGGGAGTGTTGCTGGTACGGGCGAGATCGATGACTTCCTGCAGACGATGTCCGCCAGCGCCGCGGGCAATGAGGATGCGGTCAAGCGGCCGCCTGGCGCGCAGAGCTTCGACGACGGGATGGATACCAATCAGGACGGCCAAACGTCGATCATCCCACGCCCCCGTTCGGTAACAGGCGCCCGGTGAATGATCTGCATTATGCTTCCGGCGGCACCGGGAGCCCGTTATTGAAACGATTGGTGAAATTCGCCAGCCCGACGATCATGGTGAGCTCTACGAATTCGTCGGTCGAGAAGAGTTCCTGCGTGCGATACCTGGCATCGTCCGCAACCGAGCAGGTCCGTGTCAGCTCGCGCGCGAACTGCAGCGCGGTGCGCTCTTTAGGAGAGAAGTGCTGATCGTTTTCGGTTTCGATCTGGCGAATCTCCGAAGCTGAGATACCGGCCTCGAGGGCGGTTCGGGTGTGGTACGAGATGCACCGGGAGCATTCATTGACAAACGAAACGGCGAGATAGACAGCTTCCCGAATCCTGCGATCAACGAGGGCCGTCGGCCCCATCAAGGTGCCGTAGAGGCGCATGAAGTCCTGCATCCCTTCGGGCCTGTGCGCCATGATGCGGACGAAGTTGTTGGATCCGGTTTTCGCCTCCATTTCGGCGAGTTCGGGACTGCGCGCCGGTTCGACGCCTTTGATCGTATAGGCCATGTTTTCACTATAGGCAGTCAGATGGCCAGTAAGAGGCCCGGTCCGTGCGGACTAGTACAGAACCGCCATCCAGACAAGGATGGGCGAAAGGGCCGTCGCCAGGAGGCAGTAGAAACACCAGGCGCCCAAACGGTTCATGTCCCAGACGCCCAGAATATTGGCGGCTGCGGCTACTGCTGCAAGTGTCCGAAGTGCATAGCGCACCCAATCACCGGCGGGTACGCACGCGAGCACAATTACGACACCGTAGAGCGCGGCGGCGATGAAGCCATCCGGAACGCCGAAGGGCCGTGCGAATGGAGCATCCGCCACTGCCTCGCAGCCCTTCTTCAGCAGCGGACAACTCAGGTGTTCGACGGCCCGGACCTGGTATGCTCCGACATACATCATTGCGAGCGCACTCACGGCGGAGATGGCGATCAGGGCGCTCTTCGGCGTCAGGAGCATGGTTGCTCCGCGACGAGCAAACTGTATCCGAGCAAGCCATCCCGAACCGCGGCGGCGGCGGCGCGCGCGAATTGCCTTGCCAGCTCGAAATCGGCGCCGGGCAGATCGAGCTTGCCGAGCCTGGTCATCATCTCCACACCCATGAGCTTGCCCTGAATGTCGCGTACCATTGCGGCCAGGGCTTCATCGCGCGGCTCGTGAGCGATCACTCGCAAGCCCGCTTCTTCCAGATACGCCATGTATTCCTGCGCCGGGCGCGCATCGGCGATGCAGGCGATCCATGCGAGAAGGCCCTCCATTTGAGACGGCAGCGGACCGGACCGCGTCAGATCGCTCAGGCCGGCTTTGCCGCCCCCGCGAAGAACGCGTGCGAATTCGCGCGCGGCTGCGGGCTTGTCCGGAAAGGTGCAGAACGCGCACTCGCACATCACCGCGTCGAAGCCGGCGTCCGGAAACTCAAGGACCTCGGCATCCCCTTGCAGGAACGAGACGAGGTGCGCCACCCCGGCGGTTGTGGCGCGTGCCGAAGCCGCGGCGACATTATCCTTCCCGAAATCGACGCCGGTGACCTGACAGCCGAAGCGCTGCGCCAGAAAGATCGCACTCTCGCCTTTTCCGCTGGCCACGTCGAGAACGCGCGACCCTGGATAGAGGTCGAGCAACTTGCCAAGTCTCATCGTGAGATGGAGCCCGCCGGGGTGGAAGGAATCCCCCAGCAGCCTGCCGGCGAAATCGCTTTCATAAGCGTTCGCGCAACAACTCTTCAGACGGGCTGATTCGACCGGTGGCGTCATTCCGTCCGCAGCTCCACGAGCTCCCGGTCCTTCGTCTCTCTTCTGTCGCTTGTGAACGAGAACGTCACCGGCTGTACTTCATATCTCGTTCCCGCGCGGCGTGCCGCTTGCCTTTGCTTCTCCTGCGCCACCAGTTGCGCCCTCGCCTGTTCGCGATACCCGACGGTGTTGTAGGCGCAGAAAGGAATTTGCTTTCCGCCAGGCAGCAGGAATTCCTTGCAGCACTTCATAAGGTTTTTCTGGTTGAAAGTCCAGGGATCCATGAAATCCTGCAGCATGATCATGAACATGAATTTGGAGAGCCCTTTGACGTCGAGGCCTCCGTCGGGCAGACCGCACGCGGAGCACGAGAAGGCGAATTCACGCGCGACCTTTTCCGATCCCTGCACCGCGGATGACGACCACAATCCTTCGAGCGCGCGCCGCACTTCCGCGCCGAGATCGGGCATGACGCGATTCGAAATGTAGTCAAGGTAGTCGTCCACGTTGAGGATGCGCGGCAGCGGAGTGACGTTTTTCTGCTCGTCGATGTAGGCGTACGTCACCGAATTGCAAGTCGGAAAACAGCAGGGAACAGGAATGAAATCGGTCTGGACGAACAAGCCCTGCGTCTGCTCCTCGATGAGGCGCACGATATCCGGATTCGTCATGCGCGTCATCGGATCGTGACGAATCTTGTCAAGATCGTGGCGCCCGGTATGAAAGGCGGGCTGAAAATTGATGCCCTTCACCGCCGGATGATCGATGCCGAAGCGCACGATGTTTCCGACCTCGTGCTCGTTGACGCCGCGCTCGATGGCAGGCACGAGGATGACGGCGCAATCAATCTCTGCAAGCCGGTCGAGTGCACGGAGTTTCACGGGCAGGATGCCGGGCTCGCCACGAATGAGTTCCCACGTTCGCTCTTCGAAGCCGTCGAACTGGAAGTAAATATTCGGACGCACCTCGGCGAGCTCGGCAAGAAAGCGGTCGTCGGTTGCGATCCGCTTGCCGTTCGTGTTGAGCATGACGTTCGGAATGCCGCGCTGTTGCGCCGCGCGCAGCATGGGCACGATTTGGGGATGGATGGAGGGTTCTCCACCGGAGAACTGCACGACCTGCGGATTGCCTTCAGCCGCGACGTAGCGATCGAGTATGTCCTCTACTTCTTCGAGCGTCAGGCTGAAGCCGGGCGCGGCCTCGGCGAAACACAGGGGACAGGCCATATCGCAGGAACTGTTGACTTCAATGATCCCAAGGCAGGCGTGCTGCTGATGGTCGGGGCAGAGGCCGCAATCGTGCGGGCAGCCATCCTTGATCTCAGTGGCAAACTCCAGCGGGATGGTGCCCGGCTTGTTGAATTTCGATGAGCTTGTGTAGAGCTGTGCGTCGCCGTAGACGAGACCCTCGAAGACGCCGTGAGCGGGGCAGCGCTTCCGCAAGTAGACCTTGTTGTCACGGATCAGGACTTGCGCGTCGATGACGCGGCGGCACTCCGGACAAATGCTGCGCGTGAGTTCGTAGAAGACGTAGTTGGCGTCTTTTTTCGGGTCGGGAGCGGCGGGAAGCGGGGCGTCCAGCATAGCCATGGAAGAACAACCAATATTACCGCCCCGTCGCAGCGCACTGCAGAGGATCTGTAGTAGAGGCTCAGGCTATACTGGGTGAGTTGCGCCCGTAGCTCAGTTGGATAGAGCGTCTGGCTACGAACCAGAAGGTCGGGTGTTCGAATCACTCCGGGCGCACCATCCAAGTCTATTCCCATTCAACTCAGTACAGGCGATTCGGTTCACGAGTTGCCTGCTGGGCACTGTGCCTGGATTTGTGTCCACCTCCCGCACTGGGAATGACGTAAGCGACCGTTTTGCTCGTGAGAATCGTGAGGCCGTTAATCGCTTCGTAGTCTCAGGCGTTATGAGGCACCAGCGGGAATGTTCAGTTGTAGCACGGAAGCTGCCATCCGTGAGTCTGGGAACGAGATCGGCCTGCCCTTTTTTCTCGCATCCGCTCTTGATCTGTGCCCATGTCGATGTCTGATGACGAAGGTTTGAATCGTGAAAGAAAACGGCCCATCCGTTCACGCCGCCGGCGCAGGGATAGAGGCGTCGGCATGGCCGCGAAGTGGCAGGAGAGCCGCTTCGATCCCGCATGTTAAGAGCGAAATTACCTTGCCGCCTGTATGGTGAGCTTGTCGATGGAGCAATACAGTTGGACTTGTGAGCCGTTCGAAACTCGAGCCTG
>DATAZF010000049.1:0-11440 GCA_036272235.1 Bryobacteraceae bacterium | reverse complement strand
TGCTGCTTTCTTGCGCCTTTGCCTTAAAGGACTCCCCACAACCCCCAGAACCTGAATGCTCTTGAGCGCCGCCCGGGGCACGAATACGCGCTGATTATTTGCGTCAGGCTCGGGAGGAGTTACCGTAAACCCGGCAATCTCCCATGCCAGCAGGTTGTTCGGAAGGATGCCGTCCAGCACTTCGCCATCCCGGAAGTTCATTCGCACCCACAGTCCCTCGAGCTTGGGACGCGTCATGAAAATGCGTCGCGATTCTGCCTCAGCCTCGAAGTCCTTCACAAAGCAGACGCTCTTCACTTCCTCATATGGCAGCAGGACGAGCGCCCCATCCGGCTTCAGCAACTCAATGGATGCAGGCTGCAGATAGCTGAGCGAGTTCACGTAACCGGTGAGGTTTTCCCGGTCGAAACGGCGCACGACAACCTTCTTCGCGGTAGAACTCGCCACGGGTTCTCAGCCCCCTTGTCGGGGCGAAGTTGTTCCGGCGGCCCTCAACCATTCTGCCGGAATTGATTTAAACATTTTCGCGGGTATTGTATCATTGCACGAAAGGGATACGTCGTATACGGGCTCCGACAGGGCACGGCAGGAACCGAATGGCGGAAAAGAGACTAACGGTCGAATCGCCCATCTCGCGGGGGATACAGGCCTTTCTTGTCTTCTGCCGCACCGAGAAGGGTTTATCTCTGAATTCGATCGACGCCTACACTAGGGACCTCGCTGAACTACGCGCTTTCGTGGAACCAATAACGTCCGGAACATTTCCTGATGCGGAAGTTTTACGTTCTTACGTTAACCATCTGTATAAAATAGAGTTAAGCAGCCGTACAATAGCCCGCCACTTGAGTGCCGTACGCAGTCTCTTCCACTTCCTCATGGCTGGCGAGCAGGTGGCTGTCGACCCGACGGAACATCTGGCCAGTCCCAAGCAGTGGACCACTATCCCGAAGTTTCTCAATCGCTCCCAAATCGAGAAACTCATAGCGGCGCCCGATCTTGACAAACCGAGTGGCATGCGGGACCGGGCGATGTTGGAAGTACTCTATGCCACAGGGATCCGCGTGTCGGAACTAATCAATCTACGACTGTCGAATCTGGATGCGCGGCTGGGTGTCCTGCGGGTGACAGGCAAGGGAAACAAGCAGCGCATCATTCCTGTACACGCCGCGGCTCTGGGCTCGATTTCGGATTATGCGGAGCGGGCGCGGTCGATTCTGCTCAAAGGGAAGACCAGCCCCTACCTCTTTGTGACCGCTCGCGGAGGCGCGATGACACGGCAGGCGTTCTGGGCCAGCATCAAGGTCAACGGCAAGAAGGCCGGGATTTTCCATGATCTGTCGCCGCATGTTCTGCGGCACACTTTTGCAACCCATCTTCTGGAAGGCGGCGCCGATCTGCGAAGCGTACAAACGATGTTGGGTCATACCGATCTTTCGACCACGGAAATCTATACCCACGTGGTCCGCTCGCGCCTCCGCGATACGCTGGACCGTCACCACCCGAGAGCCTGAGCCATGAGCGACTACATGTTTGTGCTCGAAAGCCACCTCGACGCCACCCAGAACCGGGTGGTGGCCGAGATGCAGCGCATTGCCACAAATGCAGGAATGAACGTCTGGCTTACCGGGGGAGCGATGCGGGATACGCTCCGCGGCGCGCGGATCCTCGACCTCGATTTCACCGTGGAGCGCGATGCGGGCAAGATGGGAAAATCCCTCGCGCAGGCCTGCGATGGAATAGTAGTGTTCGAAGACGGCCTCAAGCGCTGGGTGGAACTGGAGTTGGCCGGTGGGATCCGGGCCTCAGTATCGAATTCCCGTTCTGAGCGGTATTCCAAACCGGGCGGAAAGCCGCAGATCGCGGCCGCCACTATCCATGAAGACTTGATGCGCCGCGATTTGACGATCAATGCCATGGCGCTCTCCCTGAACCGAGGCTCGCGCGGCCTGCTGATCGACCCGGCAAACGGCCAGGCGGATCTCGTCAATCGCGAGTTGCGCACTACAAATCCGTATGCGTTGTTCGACGATCCCGCGCGCGTCTTCCGGCTGATCCGCTTCCAGTACGTTCTCGGATTTCAGATCGCACCGCGCACGCAGCTGCAGATCGAGAACGCTCTGCTGGAGCATTATGAAAAGTCCGTACCGGTTTCGGCGCTGGCCGCCGAGATCCGGGCGCTTTCCGAAAGCGAGAACGCGGTGGCCGGTCTGGAGGCCTTCGACTCACTCGGCCTTTTGAAATTGATCTCGCCTGCGCTGACTCGGGCGAAGTTGAATACCCCCGGCCTTACGCGGTTCGAGAAGCTTGCGCACACCGTTCTTCCTCCGGATTCGAAGGGTGGATGGCTCGCGTTTCTGACCGTAATGACTGAAAAAATGAGCCCGCGCGAGCGAGTGGATTTGCTGCGTGGGTTCGATCTTCCGAAGCACGAAGCCGAGGCCTTGAAGAAGCTGGACGCACAGGCGAAGAAGCTGGAATCCTCCCTGAAGTCGGCGCGGATCACGAAGCCTTCCCACGTGTATGAAGCGCTTGAGGGCGCATCCGCGGATCAGGTCCTGATGGTGCTGTACGGATCGGCCCAGCGCGTCGTGCAGGATCGCATCCGCACCTATTACCAGAAGTATTTGCCGCTGGCGCAGGAAGTGACCGAAGAGCAGGTGCTGGCGACAGGCGTGAAACCCGGCACGCCAAAGTTCGAGAAGGCTTTCCGGAACATGGTCACCACTCACCTGAACGCGCGGCCGAAAAAAGTGCCGCCGCCCGAGCCCGAGGTGGTTCTGGCGCCCGCAGGCCCAATGGCGCGCGGCGTGGCTCGAAAATAACAACGGTTTCCTGCAGGAAGCGGAACTGATGCAGGCCCGGGAAGTCTGCCCGTCCACTTGCACGCGTCTGGTTGACGAGATGCTCGTCGTCAGGCGCCGATTGAGCGACGGCGGAAACTGCAAAGCAGGAACATCGGAGCGATCCGCGGCCCCCCGCATCATCTGCGAGCTACAGCTTCTTGTGCGAGCTACAGCTTCTTGCCATCGAGCACAAACGTGATCATCTTCGGCGCGATCGGCGCAGTAGCTGGCGCGGGCGGAGGAGCAGCGTTATTCGCGAGGTCCGGCGAGATGTTTGTCCCCGTTGCGGCCGGAGCCGGTGTCGGCGCAGCCGGCGGATTCCCGCCTGGCGCATCCTGATAGCGCGGCACAACCTTGCCGATGCCACCCGCCACTGTTACGTACTGTTTCCCGTCGAGCTGCCACGTGATCGGCGGACCCATCCCACCTCCGAGGCCCGTGTTCACGTCCAAAAGCTTCTCGCCTTTGTCGGCGCTATAGGCGAGCAGGCGTCCATCGGGCGACACCTGGAATACCAGGTTGCCCGCAGTCGTCACTGTGCCGCCGCCGATGCTGCCGCCTTCCCAGGCGCGCCAGCGCTCCGTCTGTGTCGCCGGATCCCATGCCACCAGCGCTCTTCGCTCACCATTCGGCGGCGTCGGACCGATAGCCGGCGGCGGAGGCAACCGCTTCGCCGCAGACGCGGCACTGGCAGCGGGCGCGCCACCGCCCCCGCCATTCCCCGGCGCGAGGCCGGTGTTCGAACGCCCCGGCTTCACCGTGAAGTTCGGATCGATAGCGAAATTCGAGCTGCTGTTGGTCGAGGTCGGAATGTAGACGAGGCCGGTCTTCGGATTGAACGACATCGGCGACCAGTTGTGGGCGCCGCCGGGTCCCGGCGAAATCGTGATGCTCTGATTTCCGTAGTGCGCTTCTTTGTTCACGATGGGGCGGCCCGTAAGTTCGTCAAGGCCTTTCGCCCACGTCACGGTAGCGAACGGCTGCCCGGAAATGAACTGGCCGGTAATCCGGTCGAGCACGTAGTAGAAGCCGTCTTTGTTGGCCTGCATGATCACCTTGCGCGGCTTCCCTTTGATTGTGATGTCGGCGAGCAGCAGTTGCTGCACGCTGTCGAAATCCCACGAGTCGCCAGGTACGGGCTGGAAGTACCACTTCAAGGCGCCGGTCTCAGGCTTCACAGCGAGAATCGAGGCGACGTAGAGATTGTCTTTTCCTTTGGACTGGCGGAGATCTTCGGGCCACGGACCGCCGTTGCCGGTCCCGACATAGAACAGGTCGGCTTCGGGATCGTAAGCCATCCCGTCCCATACCGTGCCGCCGCCGCCCAGCTTCCACCATTCGCCACTCCACGTCTCCGCGGCTTTTTTGAGAGCCGGATTCTCGAATGGCTTCGACGGATCGCCGGGAACCGTATAAAACCGCCACGCGAATTTACCAGTGTCGGCGTCGTATGCATCGAAGTGGCCGCGGACCAGCAGCTCCGCGCCTGCAGTGCCGATGATGACCTTCCCCCTCGCGATGCGCGGTGCCATGGTGAGCGTGTAGTTGTCCTGCGGATACGCGACCCTCTGCTCCCACACCGGCTTTCCGGTCAGCGCGTCGAGCGCCACGAGGCGGCCGTCGATGATGGGCGCGATGATCTTGCCGTTGTAAATCGCCACGCCGCGGTGGACGACCCCGCAGCAGATTTTGGCCCGCACCGCCGTCTGATTCACTTCCGGATCCCAGCGCCACTTCTCCTTGCCGGTGCGCGCATCGAGGGCGAAGACGACGCTCCAGTTCGTGATGCTGTAAATGGTCCCGTTCCAGACGAGAGGCGTGGCTTCCTGATTGCCGCCCCCAATGCCGAGATCGTAGGACCACGCCATCCCGAGCCTGCTCACGTTAGCCGTGTCGATCTGTGTCAACGGACTGTAGCGCGTCTCACCCTGATCGATCCCGTACGTCAACCACTCCTCGCCGGACTTCCCGGCGTTGCGGAGTGCGACATCGTCGATCTTGTGTGGGGTCTGGGCTGCGGCGATTCCGATGGCCAGCAGCAGGGCCGGCAGCGCGTGAAGCGAGCGATACGACATGCAAGATATCGTATACGAAATCCTACAGGTGATGGCGAGACCCGAAGAGAATAGCATCCGGCCGGTCGCGCGAAGTCACTTGACACGGTCCCGGCTCCGCGCCAATACTGAACCGAACGGTTCAGTATGATGCCACGGGCTATCGACGACGTTTTGCTCGCCATCGCAGACCCTACGCGCCGCGCCATCATCGGCCGGCTCGCCCGCGGACCGGCTCGCATCTCTGACATCGCCGCGCCGCTCCCGATGACGCTCACCGGAGTCTGCAAACACGTCCGCGTGCTCGAGCGTGCCGGTCTCGTGCGCCGCACACGCCAGGGCCGCGAGAATACGCTGCACTTTTCCGCCGCGCCCCTGCGCGACGCCGCACGCTGGATCCTGAAATACGAGCAGTATTGGGAGGCTCGCCTCGACCGCATCGAGGACTTTTTTACCACCCGAAAGGAGAAATCGAAATGAATTTGTGCAACCTTACCGTTACAAGACGGATTCCCGCCGCCCGCGCCGAAGTATTCGACGTCTGGATGGATCCCAACAGTCCCGGTGGCCCGTGGTTCGGCGCAGATCGCGTGATCCTCAACGCCGTTGTGGACGGCCTTTTCTACCTCGCGGTCAAACACGAAGGTCGCACCTGGCCGCATTACGGCCGCTTCCTCCGCATCGAGCGTCCTGACATCGCCGAGTACACCTGGGTTTCGGAAGCAACCAAAGGCATCGAATCGGTAGTCACGGTAACCTTTGCGTCACAGGGCGACGACACCACTGTCACGCTGCGGCACTCCGGTGTCCCGGATGACGAGATGGGCCGCCAGCACAAAGATGGATGGACGTTTGTCCTCTCGGCGCTTGCCGACCGCTTCGCCTCAAAAGCCGCGCCTGGCGGAGCCGGCGCCTAGCGGGGCTCCGGCGATAACGCTTACTTCAGCAGCGCCTTCGCGCTCGGCTGCGCGTGTCCCAGAATTCTGTGCGGCTGGTACGGCTTCTCGACCGCCGCGACTTCCTCCGGCGTAAGCGTTATTTCCGCGGCCGCGACCAGATCCTTGAGTTGATCCACTTTCGTCGCTCCGACAATCGGCGCCGTCACGCCCGGCGCCTGCAGCACCCACGCCAGCGCCACCTGCGCAGCTGAGCACCCCTTTTGCTTTGCCACCGCGGCCACGGCGTCCGCCACTGCGAAATCGGCCGGCGTATAGTACATGTCCTTTGCGAACGTATCCGTCTCCGACCGCTTCGTATCCCCGCCATCCGGCCGCCTTGTGCCTGTCAGAAATCCCCGTGCCAGAGGACTCCACGGAATCACTCCCAGCCCCTGATCCACGCAGAGCGGAATCATCTCGCGCTCTTCTTCGCGATAGACAAGGTTGTAGTGGTTCTGCATGGAAACAAACCGGTGCCAGCCGTGTTCTTTCGCGGTGTAGAGCGCTTTCGAAAGCTGCCAGGCCGCCATGCTGCTCGCCCCGAGGTAGCGAACCTTGCCCGCGCGCACGAGCGAATCGAGCGCATCCAGCGTTTCCTCGATCGGCGTCCCCGGATCCCACCGGTGAATCTGATACAGATCGACGAAATCCATGCCGAGCCGCCGCAGCGAATTCTCGCAGCCCTCGATGATGTGTTTCCGGCTGAGCCCGCGTTTATTTGGACTCTTCCCCATCTGCCCATGCACTTTCGTCGCGACCACAATGTCATCCCGCGACGCCATCTCACGCAGATAGAAACCGGTGATCTCTTCGCTCAAACCGGCCGAATAAACGTCAGCCGTATCGAAGAAGTTGATCCCCCCATCGAGCGCAATCTTGAAATGCTCGCGCGCGCCGGCCTTGTCGACATGCCAGCCTTTGGTGCCCAGCGCCCAGTCGGGCAGATCCCCGCCGCCGTAGCTCATGGTCCCGAGACAGATGCGGGACACCGTGATTCCTGTGTTGCCAAGAGTTTTGAATTGCATCGTCACTAAGATTCTAACGGCAGTGCTGATAATAGAAGACCTGTGGCCAACGCGTTCGAACGCTTCTACAATTTTCTCGCCAATATGGGCCTTGTGCTCCGCGACGACCCGCCCAAAGTCATTGATATGACCGGCCGCGTTTGGGGCGCCGCGGTCAACGGGCTGGCGCTTTCCATCCGCGAACTGCCGCGCGACGATGAGAGCCGCGTCACGGGAATTTCCGTCGTCATCCGGAATGCCGCGGCGGAACCGCGAACCCTCGATGGACCGCTTGCGGCGTTCTACGAAGTCGAAGGCCTGACGCCATCCGCCTACGGCCGCCAGCTCGCGAATTCGAGCGCACGGCCGGCGGCGTCACAGGTCACTCTGCTCTCCGGCGATGCGATTGAAACCGAACTCCCAGTCGCCACCACCCATGACATAAGGTCTGCCGGAGATCACTCGTTGCGCGTCTCATGCAAGTTACCGGGCGGCGCAGTGCTGTGCTCCAACAGCCTCACCCTCCAGGTGTGAGCGTCGCATTTGTACCGTTGGCGCTACGTCAGTAAATTTCCGGCTCCGGCACTTCGGCATCCCCACTCAGGAAATCGAAATCGCACCCCAGATGCGCCTGGGTCACGCGGTCCGCATAGAGCGCCATATATCCCCGCGCGTAGCGCCGGGCCGGCTTTACCCATTGCTTTTGCCGTGTCTCCATCTCAGCTTCCGGCACCTGCAGCTCCAGCCGCCCACCCTCCGCATCCAGCGCAATTAAATCACCCTCATGCACCAGCGCCAGCGGACCGCCCACCCAACTCTCCGGTGACACATGCAACACGCAAGTCCCGTAGGCCGTGCCGCTCATGCGCGCATCGGAGATTCGCACCATATCCCGGACGCCCTGCGCCAACAGCTTTGCGGGGATCGGCAACATTCCCCACTCCGGCATCCCCGGGCCGCCCAGCGGACCCGCATTTCGCAACACCAGCACCGAGTCCGGCGTCACGTTGAGATCATCGCGGTGGATGCGCGCTTCCATATCCGCGTAGTTCTCGAACACCACCGCGGGGCCCGTATGCCGCAACAACTTCGCATCCGCCGCTGACGTCTTGATGACCGCTCCACCCGGCGCGAGGTTCCCATAGAGAACCGCGGTTCCGCCGGTTGCGAACAGCGGATTCGCGCGCGGACGAATGACCTCGGCGTTATGTACGCGCGCCGGCTCCAGATTCTCGCCCACTGTTTTCCCGTTCACGGTTGCGCAATCGAGGCGAAGCAGGTCGCGCACTTCGCCCATCAACGCCTGCAGCCCGCCGGCATAGTAGAAATCCTCCATCAGGAATCGTCCCGATGGCCGAATGTCCGCCAGTACCGGCACGCGCCGCGAGATCCTGTCGAACAGTTCCAGCTCGAGCGCGAGCCCGCGCCGCCCCGCCATCGCGACAAGATGGATCATGGCATTCGTGGATCCGCCGATCGCCATATCGACAGTGATCGCGTTCTCAAACGACTCGCGCGTAAGGATGCTGGAAGGCTTTCGGTTCTCCCAGACCATCTCGACGATTGCCGTCCCGCAGTTCATGGCCATGCGGGTATGATTCGAATCCGCCGCGGGAATCGATGACGCCCCGGGCAGCGTCATGCCGAGCGCCTCGGTGAGCGCTGTCATCGTTGAAGCCGTCCCCATCGTCATGCAGAAGCCGGGCGAGCGCGCGATGCCATTCTCGATGTCGCCCCAGTCCTCAGCCGTGATCCGTCCCGCGCAGCGCTCTGTCCAGTACTTGAACGAGTCCGTGCCGCTGCCGAGAGGCTGGCCGTTCCAGTTGCCACGCAACATCGGCCCCGCCGGCAAATAAATGGCCGGAAGATCGACGCTGAATGCGCCCATCAGCAGCCCGGGAGTTGTCTTGTCGCAGCCGCCCATCAGCACGGCGCCATCCACCGGCAGACTGCGCAGGGCCTCCTCGGTATCCATCGCCAGCAGATTGCGATAGAGCATGGGGCTCGGCTTCATGAACATCTCGGTCACCGAAAACGCGGGGATCTCCAACGGAAATCCGCCCGCTTTCCACACGCCGCGCTTGACCGCCTCGGCTCGTTCGCGCAAATGCAAATGGCAGGGATTGATTTCGCTCCACGTATTCACGATCGCGATGACGGGACGGCCGCTGAAGTCTCCCTGCCGGAAGCCCATTTGCTTCACGCGCGACCTGTGCCCGAACCCCCGCAGTGTATCGGGCGCGAACCAGCGCGCGCTTCGAAGCTCCTCAGGCTTTCGCATTGGATGAAATCAAAGACTCCAGAATGCGGGTAATCTCTTCGAAAATGTAGGGCGCCGACCGGTCACCCGAGATCTGAAAATAACGATCGCTCGGATAGTAATCGAGGACCGGGCGAGTGAGCTCACGATAAGTGCGCAGTCGCTCGCGGATCACGCTCTCCTGATCGTCTTTGCGCACGATGAGTGGAGCTGCGTCGTCGTCGCAGCGTCCGGCCACTCGCGGACGCTTCGAGAGGATGTTATACATCACCCCGCACTGTGAGCATTGCCGCCGGCTGATCATGCGTCCCACGAGGACGTCCGCGGGCACGTCGAGGTGGATCACAGCCGGCGTGGAGAGATTGCGCGCGGCAAGTTCCGCATCGAGATATTGCGCCTGTTCAACGGTTCGCGGATAACCGTCGAGCATGAAGCCGCCCGCGCAGTCCAGCTGCAGAATGCGCTTTCCCAGCGCGGCGTTGATCAGATCGTCGGGAACGAGTCCACCGGCCGCAATGATGGATTGCGTCTGAAGCCCAAGCTCCGAACCGGCGGCGATCTCTGCGCGCAGCATATCTCCGGTCGAAATGGAGGGAACCGCTTGCCCGTGCGTGTCCCGTAACCAGTCAATGATCAGGCGGCCCTGTGTCCCTTTTCCGCAGCCGGGTGGCCCGAAGAGCAAAATAATCAACGCACGATTGTACGTCACGGCTGAGTGCGAACGAGCGATGACCGCGAGAAATATTGCGGCTGGTCTCGCGCGCCGATCTAATACTCTTGTGGACTCTCGCCGATGATTTCCGAGCCCAGCACGTGGCGGTGTACTTCGTCCATGAGGCGGCCCGTGGCCGAAAGCTTATGTATCATGCGAACGGCCGTCAGATGCGTCAACCGGTACTCTTCCAGCGTCAGCGCCCGCTCACTCCGCATCCGGACCGGCCGCATTGTGCCATCCCCGCATGGCATGAGGAAATAGGTTTCGTTCTCCGTCAGGGGCTCGCGCGTTTCATCGACCTCAGCAAACAATTTCGCCGTCAAGCCCAACTGGCAGAAGTTGACGCGTCTTCCAGTCGTCTCGGGGAAGAACGCCCATAACTCGCGCTCTGTGTCGATGTAATCCTCAAAGTCAAATGTCTTTGGTAACGGCCAGAACATTTCGGGACTGAGAAACGTGATAGACGACACTTGTAAGAACTCCTATCGCAAGTATCGCCGAATGTTACCGAAATGACAAATCGAATTTTTATATCGGCAGTAACGCCACCACACGGAGGCGGACGAAAAGTTCGCCTCGTGTTCGTTCGGCCGCCGGTTTTCTGATGGATCCGAATTCAGGATTTTGGGCCGTGTGAGCTCTGTTTGCCGGCGGCCGCGCCGGAAGTGGTGCCTGCTGTCGTCTCCTGCCCCCAGTGCACGCGAAGCTGGTTATGCACCTCGTTGACACCAGAGACATTTTCGATGACGTCCTCGGCACGGCGCTTGGCCTGACGCGACTCGACCGTACCCGTCAGCGTCACTTCGCCGTTTTTGACCTCCACCTCGATTTCGCCGGCGTCGATTTGCGAATCCTGCGTCAGGCGCTCGTTCACGTCCTCTTTGATGCGCTCGTCGGACCGCTTGTAGCCCTTGGGCCCATGGCCGGCATGACGACCCTGTTCACTATACTGGCTGAGGCCGCCGCCGAACTGCCCCTGCCCGCCATAGTAGCTGCCACTGCGCGGATAGCTCGCGTACTCGGAATTCTCGGAGCCTCCGAGCCCTGTGCTGATCCCGTGACCTTGCGACCATTCGTTCTGGCGTGGATAGGTCATCGTCATGCTGCGGCTGTGGGAACGATCCCAGTCCGCGCGGCGCATGTCCTCGTTTCGGTCCCGGTTTCCAAAGTCTTCGTAGACACCTTCGCTGTAGCCGCGATCATTGTAGCCCTGATCGCCGTAGCCCCGTTCGTCATACCGGCGGCCGCCTTCGAATTGCCGCTGATTTCCGTAACGCCCTTCCTCGCCCCAGGGCCCGCGCTCACCCTGCCACGGTTCGTTGCGAAAGTCGCCTGGCCCTCCCGGCCCGTAAAATGGGGACTGTCCTTCGCTGCCGCGGCTGCGGTAACCCTGGCTATAGCCGCGATTTTGCCAATTTCTTTCCTGTTCACCGGGTCCACCCTGACCGCGGCCGCCTTCGAATTTCTCGCGATTTTCTTCATTGCGATTCGACATATTCAGCTCCTTTTTTTCAAAACGCTTCGTCGCGTCCGATTCAACGGTAAAGGATTCCCTGAACAGCGCACAAGGGGCCGCCGCAGATCGCAGGTTCATAATCACACCGAGACTCCCGCCTTCATGAAAGC
>DATAZF010000048.1:0-6729 GCA_036272235.1 Bryobacteraceae bacterium | reverse complement strand
GTCGCCGATCACATGACCGCTGTGGCCGCAGGGCACGAATTGTTTGGCGCGGTTCACCGGAAACTTCGCGAAGCTGTTGATGGCCAGATGCGACAACATCTTGAGTGCGTCCGGACCTTCGATATAAATGTCGACCATGTGATGCGATTGATCGAACAGCACGGCCGACTTCCGCCATGCCGCCTGCTCATCGCGCCAATTGGAAAACTCCGGCGCCACCACCGGATACACATACGCGCCGATCTTCGAGTTCCGAAGCAGATCGGTCGGCTTCGTCTTCTGGAGAAGACTTTCAAGGTTCGCAGCGTTGCTCATTGTGGGTTGCTCATTGTGGGGTTGCTCATGTTGTTGTGAGGGATCGGCTAAGCGAGACTATCGGGCCGGGCGCAAGCCAAACTAACAATTGTGTCGCCGATGCGGCGGAGGGTCAATAAATAGAGGTTGATGAGAGCCATCAATTCCGTTGATGGCCGGGCGGCTTGCGCGTTTTGACCCAAATGGTTGGGCAGGTATCCTCGGGAAGTCCACAGGAAGGCCCTCTGCTTACGGTTTGACGCTTTCAATTCACTGTGGTGCTGAAGATACGCCGACGGAAATTCGCCGTTGCCCCAAGCTGTTGTATAATCGATATTTCCAGGAACAAAATGCCTAAAAGAACCTTTCAACCGAATAACCGTCGCCGCGCCAAGACGCACGGATTTCGGACCCGCATGAAGACCTCCGACGGCCAGGCCGTTCTCTCGCGCCGTCGCGCCATTGGACGCAAGAAGCTGTCCGTTAGCTCGGAGAGATAGCCGCGGCCCCCGCGACGAAATCAGGCTTTCCGAAAAGTGTCCGGCTACTCCGATCCAGCGATTTCCGAAGAGTTTACGACAAAGGGACGCGCCACACGTGCCCATACTTCGCTGCCTTTGTCTTATGCGACGCGAGTGCGCAGGGCCCGCGGAGCGAGGCCGTTGTGTGCGACTCCAAAGGCAGCGTGGCCGGTCCGCGCGTGGGTTTCACCACGCCGCGCGCCCTCGGCAAGGCTGTCGTCCGCAACCGTATCAAACGCCGCATGCGCGAGGCCGTCCGGCTCGAACTGTCACAATTGAATCCTGAGTGGTCGATCGTATTCAATCCACGGCGCAAAGCGGAAGAATGTCCGCTCCCAGAACTTCGGGCGGAAGTTCGACGTCTCTTTATCAGGTGCGGAAAATCTTCATCTTCTTCCTCCGAGGCTACAAGCTCCTGATCTCGCCGCTGCTGCCGTCGGCGTGCCGGTTTCATCCGACGTGCTCGCAATATATGCGCGAAGCGATCGAAGTCCATGGAGCAGGGCGCGGCGTGTGGATGGGTATAAAACGTCTGGGCCGGTGCCATCCGTTCCATGAGGGTGGCTGCGACCCGGTGCCAGGGTTTTCTGACGCCGCGCACAATGGACGCGCTCCGCGGCCTGTGCGCCCTTCTGACGCCGCGCACAACGGACGTGCTCCGCGGCCTGTGCGCTGAAATCGAATGAGCTCTACATCTTCAAATAATTCGCCCTCGGATAAGGAACCGAAAGAGCTCTCCAACGAAGTGCGAATGGTCATCGCCTTCGTGCTGATGGGCCTGATCCTGGTGGTGACACCATGGGCTTACAAGCAGCTCGGGATTACGCCGCCACAATCCGATCAAAAGAAGGCTGCAACCGCGAATCCGGGCGAGACAACTAGAGGCGAAAAAGCTGCAGACGAAAAAGCCGTAAGCGGCAAAAGCGCCAAAGACGCAGCTGCCAAAGCTGCGACGAGCACTGCGAGCGGAACGCCCATGGCCTTGCAGACCGCCCCCGCCGAGGCGCCGTCCGCGGATGCGGTTTCAGCCGCGGCGGCACAGGAATACACGCTCGACACCGACCTCTACAGAGTGGTCTTTTCCAACCGCGGCGCGACCGTAAAGAGCTGGACGCTCAAGAAATTCAACGACAGCGCCGGCAAACCGCTCGAGCTCGTCAATCAAAAGGGCGCCGAGAAGGTCGGCTATCCGTTCTCGTTCAATTTCCGCGACAAGCAGCCGAGTTCCGATCTGAATAAGGTGCTGTGGGTCGGCAGGCAATCGCCGAACACGATGACATTCGAATATTCGGATGGCCGCACCCACGCAGTCAAGACGATCGCGCTGCAGCAGGGCGGATATATGGTGCAGTACTCGGACGAGGTCACGCAGAATGGCATGGGGCTGCCGCACCTGGTGCAGTGGCGCGGCGGCTTCGGCGACATGGCCGTGCAGAATGCGGCCGGGCAGCAGGCGACGATCCATTACGATCTGGAAAAGAACAAACTCATCCGCGACGCCGCGAAGACCGCGAAGAACGGGCCGGTCAATGCCGACGGCATGTACTCGTTCGCGGGAATCGACGATGCGTATTTCGCCGCGGCGTTTCTGCCGCCTCCCAACACGGGGCTCTCGACGACTACTTTCCAGGATACGGTCGCATCGCCGATCAACAGCGCCGAAGATCCGTATCCCGGGGTTGCCGTGGGCGGCGCGGCGCGCAATCAGTTCGGGATCTATCTCGGGCCCAAGGAAATTTCCGCGCTCCATCTGGTGAATCCGAAGCTCGACGGCATCGTCGACTGGGGCTGGTTCGGGATTGTCGCGAAACCCCTGTTCATCGTCCTTCACTACCTGAACGACAAGTTCACACACAACTACGGATGGGCGATCGTTCTCATCACGATCATCATCAACATGGCCTTGTTTCCGCTGAAGATCACTCAGCTGAAGTCGTCGCGCAAGATGCAGGCGCTGCAACCGGAGATGACGAAGCTGAACGAGAAGTACAAGGGCATCAGCATGAGCGATCCGCGGGCCGCCAACAAGCAGCAGGAGATGATGGATCTCTACAAGAAGCACGGCGTGAATCCGGTCGGAGGGTGCATTCCGCTGGTGATCCAGATGCCGTTCATCTACGCGTTTTACAAGGTGCTGGCGGTGTCGATCGAGCTGCGCCATGCAAGCTGGCTCTGGGTAGGCGATCTCTCGCAGCACGAACATTTCGAGATTCACTTTCTTCCGCTGATCATGGTGGTGACCAGCTATGCGCTGCAGAAGATGACGCCGCCGCCGGCCGCAGGCGACGCCACGCAGCAGAAAATGATGCAGTTTATGCCGCTCATGTACCTGTTCTTCTTCTGGTCGCTGTCGAGCGGAGTGGTGTTATACTGGCTCACTGGCAACATCACAGGCGTTGCGCAGCAGTGGTTCTTCAACAAGACGGCAGGTCCGGTCGAAGCACGGGCTGTGGCAACGAAACCTCGCAAAGGACGGTAGGAAGACGGCTTGAATCCCAAGTATTCAGTTCAGGAAACGGGTCCTCGCATCGAGCAGTTTCTCCGTCAAATCCTCGCCAATGGAAAGTTCGAGTTGGATTTTGCGATGGAATCCGGCGATCAGAGCCATCCCGACTTTGAAAATCCGGACATCATCGTCAAGTTCAAAGGTCCGGATGTCGATTTGCTGCTCGCGAATCGCGCCGAATTTCTGCTGGCTCTCGAGCTGGTGACGCAGGAAGCGCTGCGGCTTCACTCCGATGACCACTCGCGGATTTCTTTCGATGCGAACGACTATCGGGCGCTGCGGATTGAAGAGCTGCGCATCAGCGCGAGCGCTGCGGCGGAAAAGGTAAAGCACACCGGCACGCCGTTCCAGTTCAATCCGATGAACAGCCGCGAGCGGCGCGTGTTGCACATCGCGTTGCGCAACGAAACGGAACTGCGGAGCGAGAGTGCGGGCGCCGGGCCCTACCGGCATGTGGTGATTTATCCCGCCGGAATGCCGTCACTGCCGGATCTTCCGCCGCCGCCTTCGCTGGGGACTTACCGGCGGCTGGACGATAAGCCGAGCGAACGCACACCGAAGCCGTTCGGGCGCGGCGACAGGCGTGGTGGGCCGGGCGGCAGAGGCGATCGACGACCTCCGCGACGCCCGCGGTAATTCGCTGCGGCCGTGGAGCGGGGTTGCCAACCCCGCGCAGGATGTCATCCTGCCCTGCATCCCGCATACGTGAAACTCAACGATACGATCGTCGCGATTTCCACGCCGCCGGGCCGCGGGGGCATTGGAATCGTGCGGTTGTCCGGACCCCAATCCGGCACCATTGCGAGCACCGTTGTCGCGCTCAAGAGTGAGTTAGGCTCGTGGAAATCGAGCATGGGCGAACTGCTCGATGAGGACGCCCACCTCGTCGATGAGGTCGTCGTTACGTTCTTCGGCGCCCCTCGCTCCTACACTTCCGAAGATGTCGTCGAGATCTCCTGCCACGGCGCCCCCGTTATCCTCGCGCATTGTCTGGACCGCGCCGTTCACGCCGGGGCGCGGCTTGCGGAGCCGGGCGAGTTTACACTGCGCGCCTTTCTCAATGGCCGGATTGACTTGCCGCAGGCCGAGGCTGTCCGCGATCTGATCGATGCGACGACACTCTATCAGGCGCGCGTGGCGGCGCAGCAGACGCAAGGCTCGGTTTCGCGCCGCCTGGCGCCGATCAAAGCCCAACTACTCGAACTGATCGCGCTGCTCGAAGCCGGAATCGATTTCGCGGAGGACGACATCAGCGTGGCGCCGGCGCGAGAGATTCTGCGCCGCCTGGACCCGATCATAGAGCAAACCCAGACACTTGCGCGCAGCTTCCGCTACGGAAACCTGGTACGCTCGGGATTCTCGCTGGCGATCGCCGGGCCGCCCAACGCCGGAAAGAGCAGTCTGTTCAACCGCCTGCTGGAGCAGGACCGCGCCATCGTGACGGCCATTCCCGGCACGACGCGGGACGCGGTCTCGGAAACGATGGAGCTTGCCGGGATACCGGTGCGTCTGGTCGATACGGCGGGGATCCGCGAGACCGCTGAGCTGATTGAGCGCCTTGGGATCGAGCGCAGTTTCGAAGCCATGTCCGACGCGGATCTTACGATCGTGGTGCTCGACGGCGCGGCGACGCCTTCAGAAGGGACAGAAAAGCTTATCGACAAGGTGCGCCAACAAGGGCGCTTTCTCGTCGTCGCGAATAAATGCGATCTGGCGGAATTTCAGCTGCGTGCAGACGGCGCCCTCAGCGTCTCGGCTCTGACGGGCGCTGGAATCGCCGCACTCCGTGCCGCCATCCTGGATCAACTGGCGCCACGTGGAGAACTGGAACTGCAGGGCGGATTCATTACCAGCGTCCGCCAGGAGAACCTGCTCTCCGAAGCACTGCTTATGCTGGAAAAGGCCGAAAATGCGGCGCAGTCGGCAATTCCCCACGAATTACTGATCCTCGATCTTTATTGCGCTCTAAATCCGATTGATGCCATCACCGGGGCCACTACCGCCGACGATATTCTCCATCGTATTTTTGTTACATTCTGCATCGGAAAATAAGCTATAGTACGCTCTTACAATGGCGTACGCGGCTGTCGGGTCCGCTCTCCCGGGAACTGATCTATCGGACGAAGTTCTCGACGCGGTCGGCGCCGCCATAATCGCCCTTGATCGTGAAGGACATGTGGTTCGCTGTAACCAGGCAGCCGCCCGGCTGACTGGCATATCACGCGAGGAGATTTCTGCCCCGGATGTCGGACAGAAGGTAATATATTCCGGCGATATTCCTTTGTGGAAAATCGGAATAGCGCGCGCGTTCGGGGGATTGTTTTCGCGTCGTGTGGAAATTCGCTGGAATCGCCCGGATGGTTCCGCGATTCCGCTGGTTTGTTCGTTCGCGCCGATTATCGATGAAAATGGAGAAATCGGATCCGTTGTTTGCACTGCGATACGCGGTTACTCCGGCGAATTGATGAGAGACCGGGCGCTGGAGTTGCACGATATCGGCGGCTTCCTGCACGACACGATTTCGCAGGAGCTTGTCGTGCTTTCCTACACGCTGATCCGCCTCGAATTGCTGTCGCGCGGCCTGCCGGGGCATGAGGAGGCGGTCACAGCGCTCGAGACGGCTGGCCGCTGTTGCCGCGATATCAGAGTCGCTGGTGCGATGCTCGTCGCACCACTGGCAGCCGACCACGGACTCGAAGCGTCAATCGAACACGCCGCCGACCATCTGCGCGGCGAGCCGGGACTTCCGCTGGTGCTCGACATGGATCCGGTTTCGGACGTCCTGCCGGCCGACGCAAGATTGCTTCTTTTCACCGCGTTCCAGCACTGGGTCGCGCGAAGTATCCGTTACCGGTCGAAGCAGGAACTGACAGTTCGTCTCAGAGAGCGCTCGAACAGAGTTGTTTTTGAGCTGGAAACGCCCGCGCCTGGGCCGCCTGCTACAGAGTCCACGGGGTGCCGATGGTCTGTCATTCGGCAGCGCGCGCAGGCGCTCGGCGGCGATTTCGATATCCGGCGCGACGGTGCGGCCGAGCGCGTGCGACTGACTTTCCCGGTTGGTCAGGCTTCGGGTGGAGACACATGACCGGCGTCAACATTCTCATTGCCGACGATCATGAGCTGGTGCGGCTGGGCTTGATCCGCATTCTTGCCACGAGCCATCCGGAATGGCGGGTGGTCGGGGACGTCGCGACGGGCAGCGCCGCGGTAGAACTCGGGATCACGGCGCGTCCCGAGTTGGCAATTCTCGACCTCGTGATGCCGGATCTGAATGGCCTCGAAGTCGCGCAGCGCCTGCTGGACGCGGTGCCGGGAATCCGAATCGTGATTCTCACCATGTATGCGGCGCGGCCCATCGTGCGTCAACTGCGGAGAGCGGGCGTAAGCGCCTATCTGGCCAAGAACGAA
>DATAZF010000047.1:0-5071 GCA_036272235.1 Bryobacteraceae bacterium | reverse complement strand
TCGCAAGACGTGGAATGATTTCACGGAACATGAAAGACGATGATGGGAACCCGTGCAGCAGCAGCACTACGGGGGAATTGGAGTTGCCGGCCTCCCGGTAGAAGACGCTGACGCCATCCGCTTCGACCTTGTGAATTGATGTAACAGGCGCCGGCAACTCGGAAGACTGTTGCTGTGTTTTCAGTCCGGCTCGAAGAGCTTGATTCATGAACTAACAGGCCGCACGCGAGAAGCCAAAACGAAGCGATGTCAATTCGGAAATTGCCGACAGCATGTACCTCGCCTTACCCGCCGTTTCAGTTCCGCACATTCGTCAACCCTCAAAAATCCGGAAGGCGTCCGTTCGACGAGACGTAGAGGCTGAAAGACTCAAGCGTGCAGCCGCGTAATTGACAAATTCCGCCCCCCATTTTTATTAGCAATAATCGGCCCACGTCAGCGTTTGTAACTGCGCAATAAAATGTGACGGGGATGCGAGGAACCACCGTTTCTGCTGAGTTCCACAGCAGACTTCTGCAGATTCGCAACGATTTATCTATTTCAAAGACTTGTCGTATCGGAGAGTCGTACTCGTTCTGCCTGTTTCGGGTGCGTTTCTGTGCCAACTGGTAACGCTCTTGAGGACTGCATTGGGGCACCGGCGATCTGTATAAATCAGCACCGCACGGAAATCTATTTGGCGAGCCGCTGAAACATCTTGCCCTGGACATTCAACTCCTGCTTGTACAACCTCTCTCAGAACGTGAATTTTTGGGTCTCGAGCCCTGTTACTACGAAAGGCAATGGTTGAAAAAGTATGAGCAAACGCATCATTATTTTGCGCTGACGGCACCTGGGACGAACCAGGCAAGAACACGAACGTATACAAAATTTACAAAGCCCTCAGAGTCAGTGCAGATCAGATCGCCCACTATGACGACGGCGTTGGTTCGGACGGACTGCTCATCCAGAAACTGGCCGGCGGCGCGTTCGGCACCGGGCTGTTTCAGAAAGTCAAAGAGGGCTACACGAAACTCGCTCACGATTACGAAAAGGGAGACGAGTTGTTTATCTTCGGCTTCAGCCGCGGCGCGTATACAGCCCGCGGCGTCGCTGGAATGGTGGCCGCCTGCGGGTTGCCGACTGCCAACTTCAGCGACGAGGCAGTCGAGACCGCCTTTAACGCCTATCGCCATAAAGACAAACGCGCGGAGCTGCTGGCAGAGTTGAACAAGACCTGCGATATGTTCAGCCCCAAGATCACAATGGTTGGCGTGTGGGACACCGTGGGTTCGCTGGGAATACCCGCAATCTTCGGAGGTGTCAGCCCGCTTCTCTACGGATTCCTTGACACCAGTCTTAGTTCTTCTATTTTGCACGCCTACCAGGCGCTGGCCATCGACGAGCGGCGGGCGGAATTTCCGCCGACGCTCTGGACCGCGGCGGCGCCGGATCAAACGATGGAACAAGTCTGGTTCAGCGGCGTACATTGCGACGTGGGCGGCAGCTATCCGGCCGGCTCCAGCGGGTCCGCTCTTTCCGACCTGACGCTCGCGTGGATGATGAACAAGGCGGCCGCTCTGGGATTGGAGTTTGTTGCTGACGTGAGTTCGAACTATCCCCTCCCGATGGATCCAAAGCTTGCACTGGATACAAAGCACGAATCGTGGAACGTCGCGTGGCTTTTTCCGAAGAACAGATCCATTGCCGCAAATTCCACGATTTCCGACAGCGTGTTTACACGGTGCGAGCACGACAATTCCTACCACCCTGCAAACCTGACGTTTACCAGCGGTCAACTTGCAGCGGGATATCAGAAGGCATACATTATTTCCCAGAGTGCCGCAATGGCAGCGGGATCGCCCACGACCTAAGCGGCCTTTACACTTCACATGAGATTCATTCTGCTATGTTGCGTGTGCGGGCTGGCAATCGCCGCCGACAAAACGCCCGATCCGAAACTTGAAGAGGCGAAGGAGCTGAAGGCCTGCGCGCAGATGGTGCTGCAGGGTCTGCGCAAAATACCGGCCGACCGCGCGCAGCGATTTCTCGGCAAAGTCTCCGATGCGGAAGCGCTGTGCCGGGGAGAGCGGGACCCGGAATTCCGGCTCACGCCCTGGGTCGACTGGTCTCACTACTGGGGCACAGGGGACGTGTCGTCTCTGCCCTCTGGTTATCTTTCAAAAAAGGGTCCGGCGTTTCGGGGCGTCACGGGAGCGTTGCTCGATCTCGAGTACGAACGCGTCGAACTGATTAAGTTCAATCTGTTCGACAATACCGGGACCTGGCGCACATACGTCACGGGCGCACCAGGGGTAGACGGGCCGGCGATCAAGATCTGGCCTGAGTTGCGCCTACCCATGGTCAATCCGCTCTATCAGGCTGTCGGAGGAAATGGGCAGCAGGTCTGCCGGGGAGACCTGATTCGCGCCCGGACGCTTTCCGGAGTCTGCAACGACATTCTCAATCCGCTGATGGGTTCGACTGGCACGCCGTTCGCGCGCAACGTTGAGTTTGAAACCACTTATCCCGATCAAGGCCAAACTATTCTGACGAAGAACCGACATGGCGATCGCCTTGGCCTTTATACTCCCGATCCGCAGGTCATCAGCCGGAAGCTCTTCACGCGCACGCAAACGAATCCGGCGGCCTGCAACTCCGGATTCGGACTTCCCGGCGATTCCGCCGACGCCAATTGCGACTACCAGAAGGCACCGTTTTTCAATGTCCTGGCCGCTTACTGGATCCAGTTCATGACGCACGACTGGTTTTCTCATATGGATGAGGGGCACAACGCCACGGAATACATGAATGTCGGGTGCACGACGCAACTGGTAAACAACGTCGAAACGCCACTGACGCCGGATCAGGTGGCGCAACTGAGCTGCCGTCCCGCGGACCGGGTCGACAAGACTCTTGTGCTGCAGGATTCGCCGCCCGAGAAGTTCACGAGCGGTGGCAGGGACTATCTCTCTCGCGCACCGAAAACTTTCAGCAACAACACCACCGCGTGGTGGGACGCGTCGCAACTCTACGGGTATGACGAGACGTCGCGAAAGCGCGTAAAACGCGATCCGGCAGACATGGCAAAAATGCTGCTGGAGCCGCTGGCAGGTGCGCAGCAGGGGCCCGGCTATCTGCCGGTGTTTCAGCCGGGAGACCCCATACAACCGCAGTGGGCGGGGCAGGAAGCAGCGGCGTTCCCCGACAACTGGTCGATCGGGCTCAGTTTCTATCACAACCTTTTCGCCCGCGAGCACAATTCCTTCGTCGAGGAATTCCGCAGGCAAGCCGCGAAGGATCCCAACGGCGACAGCGGTCTGCGCAACCCCGCCGACGCAAAACGGGAGATCCGCAACAAAGATGTGACGCCCGATGAACTCTTCGAGGTGGCGCGACTGGTGGTTGCGGCGGAGATCGCGAAGATCCATACGACGGAATGGACGCCCCAACTTCTTTACGACGAACCGCTCTACAAAGGGATGAACGCCAACTGGAACGGGCTGCTTGGCTCCGGCGATCCAGAAGTCTCGAAAGCTCTGTCCAACATTGTCGTTCAAAACTTCGGCAAATCGAAAGACGCGGCGAAGACGAACGAATGGTATTCGGTTCTCGCCTCGGGCCCCGGCATCTTCGGCATCGGCAGCAAGATTCCCCACTTCGACCTGACGAAGCCCGCCGATGTCAATGGCGGGGTCAACCATTTCGGATCGCCGTTCAATTTTCCGGAGGAATTTGTCACTGTTTACCGGTTGCACGCGATGATTCCCGATTTAATCGAATACCGCCAAATCGACAAAGATCCAAACCAGATCGCACAGAAAGTTGCCGTAATCAACACCTTTGAGGGCAAGGCCACGGAAGCCATGCGCTCGCGCGGACTGGCGAACTGGGGCCTCAGTATGGGGCGCCAGCGTCTGGGGTTGCTGACTCTGCACAACATCCCGCAGTTCATGCAGAACATTCGCCTGCCGCGGCTGGATAGCCCGACGCAGCAACTCGATATCACGGCGCTCGATATTATTCGCGACCGCGAACACGGTGTTCCGCGTTTCAACGAGTTTCGCCGCCAGTATGGGTTACGGCAGTTGACCAGTTTCGACGATTTCACCGACAAGTCACTGCCGGCCGATTCACCCGCGCGTAAACAGCAGGAAGCCGATGCGCGGCAGCTGCGGGAAGTCTACGGGACGCATGTTTGCGATTCGTCAAAGGTGATTACCGACGCGCAAGTCAACGGCGATGGCACACCGATCAACGATTGCCTGGGACACCCGAATGGATCGGTTGTCGACAATATCGAGGACGTCGATACAGTCGTCGGCTGGATGGCGGAATCGGTGCGTCCGCACGGCTACGCGATTTCCGAAACCCAATTCGTCGTTTTCATTCTTAATGCTTCACGGCGGCTTTTCAGCGATCGCTTCTTTACGTCGAGCTTCCGGCCGGAATTTTATACAAAGCTGGGAATCGACTGGGTGAGTCATAACGGACCTGGAAAGGAACTGATGGAGAAGGCGGAATCGAACGGCCACCAGGTTCCGGTTTCGCCGTTGAAACGCGTCCTGCTGCGAAATATTCCGGAGCTGTCGTCCGAATTACAGAACGTGGTGAATGTTTTTGACCCGTGGGCACGCGACCGGGGTCAATATTATTCGGTGGAGTGGAAGCCGCAGGCGCGAGCGGCCAGCGATCCGGCATTCCAGCAGACACCTGCGAAATAACGAGTCTTCTATGCCTGACGTGACAAATTGGTTTGGCGATGTCGTTTCGCATCCGGCCGCCGTCGCCGATGCCAACTCTGCGCAGGACATCATCGACGTCCTGAAGAACCCTGCTAAGTATCCTTCGCCCGTGCGTGCTGTCGGATCGAACCATTCCACAACCGCGTGCGGCACAGCGGAGGGCGGGACCGTTCTCCGGATGAAGATGAACCGGATTCTCAACGTCACGGCCGATTCGCTCACGGTCGAAGCCGGCGCCATTCATATCGACATGGCGCAGGCGCTCGCAAAGCAGAATCTGCAGTTCTACGTGAATACCGAAATCGGCAATCTGACCGCTGGAAGCGCAGCATGTTGCGGCACAAAGG
>DATAZF010000046.1:0-47928 GCA_036272235.1 Bryobacteraceae bacterium | reverse complement strand
AGGCACCGGCAAGATTACTGTTGCAGGCCACCCTCGAAGGAAATCGACCCCGGAACCGAAGACTTCTATAAAGACTTCGCAGTATCGATTCGTTCCCTGGAGGCAGCGCAGGCTGACGCTGCCTGCCGAACGCCGGAAACCTGCATCACGAAGCTCGAACCCATGTGGGGTTACCGATGCGCTCGCGAGCGGAATATCAAAGTGAATGGCAGCCTGGAGCCGGACCCGCCAACATGGATTTTGCAGTACGCGTTTTGCACGCAACATGCGTGGGTGGGTCGTTCAGTCCGACGACGCGATCCATAGAATCGCCAGTTCGATACACTGCCGGCCGTTCCGACCGTACTCCTGTTGGATGATGCGCCGGATCCGGATATATGGACACACATGCGACCCCCGCTCTTCCGCGGCTGAATTAAGAATCGCCGCCGCTGCGCGACTACGCGGTCCCGGCGATTACTCGGCGCGCAGAGCATTCATCGGTAAAGTCGCACTGGCGCGCAAGGCGGGAACCAGGGCCGCCACCAGTGCCGATACTGCGAGCGCGAGCACGGCTGCAGACAGCACCGAAGGATCGTATGGGCTCAATCCGTAAAGCTGGTGACCAAGGAAGCGGCCAGCCGCAAGACTCAGTGGGACGCCAACCACCAGGCCAAAGACGACCAGCGCTAAAGCGCCGCGCAGCACGAGCGCCACAATGTTGCTACGATCCGCGCCCACAGCCATCCTCACGCCGATTTCCGCGGTACGGCGGCTGACGTTATATGCGATAACGCCATACATCCCGATTGAAGCCAGCACCAACGAAAGAATGCCGAACAGCGAACTCAGCCGCGCCATCAGCCGCTGCTGGATGAAATTTCCGCTGACCTGCTCTTTCATCGTGCGAATCGCAAGGACGGGCAGATTCGGATCTACCAGGGCCATCGCCTGCCGTATCTGCGCAACCGGCGGATTGAGGCCTGGCCGGAGTTCGATGACGATGTCCCGCAGGAAGTGGGCATTGGGCTCTGCTTCGATCTCTTTGGCGCCAGGCGCCTCGAAGAAATCATGCTGTGCCGCCGGCAGAACAAAGAACGGACCCACCGGTTTCTCCATGGCAAAGGGGGCGAATCGGGCATCCCTCGCGACGCCAATGATCTCGTACTGACTGTCCGGCAAAGGAAACTGGCCAAAGTGACTGCCCACCGGATCTTTGTTTCCGAAGAAGGCGCGGGCAAATGCCTCGTTGACAACCGCGACGTGCCGCGATTTCTCCGTATCCTGTTCCGTGATGCCGCGGCCGCGCATGATCTGCTCTCCGATGACGTCGAAATATCCCGCGGTCGCCCGATTCCACGCGGCGGCATCGCTTTCATCTCCTGGCCCTGCCGGCGCGCGGCCGGGCACGCGGACCAGAGCGCCCCAATAGTTATTTCCCATGGGTGAGAAGATCGAGAGCGCAACCGATGAAACACCGGGGACCGCCATCAGCGATTCATGGATGCGCCGGTAAAGGGGGGTGAGCCGGTCCCGCGTGTAGCCGGCCTGGCGCGGATCGGTATTCACCACCAGACGGCGGTCCTGGGTAAATCCGAAATCCTGGTTCTCCAGCTTGTGAAGCGTCATCGTCAGCAGTCCCGACGCCGACAGCAATGCGAGACACAGAGCGGTCTGGATCACGACAAGCACCCTGCGGGGGAGCGAACCAGTGCGGGCCGTGGCGCAACCGGCGCCACGCAGCGCATCGGCAGGATCGATTCGGGTGGCGATCCACGCCGGACCGAATCCAAAAGCAATGCCCGTCACGAGGGAGACGGCACAGGCAAACAGAAGGACCGGTGTCGAAGGCGACGCGGCAATCGGAACCGCGGCCAATCCGGCGCGGGCCGGAAAGGCCGCGTGGAGAATCAGCCGCGTGCCCGCGAATGCGAGTGCCAGGCCCGCGGCGCCTCCGGGAACGGACAGCAGGGTGCTTTCGGTGAGCGCCTGGCGCACCATCCGCGGTCCCTGCGCTCCCAGCGCCATGCACAACGAGGTCTGCCGGCGCTGCTCAATACCCCGCACCAGCATCAGATTGGCCACGTTCGCGCACACGATCAGAAGGACAAAACCGGCAGCCAGCATCAGGATACGCAGCCAGTGCTCGTACTGATCGCGCATCGTGGAGATCCCACTGCCCCCCGGCCTTATATACAAGGTCTGCTGCGGGAACAGGGCTCGCTCATTGGGATTCATCTGGTTCCAGTGCGCCTGGAGCCACTGCTTCAGCGCGGTTCGCATTTCGGGTTCGAGAGCTGCCGGGCTTGTGCCGGGGCGAATGCGGCCGATGAGATCCAGCCAATACAGATTGGGGGTTGTGACATCGCCCGCTTCCGCGGCATGGACCGGCACGAAGAAATCAGGCGGAGGATCGCGCAACTGGTCGCCGTAGAAGCCCGGCGGCGTGATTCCGACTACGGTGTAAGGCTGGTCGTTGAGATTGAAGACACTGCCGACTACGGAAGGATCCAGCGCATACCTTCCTTCCCAGAGCCGGTAGCTCATCATGGCGACGGGCGCGGCTCCCTGCCGGTCGTCCGCGGGCGATATGGCGCGTCCGGAATAAGGCCGGACACCGAACATCGCGAAGTAATTCCCGGAGACATATTCGGCCGGATAACTCCCGGCCGCTTCCGCGGAACCTTTGCGCCGTACACCAAATGACCCTTCGCTGGCCGAGAATGCCGCCAGTTCGGCGAATCCTTTGGTGTGGTCGCGGAGGTATTCGTAGAGATCGTAAGAAACAAGCGACCATTCGTCCTTCTGGGACCACGTGCCCCAGTAGCAGCACCGCGACTCTTTGCCCACGCGGTACAGATCGTCCGGCTTCGCAACCGGCAGAGATTTCAGCAGCACGGCATGCGCAAGAGTGAAGATCGAGATTGTGGCGCCAATGCCGAGCGCGAGAGTAGCGACCGTGGCGATGGCGAATGCCGGAGCGAACCGCAGACGGCGCAGCGCGAGCCGAAGATCCTGAATCAGGGTCTGCATGAAAGGCAGTCCTCTCTGTTCGCGGTAACTTTCTTTGATGGCTTCGACGCAGCCGAACTTCAGCGCTGCCTGACGGCGCGCCTCGGATGGGGAGAAACCGGCGCGAAGGTTCGCCGCTGTTTCGAGCGCGAGATGCTCTTCGATCTCGGCGCGCAGCCGTTCTTCGTCCTGCTGCGTTCTCGCCAGGGAGCTGAGTCTGCAAAGGAAGCGTCGCAGGGGTCTCATTGCAGGTCTTCTGCTTTGACGGAAAAGAACCGGCCAATGATTGCCGCTTTCTGTTCCCAGTCGCGCGTCTCGGCGGCTAGTTGGCGGCGCCCGGCGCGCGTCAGCCGGTAAAACCGCGCCTTACGGTTGTTCTCCGAGTCGCCCCACTCCGACGCGATGGAGCCTTCCTGCTCCAGTTTCAGAAGAACGGGATATAGTGTGCCCTGATTGACGCTGAGAAGTCCGCCACTGATCTGCTCAATTCGCCGCACGATCCCATAACCGTGCAGTGTCCCGAGCACATCGAGAGTCTTCAGCACCATCAGGGCCAGCGTCCCCTGCAGGATCTCAGATTTTTGTCCCTTATCGCCCATTGGGTTTCCCAATGGAAGGATACTGAAGTTCTATTGGGAAAGCAACAGGAGAACGCTATATTAGTCATTTCCTGGATTCCGGACTTGTCCCGTATTCTCCGTTTTCGAGCGGGAATTCCCTTGCATGAATCTTTGGGGGAAGTGTCAATGGCACCGCCGGATCGCCGGGAAAATTTCTGCGGGCGGGGCAGGAGGGTGACCCAGTCCCTGGGCCCTCCCAGGTTGATATTCTCGAGGTTGCTTGAGGAACACCGCTTGCGGACAGAACCTGTCCGCGGACCCTGGTATCCTGATTCTTGAAGCCCGGCGCACTGAAATCCGCGTATAGCCTTCGCCCTTACACCGACTCCGTACCCTTCCAGCTCGGCGTCAGCTACAGCCCCCAGGGCGACCAGAAGACTGCCATCGAAGAGTTGGGGCGCGGTCTGACCGGCGGCGAAAAGCACCAGGTTCTGCTCGGAGTCACAGGCTCCGGGAAGACATTCACGATGGCCAGCCTGATCGAAAAGATCGGCCGGCCGGCGCTCGTTCTCGCCCACAACAAGACCCTGGCCGCGCAGCTCTACCACGAGTTCAAGACCTTCTTCCCAGGCAATGCAGTGGAGTATTTCGTCAGTTATTACGACTACTATCAGCCCGAGGCCTACATCCCGTCGAGCGGTGTGTATATCGAGAAAGAGGCCACTATCAACGACGAGCTCGACCGTCTCCGGCTCGCCGCGACGAAGTCGCTGTTTGAGCGGCGCGATTGCGTGATCGTCGCCAGCGTCAGCTGTATCTACGGTCTGGGTTCGCCCGAAGCCTACTACGGGATGCTTCTGATGCTGGAAAAAGGCCAGAAGATCACACGCCGGGAGATCACTTCGAAGCTCGTTGAGATTCTCTACGATCGCCACGATAATGACTTCCGGCGCGGTTCTTTTCGCGTCCGCGGCGACGTGATCGAGATTTTTCCCACCTACGACGAGAACGCCTACCGCATCGAAATGTGGGGCGACGAAATCGAATCTCTCTCGCAGATCGACCCGCTGCTGGGCCAGGTCAGGCAAACCTACCAGCGCCTGCCGATTTATCCCAAGACACATTACGTGATGTCGCAGCTGACGAAGGAAGCCGCCATCGAATCGATCAAGGCCGAGCTGGAAGCCTGGCGTCCGCAGCTCGAGGCGCAGGGCAAGCTGATCGAAGCGCAGCGCCTGCACCAGCGCACCATGTTTGATCTCGAAATGATGAAGGAGATCGGCTACTGCCACGGGATCGAGAACTATTCGCGGCACTTTTCCGGGAGGTTGCCGGGCGAAGCGCCTCCGACTCTTCTCGACTACCTGCCGGCCGACTCCGTCATGTTCATTGACGAGAGCCATCAGACGATTCCGCAGCTGCATGGGATGTACCATGGCGACCGTTCCCGCAAGCAGGTGCTGGTGGCACACGGGTTTCGCCTGCCCAGCGCGCTCGATAACCGGCCCCTGACCTTCGAAGAGTTCGAGCACCGCGTCAATCAGGTGGTCTACGTTTCGGCAACGCCGGGACCTTACGAGCTGACGAAAACGGAAGGCGTCGTGGTCGAGCAAATCATCCGGCCAACTGGCCTTGTCGACCCGGAGATCGAGATTCGCCCCATCAAAGGCCAGGTGGACGATCTGCTGAACCAGATCCGCCAGCGCACCGCGAACAACCAGCGCGTGCTCGTGACGACCCTGACCAAGCGCATGGCCGAGGATCTCGCCGAATACTACTCCGAGGTCGGCGTGAAGTGCAACTACCTGCATTCGGAAGTCAGCACGCTCGACCGCATCAAAATCCTGCGGGATCTTCGGCGCGGCGAGCACGACGTCCTGATCGGGATCAATCTGCTGCGCGAAGGGCTCGATTTGCCCGAGGTGTCCCTCGTTGCGATTCTCGATGCGGATAAGGAAGGTTTCCTGCGCTCGAGCGGTGCGTTGATCCAGACGATCGGCCGCGCCGCGCGCCACCTCGAAGGCCGAGCGATCCTCTACGCCGACGTCATGACCGACAGTATGAAACAGGCCATTGACGAAACCACGCGCCGGCGCGATACGCAGCTTCGTTATAACGAAGAGCACGGCATCACTCCGCAGTCGATCGTCAAGCCGATCGATATGAGTCTGATCGCGATCGCCGAAGGGGACTACGTGACGATTCCGGCCGAGCCGGAAGAGCCTGGAGAGGACCTGACCCCCGACCAGCGAGAGAAGTTCATCGCCGAGCTGGAACAGAGCATGCGCGATGCAGCCCGTAAATTCGAGTTTGAGAAAGCCGCGCGGATCCGCGATAGAATCAAAAGCCTTCGGGCAAAGGACATCGCGGGTATTGGAATCCCGGTATAAATACGGAGTTTTAGGAGCGGGCGCGGTGAGCGGCAGCCTGATCGGCAAACTGCCGGCAAGGACGCGGGAAGTCGGCCCTCTGTCGGCGGTGTCTTACCGGGTCGCCAGCCGCATCGCCAACACCTTGCGCGCGGGGTTTCCCGTGCGACAGGCTGAAGAATTGGCCTCGGCGCGTTGTATCCTTTTCCACTCGCCTCCCGATTTTGCCGACCCATTGCTTGAGACGCTGGAGGGTGCGGCGATCGACTGGAGAGGCAGGGCGCTTGTGTTTTGCGATTGCTTCGTGGATCGCGCGGTCAGACAACGCTTCCGCGAGAAAGGTGCGACAACCGCTGTCGCGCGGCAGTTCGGCATTGCGGGCAGAATGATCGTGGAAGCCGACGCCGCGGGTGGCGCGGCGTTGCGGGTGGCGCACCGGATTGCGCGGGAATTGCACCTGAAGGCGGTCGAGGTATCGCCTGGTGCGCCCGATCTGTTCGATGCGGCGATCACGCTGGGCAGCGCGTCAATCACGCCCCTGATCGACCGCGCGGCCGCATTGCTTCGAGCTTCGGGGGTGAAGGATATCGAAGCGGCCCGGCTGGCCTCCGCTTTGTTCGAGCAGACTGCTCGCGATTACGCGCACTCCGGTAAGCAGAGTTGGGCGTGGTACGTTCGAAAACCAGTTGTGGAAAGGCTTCAGGCCCAGATTGAGGCCGCGGGACCATTTCTCGATCCGGTATTCCGCCAGCTTCTCACGTTCGCTTTCCAGACATTCAGCAAGCACGAAGACGTCGGCGGGGAGTTGTAGGGCAGGGTAGAGTCCTGCGGCGGATCGGCAATCCGCCTGGGTTGTGTTGCTCTGATTCCAGAGCCATTTCACAAATACTGTGGGGCAGGTTGGCAAGCTGCGCGGGGTTGCTAACCCCGCTCTTCGGTCGCAGATAAACAGCCGCGGCCGGCCACCAGGCGGCCGCGAGTTCACCATCTACCCCACACTTTTCGCGAAACTGCTCTAATCTAATCGCCCAGCGTTACCACAGTCGCGCCGCGGCCGCCCGCATCGAGCGGAGCATCGCGGAAATCCGCCACAAATGGCGTTCGTGCCAATATGGCGCGCACCATCTCACGCTGTACCCCGATACCACGGCCATGAATGATCCGCACGGCGGTGAAACCGAGCCGGTGGGCCTCGGCTAGGTATTCCTCCACGACCGCTTTGACGTCCCGCGGCGGGACCGAATGAAGGTCAAAGACATTTTCAACGGGTATTCGAAAAGGAGCTTCCGGGTCAGTCATATGCAAAAGAAAACCCGGCCCACTCGTTTGCCGAGCCCGCCGGGTTTGTCTGTTCTGGCGCAGCGCGCCTGATGAAACCTAGCCCGCGTGCTGGAGCCGGTATTCGCTTACAAGTTGTTCCATCTCGTCTTTCAGATGGAGTTTGAGCTTTTTCAGACGATGTTCTTCGATTTCTTCGGAGGCCGACAGTGCATGCTTCGCTTCGAGCACCTCAACCTGCCGATCATACTCATGGTGTTGTTCCATAAGATGCTGATACTTCTCATTCGTCTGCATCAGGTGCGCTTTAATTTCTTCTATTGCGTTTTGTTCCATTCAGGGCATCTCTCCTTAGTGGAGTCGCCTCGCCGGACCGGTCCCGCAACCTTTGACCGGAACGGCAGGTAGCTTCACTTCATTTGAAGTGGCGAACGTTTCTCCGTCCGTCTACCCAGGACTTTACCATGAACGTTTTTTCATGACAACCGCATTTACGATTCCGTGGTTATAGTATCCGGGCCGGCCCCCCGCATCCTCCCAGCCGTGCTTTCGATAGAGTGCGATAGCGGGATTATTGGTCTCCGCGACTTCCAGGAAAATGGCTCCTGTGGCATCCTCGCAAACCGCCAGAAGAAGCGCCGACCCCACGCCTCCGCGCCGGCATGCCGGGTCCACCGCGATGTTGAGGATTTCCGCTTCGTCGGGCGCCGTCTGGCGCCACGAACAGAAGCCGGCGGGTTGAGCTCCGGCCAGCGCCAGCAGGAGTGGATACCCCGAATAGTCCCCGAGCGGCCACTGAGCCGTCTCTGGGCAACGGTATTGGATACGGGCGATGGCTGGGTAATCACTTTCGACAGCGAGCCGGATCAGGATGGAGTTGGCGGATGCAGCGCGCGCAACGGCCTTTCGGCCTGTGCGCTCGTTCCCGCCGCCCATTAGTTTCGTGAGCCGGGAGTTTCCGAGCGCCCGGCGAGAGGCGTCACCACCGAACCGCCGCAGATCGCAACGCCGGTCCGGATCAGCGCCTGCAGGAAATTATTCAGCATGGCGTAGAACACCTGCTCGGTCATCGGTTGTTTTCCCGGCAGCCGGAAGGTCGAGGGAAGTTCCTTCGCAATCCGCAGGCGAAGCCCGTTGTGCACGGTCCGCCCGGCGCGATCACGCTTGTTCGCAACCGTCATCGGCGTTTGCATCACGTTGCCCGTGCGGCCATCCACGTAGAACTGGCAGCGCGAAAACCAGCCGAGATTGGCGGGGTCCGCGGCATCGAAAAGCAGCAGGGGCGTTTCCCTCTGTTCCGCCGTCAGTTCCATGAGGATGCTGCGCGGGGATTCCTTCAGCCTTGCCTCAAACCCGGCTTGTTGCGCGACGGCTGAGACAGTCGTGGAATCGATCTCGAGCAGGATTAACTTGTGACGGCCCGCCTGTAGAACCTGCATGATTCAGGCCGAGGGGCTCGCCGTCGCGAGGCCGTCGCATGCCGAAGCAATATCGGGAAAGAATCGGATCACGCTGTCGAGGCGCGTCAGTTTGAAGACGTCGAAGACCAGTCCCACGGCGCCGGCTACGGCGGCATGCGCGCCCTTCTGCGAAATTTTCCCAAAACAGTAAGCGATGATTCCGATCCCGGTGCTGTCGATATAAGTCACACGCGACAGGTCGAATATCAGTTTGTGAGACCCTTCGTTCAAGGCCTTCAGGACCAGCGCTTCGATCTGGCCGCTCTCTCTGCCGAGCGTAATGCGCCCATCGATTTCGATCACAGTAATATCGGGCTCACATTGGCGCGTCGTGATGCTGAGAACCATTGCTTCGTTTACACCCCGCTCCCTTTGAATCTCCGCTATCAGGACCGCTGTCTTTCAGGATACTGACGCTTCCGATCTGATGCTACAGGATACAGGATACCCTTTCCCGGCATTCTGTCAGAGTCCACGGGGCAGCAGGGGGCCTTCGCGCACCGGTCCAGCGGCAAGGGCGGGTTCCGGCACGGCATCGCCTTCGCCCGGCGCCAGAAACAGGTTTTCGTCGAGCGCATGCTGGCGCGTATACATATCCCAGTAGCGGCCACGCAGAGCATACAGTTCCGGATGGGTGCCGCGCTCGACGATGCGGCCGGCTTCGATCACGAGGATCTGGTCCGCGCGCCGGATTGTCGACAGGCGGTGCGCAATCACAAACGTCGTCCTTCCCCGCATCAGATGCGCCAGACCGTGCTGGATCATCGCTTCCGATTCGGAATCGAGACTGGATGTCGCTTCATCGAGAATCAGAATGCGCGGATCGGCCAGAATCGCCCGCGCGATCGACAGTCGCTGCCGCTGCCCGCCCGAGAGTTTGACGCCGCGCTCGCCCACGATCGTGTCGTAGCCCTTCTCAAGTGCTTCAGCGAACTCGTCGACGCGCGCGATCCGGCATGCTTCGAGCAACTGGGTTTCGGTCGCGTGCGGCTTCGAGAACATCACGTTCTCCCGAATGGTGCCGTCGAAAAGGAATGTCTCCTGCAATACAACGCCCAGCTGGGACCGGTAGCTCGGCAGCCGAATGCGGCTGAGGTCGACGCCATCCACCAGAATCTGCCCCGAAATCGGCTTGTGGAAGGCCGACACGAGCCCGATGGTGGTGGATTTTCCGGAACCCGATGGTCCCACGAATGCGGTGACGGTCCCGGGTCTCGCTTCAAACGAAATCCCGTGCAGAACGGTGCGGTTCGGGTCGTAGGCGAAGTCGACGTTGTCGAACAGCACTTCACCCACGATCGACCCGATCTCATGCGTGCGCTCCGGGTCCGCATCCTCAGGTCGCTCACTCAGGACTTCGCGCGTCCGTTCGAGCCCCGCCATCGCTTCGCTCATCTGTGTCCCGATATTCACGACTCCGACGATGGGCGCCACCAGAAAAAGCAGGTAGGCGTTGAACATGATGAGCTGGCCCATTGTCATTTTGCCCGCGTAAATCTGGTGTGTCCCGAGGTACATGACCAGCGCGCCGACGATTCCCATCAGCACCGTTGCCGAAAGAGACATCAGCGACATGGTAGTCAGGCTGCGCATCACGTTGGCAAGAATGCGCTGCACCCCCGCCGCGAACACCCGCGCTTCCCTTTCTTCGGCGTGATAGCCCTTGATCACGCGGACGCCGGCCAGCGACTCTGTCAGGCGCCCGGTAACCTCGGCATTGATTTTCCCGCGCTCGCGAAAAATCGGCCGGACCGTCTTGAATGCCCGGCTTAGCGCGTACCCGAATACAAGCACGACTCCCAGGGAAATTCCAGTCATGAGCGGGCTGATGTGGAGAAGCAGTACAAGAGCGATAACTGCCGTCAGTATTCCTCCGACGAACTCGATAACGCCGGTTCCGATCAGATTTCGCATACCTTCGACGTCGGACATGATGCGCGAGACGAGTTGCCCGGTCTTGTTGGCATCGAAGTAGGTTACGGGCAGCCGGCCGATATGCGCCTGCACCTTGCCGCGCAATTCCGCGATGAGCCGCTGGCCCGCGATTGAAAGCAACTGCGTGAGCGCGAAAGACGTGACGCCCTGAATCGCCGTGGCGCCCACCACGGCAAGCGTCAAAGGAAGAAGCAGCGACGCCTCATGTTTGTTGATGACGTTGTCTATCAGATAACGCGTGGAAGAAGGCAGCACAAAGCCGGAGACCCTGTTGATCGCGATCAGAACGAGGCCGAGTAACAGGGAGCCACGGCGCGGCCGGACAATGTCGCGGATATCCGGCCAGAGCGCCCGCAGCCGTTCCGAGGCCGGTTTTTTCGGGGGTTTTTCTGTCGCGCTGCTCAATCCCCTGTTTTGATGCGCGCGACCCTCACCGCGCGTCAAACCACCTTGCAGTCTCAAGACTTTAGTTTAAGCCGTCCCAAAAGCCACCTGCCGGAGACGCCTATTGTCTGCCGCCGCCCAGCCAGTAGCCGGGGCGGGTTTTGGTGACATAGCGTGGGTTATCCACCGTCACATTGATCGAGTGATATCCCGGTTCCGACTCGTTGTTCGGCTTATAGCTGACCAGATACTGGCTGCGAATCTCCTGGCTGATGCGCTGGATTGCATCCTCAAGTTCGCGTTGCTTGAGAAATGAGAATTCGGCGCCACCAGTGCCCTTGACGAACACTTCCGACGGACTGTCGACGAAAATGCGCTTCGTGTCCTTATAGATTTCCTGCAGCAACGGGCCGAATTGCACGTCGTTCTGAACCCCGTAGTTCTGGGCGGCCGTCGTGGGCGTGCTGGGGTTGCCGAGTGCGCCGGGTCTCGCCGTGACATCGATCGGGTCCGGCCGCGGCGGTGTCGGCTTTTCCGTTAGCCGCACAGCCAGCTGGCTCACGTCGACGGTATAAACGAAAACATTCGAGAGTTGGGCGTCGAGCAAAGCCTCCCGCACTTTGCCTTCACTCGCCACGTCGCGGGTCTCGCTGACCAGAAGCACGATCTTGCGGTTATCGGCGGGGCGCCGCCGCAGCATATGCACCGCGCTGTCGACAGCGTCGATCATCCGGCTGCTTGAGTTGCCCGCGTTGATCTTGTTGATGGCGACCTTGACCTTTTCCGGATCCGTTGTGAAATCCTGCATCACGCGCAGACGCGAATCGAAAGCCATCACGGCCGCTTCGCCATGATCGCCAACGACCAGCGGCATCAGCGTCCCAAGGTGCCGGACCTGCGCCAGAATCGCGTCCATCCGCACCGACGCTTCAATTGCTACCACCACCGAGATTGGCTGGAACGTGACATCCACCTGAATGTTTTGTTCTTTGTTGTTATCGAACAGGTGGAATTGGTTGGGCTGAAGTCCGTCGATGATGTTTCCCGAGCGATCGGTGACCAGCACGGGCGCAATAATGTTGTTGACCTGTACGCGCGAAATCACGTCGCCGATTTCGGGGGCGTCTGAGCTCGCAGGCGCCTGACCGGGAGCTTCGGCAACGGCGGCCAGCAGGAACAGCGCCGGCAGCGCGATCGGAAGGGACTTTCTCAGGAACATTCAGGCCTCCGTGGCTTCTTTACTACGACCCGGGACAGTGTGCTCCGTGTGACCACCCAGCAAATCAAGCACGTGCGGGACCAATTCCAAAATAGCATCCAGGGACTCCACCGCCCCGCGCGGTGAGCCCGGCAGGTTTACGATCAGGACTGCGCCCCGCGTTCCGGCGAGCGCCCTCGAAAGTGGGGCAAAGCGTGTCTTTTCAAGGCCGCGGGCACGCATGACCTCACCGAAGCCCGGCAGTTCGCGGTCAATCACGTCGCGGGTTGCCTCCGGAGTGACGTCGCGCAGAGCGATTCCGGTGCCACCGGTCGTGAAGATGACTCGAGCGCTGCCGGGATCGGCAAGCGCCCGGAGCACAGCCGCGATCTCACCTCGCTCATCGGGGACAATTTTGCGCTCGACTACTGTGAAACCAGCTCCTTCAAGGCGAGCGGCGACGGCTGGACCGGACGTGTCAACGCGCGTGCCCAGGCTTGCGCGATCGCTTACGGTGAGCACCGCGGCGGTCATCATCCGGTCTCTTTCTGTCGGATCGGCTCCCGGCGGAAATCCCCACTCTTGCCGCCTGTTTTTTCGAGCAGAAAGATGTCCTGGATTTCGATGCCTTTGTCGAGCGCTTTGGTCATGTCGTAGATCGTCAGCGCCGCCACCGACGCCGCCGTGAGCGCTTCCATTTCGACCCCCGTTTGCGCCGTTGTCGCCGCCGATGCGACGATGCGGACACCATCGGCTTCGACCGTAATCTCGATATCGGCGTGGGACAGGGGCAGGGAATGGCAAAGCGGGATCAACTCGGAGGTGCGCTTCGCCGCCAGCACTCCGGCCACGCGTGCCACCCCCAGCGGATCGCCCTTGGGATTCTCCGGCAGCGCATCCAGCACAGCGCGGCTCATGCGGACGAAGGCGTGCGCCCGCGCGGTACGGCGGCTGGGGTCTTTGGCCCCGACATCCACCATGCGCGCCTGACCGGCCGAATCGAAGTGTGACAGTTTGCTCATTTCAGGAGAACCGGGATCACATCACCCGCTGCATACTCCGCCTGGCCCGGATCCGCAACCAGAAACGCGTTCGCACGGCAAAGAGACGGTATGTCGCCCGACCCTTGCCAGTCTACAGGTGTGACCTCGGTGCAACTTACGTGGGCGGGAAGAAAGCGCGTCAGACCGGGCTTGTGGCGGAAAGGCCGGGTGAGCCGTGCCAGGGTCAGTGGCAGCGGGGCCTCGTCGGCGCCTGCCAGCAGTTCCAGCGCCGCGCGGCCGAACAGCTCGAAAGTCACCATGGTCGATGCCGGATTCCCGGGGAGTCCGAAGAAAAACTTGCCGCGCGCCTTTCCAAAAACCACGGGTTGCCCCGGCTGGATCAGCACGCGATCGAAATAGAACTCCGCGCCGCAGTCTGCCAGCGCCGCTTCGACGAAGTCGTACTTCCCGGCCGACACGCCGCCCGAGAGCAGCAGAAGATCGGCTTCGAGTCCTTGTGCAATCAGGTCCGCCGTCGCCTCTCTTTCATCGCGCGCGACCGGCAGGATGACGGGTTCGCCTCCCGCCCGCCGTACCTGGGCCGCGAGCGAATAGCTGTTCGAATTGCGGATCTGATGGGGCGCCGGCGTCGCGTCAACGGGCACGATTTCATCGCCGGTGGCGAGAATCGCAACCCGCGGCCGGGCATAGACCGGGACGCGCGCGCAGCCGATTGTGGCCAGCCACCCTGCCGCCGCATGATCGACCCGGAAGCCCCGCCGCAGAACCACGGATCCCGCGCGGGCCTCGCAGGCCAGCGGCGCGATGTTCGAGCCGCTCGAGGCCGTCTGGGCCGTTTCGACGGTCCCATCCCCCTGCCGGGTGCAATGTTCCACCATGATGACGGCGTCGGCGCCTTCCGGAACAGGGGCGCCTGTCATGATCTCCACCGCCTCGCCCGCTCCGAGCACACCCGCAAAACGCTCGCCCGCCCGAACTTCCCCGGTGATCCGCAGCCGCCCTGGAATATCGCTTGCCCGGACTGCGAACCCATCCCGGACGGAGCGATTAAATTGGGGATAGTCGCGGTCGGCCGCGGCGTCCGCAGCCAGTACGCGCCCATGGGAATCGGCGAGAGCAACCGTGTCGGTCGACGGAAGGCCGCGGCATGCGAGCACTTGCCTCAAAACCATGGCTCGCGCATCGAGAAAAGTCAAAGCGGGCACGAATATAAGTGTAGCCATCGGCCGGGTTATCCGCCTCGTACGATAACTGTCTGGTCACAGGGACGCCCGGAGCGGGCGCCATAATCCGGTGAGGGACCTCGCGCATTTTCGAGACCCCACACCGACCCAATTGTCCGGATTACCGCAATCTCGGGCATGTGCCCCGGCACGGAATTCTGAAACATGCCAGCAGCCACTCAGACGACTTCAGCCAATTATTCGCCCAGGCCGTGCCAGAAGTGCGCCGAGCAACCCCATGCTCCCGGGATGCATCGTTTCGGTCTTGACAGCCCGCCCTGCAGGCGCTAATCGGCTACAGTTGCTTAATTGTGAACTTTCCGTCCACGGGCCGGCCTTTCGTCCAGTCGTGGTAGAGATGGCAGGTGGAACATTCCCCCGAAGCTTTAGCCGCGACTCCATGGCACTCCTGGCACGTCCGGATACCCGGCAGCAGGACGTCCGAGGCCTTCGTACTGGAGGCGGCGTTTGCGTGACACGAGACGCACTGCAACTCCTGGTGAGCGGAATGGTCGAATTTGGCCTTTGTGAACCAGCGGTGGCTGATCTTTGTTTCCGGCACGGAAGGGAGACCTGCGCCCGCGGCCGGGTGCAGGGTGTGGCAGCGATCGCAGGTTGTCGTCCAGAGCTGTTTTTCATCCACTTCAACCTGGGATCTGACCCATTCAGCCGCGTTCCGCGGCGTGCCGGCCTTGCCCAGTTCCGACGCGTGTCCGGCGATGTATTCCCGCAGTTTCCGCGTCACGAACTCGTGCACCACCTCCGGTTTATCGTGCGGCGCCGCGTCCGGAATCTTATCGTCGAAACTCAGCGGATGGCACGTCGAGCACTGTTCCTGATAACCGACAGGCCGCATCACACCGCGAGGCGAACCCGCTGCCCCCGCGCCATCGTTGACACCGCCGCCGGCATGATGGCAATCTCCGCACTTCTGCGACAGATCGCCCACGTGCGCCTTGTGATTGAATTTGATCGCGGCAGGGTCTGCGGCGCCGCTCCGCAGAACCGAAAATTCAGGGTGGCCGTGGGTGAAGCTTTCGATGTTTGCGGCCACCTGGGTCTTGCCGGATCTGGTGTGCAGATTCGAATGGCAGCTGGTGCAGAGCTGACTACCCTGGGCCGCGATGAGCCGCTCCGTTCCTTTATGTTCGACGTGGCACTCGACGCAGGCGGGCGAGAATGTTTGGGCGGCGTTGTGAACCGGCCCATCGTGGCAGGAAAGACAGGCCTGATCCTTAATTCGCCGTCCCACGGCGAGGCCTTGCCCGTGGCAACTGGCGCAGTTGCCGCCCAGAATCGCATGTTGCACGGTCAGAGGGCCGCTTGAATACGGACTCTCGTCATGCGCGGCCGCGTGGAATCCCAACCACACCAGACACACGCCGACCACAAGCAGCGAGAAAATCCGCCGCCAGAAAGGTATCGGAAACAATCGCCTGAAATAGCCGCGATCGATACGCTGGGCGAGTTTTTTGGTGGTTCGGATCCTTCCAGCCATGACAGTCCGCTCAGTACCTCAACGCCTCTACGGCGTGTATGCCACCCAACACAATGAGAGCGATCGAAAGCGGGACGTGCACCAGCAACCATCCGTGCAGCCACAGGTAGAGACTTTGCTGCCGGCTCAGCTGCCGCTCTTCTTCGCAGATGTTTTCGAGATCATCAATACTGCCGTGAACGCTGGCGGGGAGCCTGCGCCGTAATGCCTCGAAGAAAGCTCCCGCCTTTTCCGTGTTGGCGAGAACCGATTCGCGCCGGCCCGGGTTCTTCAGAAACGGAAGAATCATGTTGCCGTAAACGTCTCGAAAGTATTCCCGCTCCTCCGCTTCCATTTCGACCATCTCCTCCGGTTCAGTACCGCTTGCCGCACGCGGGAACGAGGCCGGCGCCGACACCAGGGCGGGCTCCAGTTTGCCCTCCGGATGACGGAAGCAGAGACGCACCAGGTTATCGGCCTCTGCGCGCAGCTGTTCCCGCACCCGCGGAATCTCTTCGTAAATCGTCTCGAGCGGCACCATGGATTTCATCAGGCCCGGCACGAAATGCTGGATTGCCGCGCCCGTCAGCCCGCTGAGAAATACGACACACAACAGCAGCATCAGCAGCGACGTCAGCGGTCCGCCGCGCGCGAACCCGGAATGAAACAGAATCATCGGCAGCGTCAGGAGCCCAAACCAGATGTGGCCGCGCATCCAGCTTTGCGCTCGGCCCAGTCTCCATACCGGGACCTTTTTTCGCGCGCCCAACAGGCCCGCGAAAAGCATAATGCCATATCCCGTTATTCCGTAGGTCAAACCGAGCGCGCTGCCGCCGCGCGGGCGGGACGTCAGCGAATAAGGCACATAAGCAGCGAGCGCTGCCAGAAAAGCCACCAGCGCGGTAAACATCCAGGGACGATGGGAACGATCGATACGCATCGGGCCCGGTCAGCTCAGCTCCGTGATTTTTGCGCCGCTGTAGTTCTTAAAGAACTCGTTCGGGTCCACGCGATGTGCCGCGTCGTGGGGACATGCGTACACGCAGCTCGGCTCCGCGTGTTCCGAACACAAATCGCAGGATGTCGCTTTGTAGCTGACAACCGCCTTCTGGCCCTGGGGCAGATCCTTGACCATGGCCTCAAAGGGATGCATGTTGATATTGCCGTAAGGGCAATTCCGGGCGCACAGCCCGCAACCCACACACCAGTCTTCGATGACGATCTCGAGCGAATTGCGGCGCCGGATTGAGCCGACCGGGCAACCCACCATGCAGAGAGGATCCCTGCATTGGCGGCAGGATGTCGCAACCAGATAGTTATCGAACCGCAGCCCTTCCCGGATCAGCCGCGTAACGCCGTCATGGGCATCGGCGCATGCGCGCACGCAATTATCGCAGCGCGTGCATTTGTCGAGATCGATCAGCAGCAGGCTGTTCGATTCCATCAGGCCCTGCGACAGAAACGAATCCAGCGTGATTGCGTTTACGGCCCCCATGTGCCGCTTGTTCTGCTCCTCCCGCTCACGCGCGACGGCCATCAGATCGCGCTTGATCGACGGGACGAGTTCCAGCATTTCGTGGAATTCCTTGCCGTCGATGCGAACCAGTTCAACGTGATCGAGCGCGGTCACAGTCGCCGTCCGCAGCCCGCGCGTGGTCAGCAGACCAATCTCGCCGAAGTATCCGCCTTTGCCCAGATAGGCCAGCACGAGGTCGCCTCCCGTGCGTTCCTCAGTGACCTTCACGAACCCGATCCGCACCAGATAGAAAGCGTCCGCAATCTCTCCCTGCCGGCAGATAACATCGCCCTTGGAAAGCCTCACCAGCTCGACCTTCGTCGCCAGCGACTCCACGAATTCGCGGCTGAGGCCGGCGAAAAGAGGCACCGTGCGCAGATGATCGTCCAGCGCGCGGCGGCGGTAGTTCAGCTCGAGTTCCGCGCGCATTGTTTTGTTGCGCTGGATCACATCCAGAACATTCCGCAACATTTCCAGCATCACGCAATCCGTCGACGCCCGCACGGTCGCCGATCGCGGATAAAGGTTCATGCACGTCATCTCGCCGAAAAGATCTCCCGGCCCCAGTTCGGCAACGGGGTTGTTGTATTCCAGATCGACCGGCGCGTCGATTTGAATCGAGGTTGGTCTGGAGTGATGGGTCCCTGGTTTTTCGGCGCTGCCGGTGAGACGGCTGGTTAGCTTCTGGATAAAACCGGAGACCCCGCCGCCCGTGGTGACATGCGCCATCGGCGTCGCCAGAAAAATCTGAACTTTACCCTCGAGAATATAGAACGCCGTTGAGCCATACTCGCCCTCGCGGCACATAATATCGCCCGCTTTGAAATGCCGCTTGATAACGGCGTTTCCGTTCAGATCCAGAAAAGTACCGGACACATTCCGGAAGAAGGGAAGTTGCTTCAGCTCATCTGCCCGGACCGGCGTCCCGTTCGGCAGAACCGTCTGGATCACGCTCTTGTTGGTTAAAGCTCCCGTGGGACAGGAGACCATGCACTCGCCGCAGGAAACGCACGAAGACTTCCCCATCGGCTGGCTCAGGTCGAAAGCAATCCCGGCATTGTAGCCCTTGCCTCGTCTCCCCAGTACGTCGTTATGGCGGACCTCGTCGCAACCACGAATGCAGCGGTCGCAAAGAATGCAGGCCTCATGATCGACCGAAATGACGAGAGAAGAGTTATCCTGGCCTCGCGGCGAGATCCGTTTTGCGAAACGGGGCGCGGTTATGCCCTCGGCAGCCGCCAGCATTTCGAGTTCGCAGTCGCCGCTCTGGCGCTGGCGTGCGCACGGACTCGGATGGTCGGACATCAGCAGTTCGATCAGCATCCGGCGGGCTTTTTTTACTTTGTCCGAATTCGTCTCGACCTTCATCCCGTTTTCCGCGGGACGAACGCAGGAAGCCTGCAGTACCCTTTCGCCGCAATCGACCGAGCAGACACGGCAGACACCGATGGGCCTCTCGTTTTGCTGGTGACAAAGAACCGGGACAGGGATTCCGTGGAGACGGGCCGCATCAAAGACGCTGGTTCCCTCGTCCACCGTTACGGCTTTCCCATCGATCGTGAGCTCGATCTGCGTCATCGAGTCACCTCATCGCCGCGCATCGGGCAGACCCCGGCGGGACACTTTCTGTGCAATACGTGCGCTTCGATTTCCTCGCGGAAGTTCTGCAGCGCGGTGAGGATCGGATATGGAACAAACTGACCCAATCCGCAAATCGACGTCTGTTTCATGGTCTCGGACAAGTCGGCTATCAGTTCGAAATCGGATTCCTGGCCTTTGCCGCGCGTCCAGCCGGCAAGCATGTCTGCCATCTTCGCCGATCCCATACGGCACGGCACGCACTTTCCGCACGATTCATTGCGGAAGAAAGTCACCGTGTTCAGCGCCATATCGAGGATGCAGCGTGTTTCGTCGAGGATCACAATCGCCCCGGAGCCCAGCATGGTTCCGGCGGCCGCCATCGATTTGAAATCGAGGCGTGTATCCAGTTTCGACGCAGGCTGGTATCCGGACGCGGCCCCGGAGGGCGCAAACGCCTTCACTTTTCTGCCATCCGGGGGCCCGCCCGCCAGGCCGTAGACGACTTCCGAAAGGGGCAATCCCATCGGTATTTCATAGACGCCCGGTCTCTGTATATCGCCGGAGATCCCCACGAATTTCAGACCCGATGCCGCTTCGTGGTGGCCCTGGCTGCGATACCACTGAACTCCCCGCGTCAGAATCTGCGGAACGTTCGCAAAGGTCTCGACATTATTGAGCACCGTCGGCTTCATCCAGAGGCCGTGTGTGGCGGAGTTCGGCGGCCGGTTGCGCGGCTCGGCGCGCTTGCCCTCAATGGCTTCGAGTTGCGCGCTTCCTTCCCCGCAGATATAGCCTCCGGGACTGATGAACATTTCCAGATGGAACGAAAGCTCGGTGCCCAGTATTCCATCCCCCAGCAATTTCTCTTTCCTGCAGTACTCGAGCTCTTCCCGCAGAATGGCTTCCTGTTCCCGGTATTCGTGGCGAAGGTAAATGTAGCCGGTTCGCGCGCCCGTGACGAGGGCCCCGATGATGACGCCTTCCACGACCAGATGTGGCGCGTGAGTCATGATGAAGCGGTCTTTTATCGTTCCCGGCTCGCTTTCGTCAGCATTGCAGACGATATATTTTGGATCGCCAGGAGTCTTTTTGACCACATCCCACTTGATGCTGGTCGGGAAACCCGCGCCGCCCATGCCGCCAAGCGCAGCTTCCTTCAGGCTCGAGATGACGCCCTCCCAGTCACGGGTTTTCACCAACTCGCGCAGGGCGCCGTATTTTTCGGTGTTGACGTAGGGGTCCGCCTTCAACTCCACGGGCAGATGCGCCGGCACGTGGGGCGGCGCATCGAGGCCTGCCATACTGGCTCGCACGAGAATTTCGGTCTGTTCGCTGGTCGCGTCCCGGAATACTGCCTCATTGATCGTGAGAGCGGGAGCGGCATCGCACTGCCCCAGACACGAACGCTCGTGGACGTCGACCACGCGTTTCCCCATCGGCATAAAACGTTGGCGAAGGTCAGCCGTCAGCCGGTCCGCGCCACGCAGGTGACAAACCATGTCACGGCATACTTCGATATGAAATTTAGCCGGCGGGGCCAGATGAAATTCCGGATAGAACTCGGCAACGCCGTTAATCTGGTAAAGAGGGACGTTTAGCTGCTTCGACAGGGCCTGCAGAGGGTCGGCTGCGAGATAGCCGTGCTTGCGCTGAATCTCGCGCAGTTTGTCAAAGATCAACTTGCCTCCCTTGAAAGCTTCCGGAATCGACAAAAGTACCAGACCGCGGCAGCCACGGCGAAACACTTTTCTTTCCGACTACACCGTATTGTACCGATGGCGTCCATGCTGGGCTCAACCTCTGAAATGTTCAGAATCCCGAGGTTGCTTCAGCACCTGAACACGGGTCATAATGCACAAAGCTTTGGGATGTCTGTGCGCATAAACAATGTGTTCCTGATCCTCTTCTTTGTTACGACGGGTCTGTGGGCTCAAAAACCGGTTGGAAATCCTGTGCAGTCGCCGTTTGCCGACCAGCCGTACCAGAAGCCTCAGGATTGTTTGCCTTGTCACCAGCGACAATACGACGAGTTGCGTAGTTCGGTCAAATCGGGCTATCGGGCTGTCAGTCCTTTAATGAACGGTCTGGAAGTGGCCGGAAACTTTTTGAATGGCGGGCTGCTGCGCCCCCAGTATTCGGATAGCACCGAGGTCCTTCCCGATGGCGTTGTATTGAACAAAAACATGTTTACGGCGTCTCCATTGACGGAGACCCGCCAGGTTCAGGCCGGGTTCTGTTTTACCTGCCACAATGCGCAGGTCGAAAAATTAGGCGAAAATCCAGCAACCCGCGAGGTCCCTTCACCGCCTGGGCTGCAAAACCTGTTTCGTCCCGATCTGTTGCGGCCATTGCGGGATTATGCCTTGGTAGATGCAGGCGGCAATCAGGTTCTTCCCGCAACCGTGGGAGGACCAGCGCCTCCCGATGCGCGCCCGTCGCTCGGCGCGGCAGGCATTACCTGTGACGTTTGCCATAATATCGGCGGCGCGGATCTGAACCGAAGCTTTAAGCACGACGGCTTCGCGAACATGAGCCTCTTGCTGAACCACACGATTGAAAAAGTGGGCCCGTTCGCCTTTCCGATCGCCGTCAAGAACGATTTTCACGTGGCCAGCAACGACCCATCTAAAATCGGCCTTCTGAAATCGAGTGCTTTTTGCAATACCTGTCACGACGTCCGCGTGCCGGTTGCCGCGCCCGGAGACCTGCAGAATCTTGAGTACAACCTGAATCCCGGGGGGACTGGCGTAACCTATTTCCGCCTCGAAAACCTGAGCACCGAGTGGCAGGTCGGAGGCTATAACGGCACAGCGAACCCCTTCGGAAAGGTGACCACCTGCCAGGATTGCCACATGTCCCAATTCCCGTTCGGAGGGAACTCCTCGTATCAGGTTGGCGATCTGCACATCACCAGTCCCACCCCCGGCGTGTATGCCCGGAATTACGCCGCCGTACCAGGAGTCTCGACGGATCAGAACTATCCGCTGCCGAAGCGGGATGTCGTGAGCCACTATTTTACGGGGGTTGACGTGCCCTTGATGGCGACTAACGAACTCCAGGGGCGCCTTGGCCCGGATTATCCGGATCCCAATCAACAGGGCGTCGATGAGTACGGTATTCCGCTTTCGCTCGGCGCTCGCCGCCAGGCGCTTCTGGATGCCGCAACGCGAATCAATCTTGCCAAAACCGACTCGCAGGCAAGTTTGGGCGGAACGCTTGCCGTCCGCGCCGAGGCAGTTTCCCTGACCGGACACCGTTTCCCGGCTGGCTTCTCACAGGAGCGGACAGCTTATATCCAGATGTCCGTCACGGACGACAATGGCTTTGTTTTGTACCAATCCGGCTACGTTGTGGACAAGCCGCATCCCGACACCGGGGAGACTGCCCCGGATGGCAATTCCGACGATGAAGACCTGGAACACGTACATGCCGTGGTCAACGGGGGGAAATACGCCGCCCCCTATGCCACCGGAGCAGCCAGCAACGGCTCTCTGAACGACGTGTTCGAAACCGGCCCGGATGACGGCCCGGATTCCCGCGTCTATGCGGGAGTCAACGAGGGCCTCGTGTTGTTCCGGAACGAGCTCACAAAGGTATTCCTTCCAGGCACCCCGATCGGCAGAAACGACGCCGGCGGTAACCCCATTGTTCCCGCGAAGCCTCACTACGAAGAGACCTTCAATGCCGCTGTGGCGACCACCGTTGACAACTTCCGCTCGCTGCAGCCGCTGGTCCCGCGGACCTTCGTCTACGAAATTACTCTTCCTTCCCAGGCTGAGCTTCAGGAGATGGGAGTCACGCTTCAGGGTCCGCTCCATGTGCACGCGCAGATTAACTACGAACACTTTCCGCCTGTGTTCACCCGCTATCTGGCGAAGACGACCGGACCCGATGGGCCGGCTGGCCACGACATGCAGTTGCTGAACGAGGCCACGATCGACACCTACCTGAAGAACCTGACGGGCATTTCGTCGGATGACTTCACCGTTGCTCTGGAGCAGGCGAAATGATGCTCCGAGCTCTTTCGTTGTGCGCCTGCTGGCTTTTCATGTGGGCGGCGCTCCTGCCGGGTCAAACCAATCCGCAGGATCCGTCGTATGTTCCGGGAGTTACTTTTCAGACCACTAATCCGAACTATCCGGTCCGTAATCCGTTTTATTTCGAAGGGCGGATCGACTGGAACCTCCTGCAGATAACCAATCCCTCCAACGCCTGGGAATATGCGCAGAGAGGTATTCACGAGCAGGACGATTTGCTGGACAACACGAGCGCCATTACCGACTATCAACGGTCGATCTCGATGAACAACCTGTCCAATGGAACCTGCCAGATCATAACGACGGCAACAGGGCTGGGGGCGGCTACGAACCCGCCGCCCTGTATGTTCACCGTTCGGCTTCGCCTGGGGAATCTCCTGATCGAAACGGATCCGGCCGCGGCCATCGACCTGTTCAAGGAAGTGTTGAATATCGATCCGCTGCGGCTCGGCGTGAACGGAATGATCGGCGAGGCTTACACGAAAATCGCTGAAGAAGCTTCCGCTTTCACCGGTCGGTCGGCGGCGTATAACAACGCGATCGGCGCTTATCAGGCGGAGCTGGATCTTTCACCTGTCACTCCCGCGACGATAGCCCTGACGTCGGATCTCGCCAACAACGCTCATGTTCATTGGGCCCTTGCGGAGATCTATCGGGCGACCGGTCAGTCGGCGGGCGAAGGTCGCGAACTGACTTTGTATCTGCAGGCGACACAATGGCACAGCGATACGTACGCCTGGCGTATCCAGCTTGCCAACGCGAGACTAAAGACACTTCAATCGCAGGTCCGGGGAGTCCGCAGGTAGCGGGCCGCATGGTCGGTGGCTCATTTCGCATCCGCATCCGGAAGGCTGTATTCTGCATCGCCGCGGCATCCTTCGCGCCCGTCTGGGGGCAGCAGACCAGTACTCCTGCGGCTCCTCCGGCAAAGACGGATATCGGGCAGGCCTGGGATGAAGTGGTCCGGGACGCGCTTCCGCAGGCTACGCCCGATCCCGTCCTTCGGCAGCCCCAGACCGGAGGCGCTCCGAAAACCGCTGACGATTTGGCGGATCATTTCTACTTCGAAAGCCGTACAAATTTCGAACGCTTTCAGACGAATTTTACCGGCCAGCCGACCACCTCCGGTGTCATCGACGCTCCGAATACAGGGGTCTTTAATCCCGCAGGCATCCCGGACCCCGACGCATTTCAGCCTGGCGCCAATCGCGTCTACAGCTTCATTGACTTTGGTACCCGAGGGTATCTGTCCGACCACGTCGCCACGCACTTTGCCATTCGCTACGATCAGGACCTGACGCATGTCGATGCGGGCGCTCCCGCTGAAAACATCAACGAAATTCTGGGGTCGGATCGCAGGATCGAGTTGCTGGACGCGAATGTCGAATTCAATAGCAGCACGAACGGAGCCAGTTCCGGATACTCTTTTCAGGTTGGACGCCAGAATTTCTATGGCGCGGAGATTGCTTCCTTCGATGGCGGCTCGTTCACGTTCAGACGCCCCAAATACGAAGTTTCGATCTATGGCGGACGACGCTTTTCGCTCTTCACCGATCCGGATCAGCGGGCGATCGGCGGCGCGAACCTGCTTCTCAGGATCGATTCCGAAACCTCGCTCGAGCTCCAGACTCTCTGGTATCTCAAAGGCAGTAACAAGGCTATTTTTCGCCGGCGGTTCGGCCCGCGCTGGCTGCTTACTTCGTACCTGAGATCGTACGGGGGCGCCCCTGTGGACTTCTCCGTCCAGGGCATGTACGCTCCCTCCGATGGCCGGACAACGTTGCGCTTCGGCTTTTTTCAGAAGCTGACGGACAAGGATTACGACTACGATTACACGGTCAATGCGCGCGATCTCGATCCCAACAATCCGCTGGTTCGCCTTTATCTCGGACCGGTTGCGCAATATACCCAAATGACGATCGACGCGCACCGCCAGCTGACCCGGTCACTGCGGGCGGGCGGGAGTATTATTCTGCGCCGCCTGAACAATTCCGCCGATCAGGGCCCGTACGATACTTCATTCGAAGACTATCGCCTCAGCGCTCAGTATTTTCCTCTCCGCAAACTGGAAGCCAGATTCGAATACCATCAGCGCAATTCGGACCGGCTCAGCCCTCTGGGCGCGACCACCTTCGACGATGTCACCGCGGCCGGCGAAACCAGTGTGAAAGATATTACGGGCCAGATCGGCCGCACGTTCGGCGAGGGCCGGTTTTACCTGAGCGGTGGAATGTACTACCGGAGAATCAGCATGCAGGATCGGTTTTACTATCTGGACAATCTGCACCAGAGCGGCGTTCTGGGAAGCCTCTGGTTTAAGGTCGACAGACACTCGCGCGTCTCGCTTGATTACAGCCTCGATAACGATTTCTTCCTTCTCGAACCCGATATCAAAAACTCTCAGGTATTCCGCGCAGGCCTGTGGTGGAAATATTGAAAATGCGATTCAGCATGCGCCGCTGGACCGGCCTTCTTTTCGCGTTGATCGTGGCTGCAGTCATCCTCGCGGCACTGGCTCTGGCGCAGACTCGCTCGAAGCCCGGGGCACCTGCGGCGCCTGCCGCCCCGGCGCCGGGTGAATTTCTAATCCACGCTTTTCATAAGGACAAGTTTGGCGGAGACCTCGATTGCACGCTCTGCCACGTGCCGGTAAAAGATGGTTCAGTCATGCTGAAGCGGCCCGGTCACGAACAGTGCATGGCCTGCCACGACGACGACTTCAACAAGGACATCAAGAAGGTAGTCTGCGATCAATGCCACTCCGCTTTTCCGCCGGACGCGGACAACCTGCAACCCTTTCCCCGATACAAATCGACCCGCACTATCCTGTTCGAGTTCTCCCATGCGAAACATGTGGATCCAAAGGCCCGCGTCAACGCGAAAACCGGATTCCGCGCCGACTGCACGACCTGCCATAAGTTCGAGCCGAAGGGAGTTTTCGCGACTTTTCCCACTCACCAGGAGTGCGCCGTGTGCCACTCCAAACCTGGATTCACTCCGCGCCTCACCGCGGATGCGACCGCTGTAAGTTGCCGTGGCTGCCACTCGCCGGAGGAGATCGAAAATCCCGGATTTACCGAGAGCCGCCGCCTGCAGGCGAAGGATGTCGTAACCGGAAAGTACGTGGACATCAAGTTCTCGCACGTCGCGCATTTCAAAGTGAAGGACGCCTACAACATCAACTGCACCACTTGCCACTATGCGATTCCGCGCAGCACCAGCCTGGCGAATCTCACGCTGCCAAAAATGCTGGATTGCGTTCAGTGCCACGACGCGTCCCGCACCATGCCCCCCGCCTTCCGGATGTCGAACTGCACGACATGCCACACGAATCCGGTAACGGCCGGTAATATTCCCGCGAGTCACACGGTCAACGTAAAACCGGACTTCCACACCGAGTCATTCCGAACCCGCCATGAAGCCGAAGCAGCCGCGCCGGATGCCAAGTGTTTCGTTTGCCATCAGAACGTAAGTCCGTCGCTGGCCGGCAAAAATCAATGCAACGCATGCCATCAGGTGATGAGGCCGGCGAACCACACGATCCGCTGGAAGGACGATATCCACGGGAAGATAGCGGCCCTCGACCGAACTACCTGCGCCACCTGCCATACAGCGGATTATTGCAGTGCGTGCCACAACGAACTGCCCCGAAGCCATGCTCCGCTGCCGTTGTTTAAAGCCGGCGCGCACGCGGTGCCTGCCATGCTCGACCAGCGCTCGTGCATGACCTGCCACACGTATCAGAATACGTGTGCCGAGTGCCACACCAACAAGCTCACCCCGAACGTGCGGAGATAACGCCTGACGAGGGGCTATTTTTTCAACGTGCGGACGAACGCCACGACGTTGTCAAGGTCCGCGCCAGCGACGGAGACGGGCTTCATTTTGCCAACGCCCATCGTGACAGCGGCTTTCAAATCCGCATCGCTTTTCTTCTGCACTTCGTCAGAGCTGAGAGGCTTGATTTCCGCGCTCAGCGCTTTGGCCATAGCCGGATTGCCCTGCCCGTCGGCTCCATGACAAGTCCTGCAGCGCGCGGTAAACGTGGCCTTTCCAGCCGCGGCGTCGGCCGCCATTGCTCCGCTCACGGACAGACTGGCGACGCTCAGTGCAAAACAGATGGACACGACTGCCTTCGGGGTGATCTTCATGGGCTTACTCTACCTCTGATCCAGTATAAATACGGGGTTGCATCGGCTCCCCATCTGCTCACTTCACGTTGAATTTGGGGGGATCGCTTTTAAGGAACACGCGCAAAACGGCGTGCCGCGCGAAACTGTTCCTGAATCCCCTGGCGTTGCGCGCCGCACCCTTTGCGCTTTGAAGTACAATCCAGCATGTCAATCGGGCAACCCGTGCTGCTGTTCTTTGACGAGACTGCCATCCGGGAAAATCAGATAAGGAACAGGGCTCGCCGCCGGGTGCGTGGCGCCGTGTTCGCTTACTACCCACACCCGGTTGTCGCGGCTGTCTCTGGCTGCCACCAGCGGCTCCGTTGCGCCGGCTACCGGCACCCGCTCCCCGGTCCTGTATTGAACGATAGGGTCCCGATCGATTTCCGGAGGATGTCCCGCCCAAAGCCAGGCCCGGAGCAGATCCATCTGCGCCTCGAGCGAAGCCTTGAAGTTATCCGTTTCGATTAGCATCGGGCGGGATGCGGCGTCATCAACCATGACCCCGATTGATACGACGTGAGATCCGTCTTCCTCGGTGTGTCCGGCCAGTTCCACCCGGGATTCGGCAATATTGCAGGCTTCCAGTGCTTCAATGACGGCCTTCGCTATCGAGTCCGCCTGCTCTGTTTCGACACCGATGAGTGATGAACGCATATTCCTTGTAATATCGTACCCGTTTCGGGACGGACCGAACTCCAGGTTCCTGGCTGCCTCATACGGCTTGGAGAATCTGGCCGGGGATTCAGGCAGAGATGCGGGATCACCCGGTGGCGGAGTCCACCGTCCGTCGGTATGTGCGGGCCGGAAGAAGCAGATGGGCGTGACGAACCGTACGGCATGCGCTCCACAGAACCGTCCGCAATAGGAACGCGCTGGATTCCCGCGCGACATCGCAATGAGCCTCCCCGGCACCGTACGGAGTCCGTTTATGGTCCCTGCGATATCGTCTCTGACCGGACTTGAAACAGGCTGCCAGGAAGCTCGAAGGCTACATCGGCGAGCAGCCAACGGAAAAGCAAATCGGCACACTCCTGGCACACCAAAACAGGGCGAATTTGTAAATCTTTTGGAATGAATGGGGAAATGGTGGGCGCGCAGGACTCGAACCCCCGGACCTCCTGTGTGTGAATCAGGCCGAATCCCCTGACTCCTTGATTACACAAGAAATGACTTCCGTCCCCTTGACACCGAACTGCTGATCAACGGCGGACTCAGGCGGAAGTAACTGGTCCCGCGTCAGGCTTTGGAAAAGGGAACTGCAGAACTGGCTGCTCGAAACCGGGCTGAACATCAACGTCTGCGATCTTTCCCCGGATAACAGCAAATCGGCAAATTTGGGGCTAATGGCGTTTCTCAAGTTGTTGGAGCGCTTCCAATGCTTCCTCGCGCACGGCCTGAAGTGTACTATCGGCAGCTTTTTTGAGGTACGGAATCGCGGTGGCGGCATCTCCTGAATCGGCAAGGGCCTCGCCGATGTCGAGTTGAGCGCGCCCGTAGTCCGGCCGGATGCGTATGGCCTCCCGGTATTGATCGAGGGCGGATTGCACCTTTCCTCTGGCCAAAAGGAGATTGCCCAGCAGATCATGGGCTTCCGCGATGCCGGGATCGGATTTCAACGCCCCCTCCATTTGGCGTTGCGCCTCGTCCAGGCGGTTCACACGGGCCAACGCCAGGCCATAGTTATATTGCCCCGCGGCATAGTCTGGTTTAAACCGAAGGGCCGCCTCGAATTGGTAGCGTGCCTCGGGGAAATTTCCAGCTGATGAGAGCGCGTTACCCAGATTGCTGCGCGCTTCGGAGTAATCCGGCCGAATTCGAATCGCCTCTCGAAAGGCCGCTATGGCGCGCGGCAGATCTCCGCTCTCGAGCTTTACTCCGCCCAGGCTGTTATAAGCCTCAGACATGTCCGGATCGAACGCGATGGCTTTTTCGAAGACCGTAACAGCGTCGGATCTTAAACCCTGCGCCAGGTAGACCAGACCCAGTTGGTGCCAGGTGGCGGCGTCTCCAGGTGAGACTTCGAGGGCTCGTTTTAGAATCGCGACGGCCCGCACAAGCTGGCCCGAGGATCTCAGGCTGAAGCCAAGCCTTTGGAGCGCAAGCGCCGAATCCGGCTTGCGCTTTACCGCTTCTTCGTACCACGGCAGGGCCCTCGCCGGCTGGCCGCTGTCTCTCCATGCGTCACCGAGCTGCAGATAATATTCCATGCGGTCAGGATGGTATTTCCCGATGGCCGCGGTCAGTTCCTGGATTCCATCGGCCAGGTTGCTGTCCTGGCTTACCTGCGCGACGGCGCTGTACAATTCGCGATCCGGGCCGTTGGGAAGATTTTTCGGGTAGTACAACACGACCGCGCCATGGTAGGCGTTGTCATCGGCCTCGCGCCGTTCCTGAATCGGAGCCAGCAGATCCCGCTGCGGCTTGCGGCGCTGGATGTAGTGATCCGTGATTACGACGTGGACCGCGTCGTCCGTTCGGCGTTTGGGCATGTGGCATCCGACGCAGTCGCTCGATGGTGTATGACTCCCGGATGCAACCACCCGATCGAAAGGAGCGCCGTGACATTGACGGCACACCTTCGTATAGTGGTCGGCCGCCTCTTCGCCGCGCCGGATATCGTGCGGGTCATGACAAGTAGTGCAAAGCAGGGCGCCGCCGCTCTTTTCAAAACAAGCAGACTGCCGCAGCCTGTAAGCTGCGCCGGCGATCTCGAATTTGTCGCCGCGGTCTTTGGCGGGAGCCCGATCAAAGTGGAGAATAAAATCCGCCAGCGGCTCACCGGGCTTATATGAGAAAGGACCTCTGTCGAAGCGCACAATGGAAGCGGGCAGCCGAAGGCTCGTGGTCTCAAGGTGGCATTGCATGCACAACTCCAGCTGTCTTTCCGCATTGAGCCGTGCGGGGTTTGTTATGGTCTTGCGGATGTTGTTCAAATTGGCGCCGGGGGTTTGCGCCGTCGTTACATGCAGGCTTCCCGGGCCGTGGCAGCGTTGGCAATCGATTCCTTCCGAAAGCTTGCCGGGAAACACCGGTTCCGCTCCAGGCTCGCTGCTCCCGGATGGGATCCCGGCGATCCCGTTGTGGCAGAATATGCAGCCGTAGCTCACCTGGCGGCTGAAGCCAGCATGGTCCGGCCGGTCATAGCCCGCATTCATTGCCCAGGAGCCCCCCTTTTCCGCGTACCAGGCCAGGGGAAGCTCCACGAGCGTGTCGCGGCTGGTGCGATGTAAGTAGGTCCGCACGTGATTGCCAGAGCCTACGATGTAGTCGATTTGTTTTTCAATTATGTTCGTTTCTTTTCCATCGAAGCCGATCTGATATCTGCCCTGGTAAAATCGGCCGTCCCGCTCCAGCATCGTAAAGTAACTTTCCGATGCTTTGTGATTAAAAGTAATGGTCTTCGTGTCATTTCCGGCGGTCGTTTCGGCCGTCGGACGGTAAAATGATCGGGCCATGCCGGTACGCCGGTATGTTTCCCACACTTTCGGATGGCATTGGGCGCACAGTGCAGGATCCACGTACCGGGCACTGACGCCGGCTCGTTGAAGCGCGCCGGGCACGGGAGCGGCTACAAAGTGCACGCGCCACACAATGGTAAGGCCGGCCAGGGCCATGCCCAGAACGACACCAGCAAGCCAACCGCGCCGACGCACGGCCCCAATTCTATCCCAAACAGAAGCCGTGTTTGCTTTTCCATGGCCGTCAAAAACATTTATTGTCATCAGGCTTGACGCTATTACCAGCCTCCTATATAATCCCGTTGGTCTTAACTTGCTTCCGGTGTTTGAATGGCCGCGTGTTGAGAACAGAAAGGTTGTCCAGATGCGTTCGGCGCTGATCGCAGTTGGCTTGCTTTGTCTCTCCTCTGCCCTGTTTGCTCAAAGCGACAGGGGGACAATTACCGGTACAATTACCGACCCAGGTGGTCTCGTGATTTCCGGAGCTCCGATAGAAGTCGCTAATGTGGAAAACGGGGCGAAGTATCAGGTGGGAAGCTCGGCCACTGGCAACTACGTAGTGCAGGTGCCCACCGGTACCTACACCATGTCGGTCATTGCGCCAGGGTTCAAAAGATACATACGGCCAAACCTGATTGTTCCGGTGGAACAAACATTGCGCGTGGACATTACCCTTTCGCTGGGATCGAATACCGAGTCGGTCACTGTCACTGACTCGGCTCCTTTGCTGAAGACCGAAAGCGGCGAAATGAGCCACAACATCAGTTCGGAGACAATGGACAACCTGCCGGTGCTGGGGATTGGCTCGGCCGCTGTGGGCTCCGCCGGCATTCGGAGCGCGTTCTCCGTAACCCAACTCATGCCTGGCGCTTATTGGAACCCGGACCAATCCCTGCGGGTGAACGGTATGGAGGGGAATTCCGCGTCGCTCCGTGTCGAAGGCCAGGACGCAACCAACGTGTCTACCAACGGGGGATACTCCCAAACCGAGCCCAGTGTGGAAGCGGTGCAGGAGTTCGCTGTTCAGACCAGTAATTTCGCCGCGGAATACGGACAAGCCGGCGGAGGTCTCTTTAACGTCACCATGAAGTCCGGGACCAACAGGTTTCATGGCAGCGGATATGACTACTTCGTCAACGAATTCCTGAACGCCGGATACCCATTTACCAATAACGGAAACGGAGGTCTGTTGCGGCCTGAACAACGGCGCAACGATTACGGTTTCAGCCTGGGTGGTCCGGTCCTTATCCCGAAGGTGTATAACGGCCATGACAAGACTTTCTTCTTCTTTAACTTTGAACAGTTTCGAGAGACGGTGGTCACAAACAACCTTCCAATCACCGTTCCGACGCTGGCCTACCGTCAGGGTAACTTCAGTCAGGCATTGATAACAGGACCTGCCGGCAATCTTGGGACCGACGGGCTGGGGCGTCCCATCATTGCAAACACAATCTACGACCCGAGCACGGCATTTGTCCAAAACGGTGTGACTTACACGAACCCGTTCCCGAACAATACCATTCCACTTTCGCAGCAGGATGCAGTGGCGTTGAAAGTCCAGGCCCTGTTTCCATTGCCGACCAGCTCTGGTTTGATCAATAACTTTCTCGACACATATGCGAACCCAAGAGTCTCGACTATCCCTTCGGTCAAGATCGACCATTCGTTCAGCTCAAATTTGAAGCTGTCCGGATACTGGTCGGAGACAAAAACGGGATCTCCGAATAACACAGCCCTCCCTTTTCCCCTCGGAAGCAACGGCGGCTCAAACAGCAGTGCGAATACGGTTCGTTTAAACCTTGATTACATCATTACGCCTACCCTGTTGCTTCATTTCGGCGGCGGCGTTGTCCGTGCCATCAGTACTCCCACCGTGGGGGCCTTTGATAATTCGACAATTGGCTTCAAGGGGACCAACTACAACGAATTCCCCTACTTTTCAGCACTAAGTGGGGCGCAGGGCGGGATGGCCAACGTTGGTACGGCGGGCAATTCCAACTCAAAAAGCGTAAAGCCTACCTCGACCGTCTCCCTCACCTGGGTCCACAACAACCATACTTACAAAGCGGGCGGCGAAGTAATTATCAATGGATACGTTGCCGATAACAAGACATACTCGTCAGGTTATATGCTCTTCAGCCCCACTCAGACGGGGCTTCCCTCTCTTAACGGGGTCACACTTGCAAGTACAGTGGGATTCTCCTATGCCAGTTTTCTCATCGGCGCACCCAACACGGGATATGACAGCGTTCCTGCCGCGGAACGGGTGGGGAGCCATTCGCTGGCTGGGTTTGTGCAGGACAGCTGGAAAGTGACCCGTAAGCTGACCATCGATTACGGCTTACGCTACGATTTTCAAACATACGACAAAGAACACAACGGGTATATGTTCGAGGTCGGCGTCAATACGCCAAACCCCGCGGCCGGGGGCGAGCCTGGAGGCATCATTTTTGAGTCCACGTGTCACTGCAGCTTCGCGCATAACTATCCGTTTGCGTTCGGGCCGCGGTTGGGTCTCGCCTATCAGGTTTTCCCCAAGACTGTGTTTCGCGCCGGCGTGGGCGTCTCATATGCGAAAACGCCCGACGACGCATCCACACTGGGTAATGCCGGCTCGGTGAAACCTTTTGCCGGCCCCGCTTATGGGGTTCCTCCGTTTACCTTGGCACAAGGCCTGCCCTACCAGATCAGTTTTCCGGATTTCTATGCGGGACAGCAACCCCTGCCGGGAACGGTCGGTAATCCGACGAATGAGATAGATCCGAACGCCGGCCGGCCGGCAAGAATATTGCAATGGACCGCCGGGTTTCAGCGGGAACTCTCGAAAGATCTTGTGGTGGAAGCATCCTATGTCGGGAACCGCGGAGCGTGGTGGTCGGCAAATACTTTAACTCCGCAGGCGTCGAACGCGATCGACCCCAACACTCTGGCAGCGTATGGACTGAGCTGGAACAATCCTGCTGACTTATCGCTTCTGTCCGCCCCGCTCACTTCTTCCATAGCCGCCTCCCGCACTTACCCCTGCACGCCGGCCGTTGTTTCAAACGGCGCACAAACCACGCCGGCCCGTCCGGGCGGTTCAAGCACCTGTAGTTTCGCCACTCCGCCCTACCCGGGGTTTCCAACTGGCCTTACTGTGGCCCAGACGTTGCGGCAATTTCCGGAGTACACCGGGATCGTTCAACACTGGACCCCGTTGGGTGACACCTGGTACAACTCAATGCAGGCGAAGCTGACCAAACGCTTTTCGCACGGGCTCACAGGTCTGGTTACTTACACCTGGTCCAAGAGCATGACCTCAGGCGCTGAAGACGACAATAACTATGCTTCACCTACAACTCCCGTCATCAACAACGTGTTCAACCGGGCAAATCAAAAGACCTTTTCCGGTTACGATCAACCCCAGGTTCTGATCGTCTCCGGGAGTTATGTCACGCCAAGACTGACCGGGAACGGATTTCTGGGGAACAAGTATGTATCGTGGCTTGCCCGCGACTGGACGCTGGGCACCGTCTTGCATTACGCAAGCGGTCTTCTAATCAAAGTTCCGTCAGCTACGACGGGCCTTGCTGCTTATACCGAACAAAACACCACCGTAGACCGGGTGCCGGGTGTCCCGCTGTTTACGCAGAATCTCAATTGCCACTGTTTCGACCCCAACACGACCTTCGTACTGAATCCGGCGGCATGGGTCAATCCTCCACCGGGCCAGTATGGCACTGCTTCCGCCTACTACACCGATTATCGGCAGCAACGCCATCCTGGTGAGAATGTGAGCTTCGCCCGGACATTCCAAATCAGGGAGGGCGTCAGCTTGCAGATTCGCGCCGAGTTCACCAATGTCTTCAACCGCACGGGTTTGAACGCCCCGACCAGTACGAACGCTTTCGCGCCCCAGACCAAAAGCGGAAGCCAAACCACAGCGGGGTTTGGATACATTAACACCGCACCCGGAGGCGGGGGTGGCACCAATCCCGCGGCAGGCAGCTCGAGCTCGCTTGCTACACCGCCGCCGCGTCAGGGCCAGCTTGTGGCGCGTTTTACATTCTGATAGTCGCGAGAGACATCGAGCGGCGCGCCTGTCACGGCGCGCGGCGTGTTCACTTCCGGAGCCTTATAGAATTGCCGCCGGCCAGACTGGAAAACAGCGGCGCATTGTCTCATTGGATGCCCATAGCTGCTCAATTCGACAGGACCGCGTCGTCCAGCTCCACAATGCCGGATTAATATCCGCTTGCAGCCGATTGGCGACAACAACCCGGCTACAGTGCAACCCAGCTGGGGTCGTATGCCCGTTTCGTGCCGACGCCCTCGCAAAATCCGCCCGATTGTTCGATGTCGGCCCGCGTGAAGCCGCCTAAAACCCGCCTTTTTCATCTCACTGTTTTCAGGTTTGGCCCAACAGCCGTGTCGCTTTCTTCCCGCCATCTTGAACACAGTGCAGCAACCAACGAACCCTTGCACTGCCTTCGGTAACCTTCGCTGCCGCGAATGCGTCATCTCGCGTTATCTTGCTGTTGGATTAGAATTTGACAGTCTATTTCTTGCCATTGGGCTTTGGCAGGAATATACTCAAGCCGCGTTCAGTATGTTTGGTGCGACGCGCAGGACGTTCTTGACAGCCGCTGCGGCAGCCGCAGCCGGCCCTCGCATTTTCGGGCAAGCCCCCAAAATCACCAATACGCAGCTGGGCGAGAACCTATACGTGCTGAGCGGAGCAGGTGGCAACGTGGTCGCCCGTACTGGCGCCGACGGCGTTGTTCTGGTTGACGGCGGGTTGGCTGAGAACGCGGACCTGCTCGCGAGGGCGGTCGCCGCGCTCCCCAATGGCAGCGGCAAGATTCACACGATCTTCAACACGCATTGGCACCCTGAGCAGACCGGTTCCAACGAGAAACTCGGTACAGCCGGCGCCACGATTATTGCCCAGGAGAACACGCGCCTCTGGCTGCAGCAAAACATCATCTGGCCCTGGAGCGGGCAGAAATTCAAGAAGCTTCCCAAAGTCGCCCAACCCAACAAGACCTTCTACGACAAGGGCTCTCTCGATTCCGGAATCGCCTCTTCCCAAATCCGTTACGGATACATCTCCGACGCGGCGCATACGGATGGCGATCTATATGTCTACTTCCCGGAGCAGAACATCCTTGCGGTGGGCGGCGCCGCATACGGACAAGGCTGGCCTGTGGTCGATTGGTGGACCGGTGGCTGGATCGGCGGGATTGTCGGCGGCCTGCAACGCATACAAACGGTCGCGAACAAAGATACAAAGATCGTTCCCGCGCACGGCCCCGTACTCAGCTTTACTGATATCGCCGCGCAGATCGACATGTACGGCACCATCTATGATCGTCTGAATCAGATGCTGAACAAAGGGCACAGCCCTGCCGAAGGTGTCGAGGCCAAACCGGCAAAAGAATACGAAGCAAAAATGGGTAGCCCCGATGAATTCATTCGCCGCTCTTTCGAGAGCCTGTGGGCCTACCTTTCACCGGACGCTTAAGGACTCATGTGAAAATGCCGCGACATTTTAACTGTTCCAGTTTCCCGGCACTTATGCCGACGCTCTCTTCGCGCGCAACAAGTGTAGAGGGGAGCCTCGGCACGGCGGGCACGTGTATCCGCGCCACATGTTTGATCGCCGTTTTCAGCTTCGCCGGCATACTGACGGCTGCGCCGGCAACCGTGGCGCCGGTTTCGGCCGACGCGCAACTGGCCACAATGAAGCAATACTGTACGGGCTGCCACAATGACAAAATCAAGGTGGCCGGTATCAGCTTCGACGGGGTAACGGCCGCGACCATCGCCAAAGATCCGGAACGTTTTGAGAAGGCAGTGCGCAAGCTGCGCGGCCGGGTTATGCCGCCTCCGGGCGCTAAGCAGCCGGACGGCAAGGCTGTCGATTCGCTGGTCGCGTGGCTCGAAGGTTCCCTCGACAAAGTTCCTGAAGAGGCGCACATCTCCGATAAAGTCGTGTTGCACCGTTTGAATCGCAAGGAGTACGAAAACGCCGTCCACGATCTGCTTCTGGTCGATATCGACAGCGCTGCTTTGCTGCCGCCGGACGATACTGCGCAGGGCTTCGACAACATCGCGTCCGCCCTGCAGGTTTCGCCTTCCTTTATTGAGCAATACGTCCTTGCCGCCCGTGACGTCGCGCTGACGGCGCTCGGCGAGCGCGATGCTCGCCCGACCGGCTGGACCTTCCGGGCCGCTCCCGGCAACCAACTCACACACGTTCCGGGATTGCCTCTCGGGACGCGGGGCGGCATTCTCGCGAAAGTGGACCTTCCCGCCGGCGGCGAATACCACATCAACATCGCCGACATGGCCAACGGCCTCTGGGGGAGTCAACTGGAATATGAGAACCCGGTGGTGGTGACAGTCGACAACAAGGTTGTCTATGAGACCGTGGTGGGCGGCGAAGAAGACACCAAATTTTTCGATCAGGTGATGAACGGTGCTTTGGATCGGGTAAATGCCCGCCTGAAGAATATCAAGTTCCAGACCACGGCCGGACCCCACAGGATTGGTGTTACTTTCCGCCGCCAGAGTTTCGCCCAATCCGACGACCAGCTGCAGGCGTCAACGCTCGGCGGCGGGCAGGATCGTTTGTACCGTGTGAACTCGTTCCAGCTTCAGGGCCCCTTCAATGTGACAGGTCTCGGTTCCACGCCCAGCCGCGACCGCATCCTCATCTGCAATCCGTCAAAGGACACGACCAAAACACCTGAAGCATGCGCGCGGGAAATTTTTTCGACTCTCGCCAGACGCGCTTATCGCCGCCCGGTGACGAATGAAGACATCGCGGATCTCATGCAGTACTATGCCGATGGAGTAAAGGCAGCCGGCCAGAGCCGTTCAGCATTCGAGTCGGGCATTCGCTCCGGCATCACAGGAATGCTGGCGAACCCATACTTTCTGTATCGCGGCGACCGCATCCCCGCGGGGTTGAAGCCGGGCGAGAAGTACGCGATCACGGATACCGAGCTGGCGTCGCAGCTTTCGTTCTTCCTGTGGAATTCGATTCCCGACAACGAGCTGCTCGATCTCGCCGCCAAAAACAAACTCAGCGATCCGGCTACGCTCGGCAAACAGGTCCGGCGCATGCTGGCCGATTCGCGATCGGGGACGCTGGCGAGTAATTTTGTGTTTCAGTGGCTCGACATGGAGCGTCTCGACGCGATCGTTCCGGATCGCGACGTCTTCCCGGGCGCCTCGGGCCGCATGGACCCGCGTCAGGATTTCCGCACCGAGTTGGCGCTGTTTGCCGACAGCATTTTCCGTGAAGACCGCAGCGTGTTGGACTTGCTGCGCGCGAACCATACGTTCCTTAATGAGCGCCTCGCGCTGCAGTACGGCATCACCGATGTGAAAGGGGATGAGTTCCGCCGGGTCGAGCTGAAAGACTCCGCGCGATGGGGTTTACTGGGCAAGGGCGCCATCCTGATGGCGGCCGCGTATCCGAACCGCACGTCCCCCGTGCTGCGTGGAAAGTTCATCCTCAGTAACCTTGAGGGCGTTCCGCCGGCCAACCCGCCGCCCAACGTCCCAACGCTTGACGACAAGGATATTGGCACCACCAAAGCGCTTACTGTCCGCGAGTTGATGGCGAAGCATCGCGCGAACCCGACGTGTTCGGTATGCCACTCGGTCATGGACCCGCTCGGCTTCGCGCTCGAGAACTTCGACGCAACCGGAATGTGGAGAGACAAGGACCGTTTCGCGGGCACAGGCATCGATTCTGTCGGCGAGTTGCCCGACGGCACGAAAATCAACGGACCCGACGATCTCCGCAAGGCGCTGCTGCGGCGCCCCGACCAATTCGTACAGACATTTGTCGAGAACCTTTTGACGTACTCGATGGGTCGTACGCACGAGTACTACGACATGCCGACTGTTCGCGGGATCGTGCGTGACACGCATGCGTCGGATTACAGATTCTCGGCCATCGTTCAGGCGGTCGTACAGAGCGAACAATTCAGGATGCGCCGCGTACCGGAGTCTGCGCCGCTGCAGACTGCCAAAAAATAGGAAAGGAGACTGCGCTATGTTCATAACCAAAAAACGCGTTGCACGTCGCACGGCTTTGAAGGGAATTGGAGCCACTATTGGGCTGCCGCTCCTGGAATCCATGATTCCCGCCGCTACCGCCTGGGCGGACACTCCGGCCGGGAAGACACCGAAACGTTTTGCGTTTGTGAGCTTTCCCATGGGCGCGATCATGGATCGCTGGTCGCCGAAGGAGACCGGGACGAATTACACCATGTCGCCGATCCTGAAGCCGCTCGAGCCGTTCCGCCAGCATCTGACCATCGTTTCCGGCCTGCGCAACAAGCCTGCGGAAACACCCGAACCCCACGCCTACATCGAGCAAGGCTGGCTTACCGCGGTAAAACCTTTTGATTTCGGGAAAGCTGGTCCGGACTCCGGCGTAAGCGCTGACCAGATCGCCGTCCGTTATGTTGGCCAGGATACGCGTCTCCCGTCGCTCGAACTCGCCGTCGGTCAGTTCAGCGCCCGGCTCGCCTGGCGCACGCCGACTCAATCGTTGCCGCAGGAAAGCAACCCGCGCGCGGTCTTCCAGAAGCTCTTCGGACAGGGCGATACCGATCAGGATCGCGCCCGGATTCTTACGGAAACCGGCAGCATTCTGGATCGCGTGCAGGCTCAGGCACAGAGCCTGCAGGCCAGCCTCGGCGTGAAGGACCGCGTCGTCGTCGGCGACTATCTCGACTCCGTTCGCGAGATCGAGCGGCGCGTGCAGATGGCTGAGAAGGCGCACAACAGCGACTTGAGTATTCCGGATGCGCCGATCGGCACGCCGAACGATCTGACGGAGTATTTCAAGTTGATGTTCGACCTGATGGCCCTTGCCTTCCAGGCTGACATCACGCGCGTGATCACAATATCGCTGGCTCACGAAGCGGACATGCGCACCTACACCAACCTGGGCGTTGCCGAGGCGTTCCATCCGCTGTCGCATCACGGCGAAAACCCGCAGAAGATGGACAAGCTGGTGCAGATTCAGCAATACCACACGCAGGAGTTAGCCGGTTTCATCAAGAAGATCGAGGCCGCGAAGGAAGGCAGCGGCACCGTGCTCGATCATTCCACGATTCTGTTTGGCAGCGATATGAGCAACAGTCAACGCCACAACAACGATCCGCTCCCATCCGTGATCCTGGGACATGCGAACGGAAAGATCAAAGGTGGCCAGCACCTGAAGTATCCTCAGGATTCGCGTCACGGCGAGCTGCTGCTTACGCTGCTCCAGCGCAATGAAATTCCGGTGAAATCCATCGGCGACGGCACCGAAGGCCTCTCCGAAGTTTAGAGGTTCAGGAGCTTGGAGGTTCAGGCAATGCGCGCGTTTACATCCGCAATTGTAGTCATGATGGCGGCTGCCTCCCTAACGGTGGCCGCCGAGATGACGCTGCCGGGCGCGGCGGAATCCGGCGACCACGCTGCGGCCATGCGCCTCGCGAACGCCGGGGGCTCAAACGTTAACGCCGCTGGCCCTGACGGGAGCACCGCCATCATGTATGCGGCTGCGAACAACGACCTCGAACTGGTTCGTGCCCTGATCAAGGCCGGCGCGAATGTCAAAATGAAGAACCAGTTCGGCACGTCTGCCCTCACCGAAGCCGCGATTATCGGCGCGGCGCCGGTGATTGACGCGCTGCTCAAAGCCGGCGCCGATCCCAATTTCAGAAACCTTAACGGCGAAACCCCGCTGATGGCCGCCGCACGAAGCGGCGAGGTTGGCGCGGCAAAAGTGCTGCTTGCGGCGGGAGCAGACATAAACGCAAAAGAAACGTGGGGCGGACAATCCGCGCTCATGTGGGCGGCCGCGGGATGCCAGACCGAAATGGTGAAGTACCTCGCGTCGAAGGACGCGAACCTGAACGATCACGGCAAGGTCAATCAGTGGGAGCGTAAGGTCATCGCGGAACCTCGTCCGAAGGACTTGAACAAGGGCGGCTTTACTCCGCTGCACTACGCGGCGCGTGAGGGTTGCGTGGCGTGCGTTCAGAACCTGTTGGCCGCCGGCGCCGATCCCGATTCCGAAGATCCGGATCGCGAGACGCCGCTGCTTCTTGCGCTGGAGAATCTGCACTTCGACACGGCTGCGGTGCTTGTCACCGGTGTTAATGGCAAGGGGGCCGATCTGGACAAGTGGGATCTCTTCGGCCGGTCGCCAGTCTATATGGCAGCCGACGTCAGCACGCTGCCGACGAAAGGAAACGGCGCGGTCGCGGTTCTCCCGAGTCCGGACAAGCTCACCGCGGTCGATGTCGCGCGCATGATGCTCGAAAAGGGCGCGAATCCGAACATTCAGCTGAAGCGGCGTCCGCCATATCGCGATGTCCCGCAGGATCGTGGCGGCGACGCCATGCTCGCCCAGGGCGCCACGCCTCTCTTGCGCGCGGCGCGTGGCGGCGATGCCAGGTTCGTCGCGCTGCTGCTGGAGTATAAGGCGCTGGTCGATTTGCCGAGCAAGGAAAACATCACCCCGTTGATGGCCGCGGCCGGCGTCGATTACGGTACGCGCGTCACCCGCGGACGCAATCGTACCGACGAAGGCGTGCTCGCAACGATGGCTCTCCTGATCAAAGGCGGTGCCGACGTAAACGCCCGCGACCTTCTGGACCGCAATGCCGCAGGTTTAGGCCGCGGCGGTGGACGTGGCGGAGCGCCCGCTGCCGCTCCTGCCGCGACCAATTTCGCTGCCGGTAACAGTGTCACGGGGGGCGTCGCACGGAGCTTCCGGCGCGGCAGTCAAATGCCCAGCGCGCAAGCTGTTCCGAACCAGACCCCGCTGCACGGCGCCGCCGAACACGGCTTCGATAAGTTCATCGAATTCCTCGTTTCCAACGGCGCCGACCTGACTGCGAAGGACGCCAGCGGCCGCACGCCTCTCGACACCGCGCGCGGAGCCGGCGGTGTTCGCGGCGGTCCGGATGCCTTCCCGAAAACTGTGCAATTACTGGAATCGCTGATGAAAGCGAAGGGGATTCAGGTTGCAGCAGTTTCGGCCAACCCGGGAAAATAAACCCGCCGGAACTTCGGGCCTGCCCCTGGTCCGACAGACGAGCCGAGTAAAGGTTAGCGGGTTTTCCATCAGACAACCGACGACAATATCCATTACTGTCACCAGGTGCCTTCCGGCACAACGTTCGGGCATCATCTCAGGGCGCCCTTTGCGGCCACGCGACAGCGGGCGCAGGGGTCTTGTCCATCCGCCCGCCTTCAGCGCGCAGAAGAATTCCGCGGCAGTGCCCCAGAAGACGTCGATTTTGCTGTCGCCGACCCCCAAAGATTCCGAAGACAGGGTTGCCGGGGACCCACAATCACAGCCCTTGCGTGTCTGGCATGGGCAGCAGCGGCTGAGTCCGGTCCAGGGCCTGAATCTATTGAAAGTGTCGGTGGGCGGTGGGCGCGCAGGGACTCGAACTCCGGACCTCCTGCGTGTGAATTGTCATTGCCTGTTTTGCATGGCTGTTCAGCGCTGATCTTGAACGCCAGCGAGCCCCTTTATCCATAGGGGTCTCGCTGGCCTTAGCATCAAAGTCCAGCAATGCTGGGCAGTGATTCACACCGATGCGAAGGCATGCACGTCGGGCCAGAATCCAGCCGGTTGCGTCACAATCCACGTCACAAAATGCCGGAGACCGTTTAAATGTCCAAGGGTTGTACGCCGGGGGTCGAACGCCCAGCGCTGTCGATAGAGCGTTACGTCAAAGATTCGGGTCGGGTTGACCCTCCACTGGAAATCCACTTAGACTCATGCTTGCGATCTCGCGCCGGTAAGGTTATTTTTTGACTACACCAAGAATCTTGTACGTCTCAGATTGCAGCTTCTTTCCGTCGATGCTGACTGGCCACGTCAACTTGGCGTTGTCGCCAGAAAACTCCACCTGAATCTCATCGACGAGCGGCGCGCGGCAACTGCGGTGATTTCCGGCTGGTCCTGCCATGTGTTCGGCAAATTTGCTATCGCAATTCACGACTGCCACACGGCCATCGGGTAGCTCAAGAGCGAAGGTGGAGCCCTTTACGCTGAACGAGCCGCCGTGCGCAGGCATGCTTGTAGTCGTTGCCCTTGTGGAACCTGAACAATTCACGGTAAAGTCAGTCCCAAAGCAGCTTGCATTCGGCGCAGGGGGTTGCAGGGTGACGCGAGTTCAAACTTGCTGCCAGAGAGTGCAGGTTAGGCGCGGCGCGCGACGTGCTTCACTTTTTAAAACACCACAGCCAGTACTCTACTTCGCCCGCGCCCCGTTGATATCGCAGCTCAAAACCAGATTCGTCACATAGGTTTTTCGTGTTCTGGGGCGTCAGCATTGCGCCGACCCACGTGTTTATGGGTAAAACGGATGACGCTGTAACATCGGTGGGCGCTTCAGCAGCTTCGCGCGTCAATAATCCACGCAGAGGGCGGAGAAGTTTCTTCCGGACCGCCAGGGGTATTCTTCCGGTCAACTTCCAAAAAAATGGAAGCTCTGGAGTGGGCTCCGGCATCGTCGCCACTGCGTTACCGGGGGGAACAGAATCCTGTACCGGACGACCTTGCACCTGCACTTTGAACAGCGCGCCCGGACGTAGCAAGCGCGCAACCTCTTTGAAGTAATTCTCGATGATGTTCAGGATGGGTATGTGCTGGAAAACGTAGCGTGAGAAAACAAAATCAAACGGCACGTTGGGAATCACAGACAAATCCATCCCATTGCCCAGATACACGAATGCATTGGGCTGGGTGGACAGCGCAGCGCGTGCTCTAGCGATCATTTCGCTGCTGATATCCACCGCATGAACTTCGCCGAATACACGGGCAAGTGCTCGCGTAACCCTTGCCGCACCGCACCCGATTTCCAACACACGCATTGAACCTGGTTCCCGGCCTTGGCAAATATTGCCCATGTCATTCAGGACCTGATTCGCGAGTTCCTGTTCGCCAGATGCGAAAAACGTTTCATCGTCCCACTCATCGCGCAAGGTCGCTATGTAATGCCGGGCATTCTCTCTTGCGCGGCTGTCCCAATCGTCACGCATCGAACGCAATGCCGATTGCAAATCGTTGTCACTCATGGTTCATTACTGGGCGGAAAGTAAACTTCAATCTTGGATCTCTCCTATAGGTATTATGCTGGTCAACATGAAGCACTGGCAATGCTCATCCTGCGGTCTGGATCAATCCCGCCGCCGTCCGATCTGTAGTGGATGCGGCACCATCCACACAGGCGCATTCCGGCGAGTCCAGGCGGAGAGTGTCGCGCGCCAGAGCATATATGGGCGAAAGCGCCGGGAGTGGTTTGCTTTTCAATAGCGGATTGAGCAAGAGGCTGCGACCTGTTTGAAATTCGAATAGCTCCCCGCTAGAGATCGAAACGGTTCAGCGCTGAGCGGTATTCTTTCAGTCTGTGCTCCAGCGCTTCCTGCTCGCCCAGGACTTCGTTCAACCTCGTCAGGTCCGCCAGGTCTAGCGGACTTACCATTGCCCCCCTCTCGTCTCACGGAATGCATGCAAAACGTGTGATGGAATCCACGACCGAGGCTGCAAATCGCCTTGCGGGTCGTCGCGGGTAGGCCCGCGGAGTATTGAATATCCGTTCATGACCGGGCGATCGTTCCGCCTTGGTTTTACGTAATGCATGCAAAACGTGTGATAGAATCCACAACCAAGGCTGCAAAACGCCTTGGGGGTCGTCGCGGTAGCCCCGCGGAGTACGAGTATCCGTTCATACCGGGCGACCGTTCAGCTTTGATTGAGAAGTGAACTTCGTGAAAAGGGAACCTAAATGAGACGAGTCTTGCTGCTATCTATATTTTTTTTGTTGTGCGCATCTGTCGGCTTTGGCCAAACGGGCCTGGCCACGATCACTGGAACCATAACCGACCCAAGCGGGGCTCATGTCGCGAATGCTCCTGTCGTGGTCCGCAGTTCGGACACCGGAACGACCTTCCAGGGGGCCAGCTCCAGCACTGGAAACTACACTGTCACGCAGCTACCGGTGGGCGACTACGAACTCTCCGTCACCGTATCGGGTTTCAAGAAATACACTCACACCAACCTCCATTTGGCCGCGGGACAGACCATTGGCGAAGACATCACGCTTCAGGTGGGCCAGTCCACCGAATCTGTGACCGTATCCGCCGAGACTTCCCTGTTGCAAACGGAAAGCGCCGAGGTGTCGGGCAACTTCACGGTGAAGCAACTGGCCGACCTGCCGCTTCTCACAGTGGGCGCAACCAATGACGGTGTCCGCGACTATTTTTCCGCTTCGCGCCTGCTGCCTGGAGTGCAGTATTGCAATAGCTCGACCTGCCCCGGAGGCGGGAGCGGCAACGCCGTCACCCAAACCGTTATCAACGGCACGCCGAACAATTCCCTGACGACTCGACTGGATGGCAGCACCATGAACCCCACCAGCTCACGCCTTGGGGGAGCCACCATGGAGACGCAGTCCTCGTCGGAGGCAGTTCAGGAAGTCAATATCGTGACCAGCAGTTTCGCCCCGGAGTTTGGGGCCGGCCTGGGAGCTGTGGTGAACGTAGTCACCAAGAGCGGCACCAACGATCTTCACGGCACCGCCTATGACTACCTCGTGAATACCGCCCTGAACGCTACTCCGGCCTACCTGGGAGTGAAAAACGCGATTCACCAGAACGACTACGGCTTCACGGTCGGCGGTCCCGTCTGGATCCCCAAAGTCTACAACGGCAGGAACCGGACGTTCTTCTTCTTCAGCTACGAAGAATTCTTACAGAATCTGCTCAATACCACCACGCCGTCCACGGTACCTATACAGGCTTACCGCAACGGTGATTTTTCCAGCCTCATTGCGACCGAAAATCGCCTGGTGTCAACCGCGTCCGGGCCCTATGTAGATCCGCTTGGCCGCAACATTCCAAGCGGCACCATCTTCGACCCCAACACCACCTCCACCGCCCCCAATGGGCAACTGGTTCGCAATCCTTTCCCCGGCAACATCATTCCCACCAGCAGGTTCGATCCGTCCGCGGTGAAAATCCTCTCCCTGGTTCCACTGCCGACTAATCCCGGTCAGGCGGGATCAAATTATCTCGCGCCGTACAACGGCAGCCGCAGAACCTATGTCCCGTCCATCAAGGTCGATCAGAATCTGGGCTCGAAGCTGCACGCCGCATTTTACTTCCAAAAGACCTCCACCTCCACGCCGCGGACCGGTACGGGAGCCGACAGTCTGCCGGATGACATCACTGTCTCCGGATTTTCCGGGAATGCCGCCAGGACGTACCGGCTCAACCTGGACCACACGGTGACGCCAACTTTGCTGATGCACTACACGTTTGGCTGGAACGACTCCGACTTCCTGTTGGGACCCGAAAATTCCCTGAACGCCCAGACGACAATCGGCGTACCGGGCGCAATCTCGCCTGGCCGGGGCCTCCCGCTGATTGCCACCGGTGCCTTGCCCAACGTCGCAGAGGGCGGTATGGGCAATCTGGGGCCACAATATGACCAGCATTTCTGGGAGCGCCGTCCTTCGTTCGTGACTTCCACAACGTGGGTGCACGGTTCGCACACCTATAAGGCCGGCTTTGAAATCCGGCAGATGAAGTATCCCAACTTCAATTTCACGTACACCGCCGGCGAATACGCCTTCGCAACATATGCCAACGGCCTCGCCGGCACCGGCACCAGCGGCGCCCTCGCCACCGTCGGTAACGTTTCGAACTACACCACACAGACATCGCTGAATGGAACCGCGGTGAACTCGGGCTTTGCCGGCTTCGGTTTCGCTTCGTTCCTGTTGGGCGGTGCGCAGAATATCGCGATCAACGCGCCCACTAACCTGCAAACGTCGAATTACCAGTCGGCCGCTTTCCTGCAGGACAGCTGGAAGGTCAATCGCAAATTAACTGTGGACTACGGCCTGCGCTGGGACTACGGCACCTACCAGAAAGAACAATTCGGCCGCTATGGAGACTTCTCCGCCACCACCCCGAATCCCTCGGCGAACGGACGGCCGGGCGCTCTGATTTATGAGGCCAACTGCAAGTGCAATTTCGCCCAAAACTATCCGTATGCGATTGGGCCGCGTTTAGGCGCAGCTTACCAGTTGAATGACAAAACCGTCATTCGCGGCGGCGCCGGCATCGTTTACGGCTCCCTCGACAGTTCCGCCGCGACCGGTTATGCATCAAATGCCGCCCTCGCCTCGACGCCGGCTTTTGGGCAGATCGCCGGACTGCTCAAGGACGGGATCCCGTCCAGCGTGCAGGCGGCATGGCCGAACCTGAATAATCCTGCCCCGGGTCAGGGGCCTGGATTTGTCGTGGCCGCGCCTTCTCTACTCGATCAAAACACCGGCCGCCCCGCGCGCCTGACGCAATGGAATATCACTGTGCAGCGCACCCTGGGCAAGGACATAGCAGTGGAAGCCGGGTATATAGGTAATGTCGGGGCCTGGGAGGTAGTCGCCCCTCCCACAGGCCAGTCTGCCCTGGCTCCGGTAAACGTGTTGAGCCTGTCGCAGCTTGCCGCCCTTGGCATCTCCGGCGCAAATCTCAGCAATCCGACCCTCTCCACCGCGTTCAATACGACCATTTCGGCCCTTACCCCGGCGCAAAAGACGGCTCTGGCGGGCGTAGGGCTCACGCAGTTCCTTCCTTATAGCAACTTCCCGCAGAATCAGACGGTCCGCCAGGCCCTATTGCCCTACCCTCAGTACAGCGGGGTTATGGCTCCACTGGGCGCGCCCGACGGGAAAAGCTGGTACGACGCGCTTCAGCTCACATTTACCAAGCGTTTCAGCCACGGTCTGACAGCGAATGCGAATTACACCTACTCGAAGACGCTGTCTATGACCGGCAGCCCTGATCCGTTCAACCGGAATCTGGGCAAGAACCTCAGCGCCTTTGACGTCCCGCACCAGCTCCGGGTGAGCGCCCAGTACGAGATACCGCGCTTTTCCTCCGGTATCTTTAGTAACAAAGTGCTCGGCTACATTGTGTCCGGGTGGGGTACGGGTTGGTATCTGAACTACCAGAGCGCGGCTTTGGTGGGCCTTCCAACCAGTTCCGGCGCGGCGCCCATCAGCAATTTCCTGGGCTACGGACCGGGCCCGGCGCAATTGATTCCGGGAGTGAGTCCCTGGTCCGTGGATTGGTACGACAAGAGCGGCACCCACCACACCGACCCGCTCGACATCAACTGCCATTGTTTTGACGTGACCAAGACCCAGGTTCTGAATCCGGCGGCATTCACGAACGTCCCTGATGGGCAGTTTGCGGCA